>URHP01000050.1 GCA_900547645.1 uncultured Eubacteriales bacterium
ACGCCATGCTTGCGCGCATGCGTCCCGCGCCGCTCTTCTTCCGTGTCATGAGCCGCATCCTCGGCGGGCTGACCGCCGTGCTCAACCTTGCCGTGTTTGTGGTTGTGCTCGGTGCGCCGGTGCTGGTCGCGCTGCCCCTGTTCGGCGTGCAGCCCGCGCCGCTCTCCGTGCTGTATGAAAGCGCGGCCTGGACGGAGTTCCTGGGCAAGTACGCCATGGATCTTCTGACCGTTGCTTTCTGTCTCGTCCTCATCCGCGCGGGCTACCGCATCGGGCTTGCCCGCTCCGTCTGGACGGTATTCACCGTGGCGCTCGGCGTGGGCGCGCTCGTGCTCGCCGTGTTCATGGCGGTCCGCGTGCCCTTCCTTGCGGACTTTGCGGCGGTCATTGCGGGCGGCATGCCTTCGCTCGGCACGGGGGCGCCGCTGCTCGGCACCGTCATCGTGGCGGCGATCTGCTTCGCCGTCCTGCTTGTCGTCATCATCCTGATCACGCTGCTCGTCAATCTGCTCGTCCGCAAACTCAAGGGCAGCCTTGTTCTGGGCGTCGTGGACGGCGTGCTCATGGCGGTCGTGTTCGCCGCGCTCTGCTTTCTCATCATTGCAGGCTTTGATTTTGCGGTCTCCTACCTTGTGCAGAGCGGCGCGGGACTTCCCTTCGGCGAGACGCTGGTCTCCGTTTTCGGAAAGATCGAATCGCTCGTCACCTCTTCGCCTCTGGCGTCGATGCTGTACCGCTTCAATCCCATCGCCCTGTAGCCGGGCGGGATATTCCCGCTCCGAAAGGCGCATACTGTGCGCGTGACGACGTTGGATGAACGGACGGGCGCATTGCTCGAACGGCTGGAAGCGCTGTGCCCGGGCGGCGGCTATCATATTCTGGAAGAGAGCGATCTCGCACCCTGTTCCGAAGGGGAGCAGACGGGCGAAATGCTCTCCTATCTTGCGGATTGCCGCTTTCTGGAAATGCGTTACGCGGAAAACGGGACGTACTGTTTGCGGATCCTGCCCGCGGGGCGCGCATATGCCGCCCATGTACGCGAACAGGCGCGCGAGACGCGTCTGCGCGTCAGAAAAACGGCGCTCTATGCCTTTCTGGGCGCCTTTGCGGGCGGGCTTTTGGGCGCGCTTCTCGCCGCTGCCGTCTTCCTCGTCGGGGGTTGACTATGTGGAACGCGACGCTGGACAGAAGGGAAAATGACGTGATGCGCGCGCTTCTCACGCTCTCTGCGGGGAAAGCGCGTTTTCTTGCTTCGCCCGACGAGGTGCTTGCCCTCGTCAAAATCAAGTGCGACGCCGAAGGGCTGGAGCGCACGCTCGCGTCCCTCTCGCAGGACGGTTATTTCGACTATATCGCCACCGACCGCAAGGGGGAAAAGATGTACGTCGTCGAGCTGCGTCCCAAGGGGACGGCGTTCGTGCGCAGCGTGCATACCGACCGCAGGCGCTTTTTCGTGCGCCTTCTGGTTGCCGCGGCGTGCGGGCTTGCCTCCGCGCTCATCGGCGTTTTGCTGAAACTCATCTTCTCCTAAAGAGTTGACATTTTTGCGCGATTGCGGTATGATAGACGGCGAACAAAAGTTTGCCATAGTTTGCGCATTCCTGCACAGAGGAAAACCGAACGCAGAGCCTTTGGCGAACGTTGGGTTTTCCTGAAACTCACGAGATTTCTTTTTGTCAGTTCAAAAAGAAATCTGTGAACAGAGGGCATTTATATGGAACACCACGAATTCAGGCTGCACGCGCCCTTTCAGCCGACGGGCGATCAGCCGCAGGCGATCGAAAAACTCACGCAGGGCGTGCTCGACGGCATCCGCACGCAGGTGCTGGTCGGCGTGACGGGCAGCGGAAAGACCTTCACGATGGCGAACGTCATCCGAAACGTGGGGCGTCCCGCGCTGGTCATTGCGCACAACAAGACGCTTGCGGCGCAGCTGTGCAACGAATTCCGCGCCTTTTTCCCCGAAAACCGCGTGGAGTATTTCGTCTCCTATTACGACTACTATCAGCCGGAGAGCTACATCCCCTCGACGGATACTTATATCGAAAAGGATTCCTCCACGAACGACGAGATCGACAAGCTCCGCAATGCGGCGACCTGTTCGCTCGGCGAGCGGGACGACGTGATCGTCGTCTCTTCGGTGTCCTGCATTTACGGTCTGGGCGCGCCCGAGGAATTTTTTCGCCTCGGCATTTCGCTGCGGCCGGGGCAGGAGATGTCGCGCGACGAACTGCTGACCAGGCTGGTCGGCATCCAATATTCGCGTAACGACATGGATTTCAAGCGCTCCACCTTCCGCGTGCGGGGGGACGTGGTGGAGATCTTCCCCGCGTCCAATTCCGAAGTCGCCGTGCGCGTCGAATTTTTCGGCGACGAGATCGACTCGCTGGGCGAGGTGGACGTGGTGACGGGCAAGGTCGTCTCTTCGCTCAGACATGCCGTCATCTTTCCCGCCAGCCACTATGCGGTCGGCACGGAGAAGCTCGCCTTGGCGCTCGCCATGATCGAGGAGGACCTGAAAGGCGAAGCCAAGGCGTTTGAGGACGCGGGGAAGCTCCTGGAGGCGCAGCGTCTTTCCCAGCGCACCGAACACGACCTTGAAATGCTGCGCGAGATCGGCTATTGTTCGGGCGTGGAAAACTATTCCCGCTATTTCGACGGGCGCAGCCCCGGGCAGCCTTCGTTCACGCTGCTCGACTATTTCCCCGAGAATTTCCTCGTGTTCATCGACGAGAGCCACATGACCATCCCGCAGATCCGCGCCATGTACAACGGAGACCTTGCGCGCAAGATCAACCTTGTGGAGTACGGGTTCCGCATGAAGTCGGCGTTCGACAACCGTCCGCTCACCTTTGAAGAGTTCGATGCGCGCGTGCCGCAGATGATCTGCGTCTCGGCGACGCCCGCGCCATACGAGCTGGAACAGGCGGGGCAGGTCGTCGAACAGCTTATCCGCCCCACGGGGCTTCTCGATCCGCCCGTCACGGTCAAGCCCACAAAGGGGCAGATCGACGATCTTCTGTCCGAAGTGCACAAGGTCGTGGAAAAGGGCGGAAGGGTGCTGGTCACAACGCTGACCAAGCGTATGGCGGAAAATCTGACCGATTACCTCAAGGAAAACGGCGTCAAGGTGCGCTACATGCACTCGGACATCGACGCGCTGGAGCGCATCGACATCGTGAACGGACTGCGTTCGGGCGAATTTGACGTACTGTGCGGCATCAATTTGCTGCGCGAGGGGCTCGACCTCCCCGAGGTGCAGCTCGTCGCCATCCTCGACGCCGATAAAGAGGGGTTCCTCCGCAGCGAGACGTCGCTCGTGCAGACCATCGGCAGGGCGGCGCGCAATGCCGAAGGGCGCGTCATCATGTATGCGGACGAGATGACGGGCAGCATGCAGCGCGCCATCGACGAGACCAACCGCCGCCGCGCCGTACAGCAGAAGTACAACGAAGAACACGGCATCATTCCCAAAACCATCGTCAAAAAGGTCGCCGAGACGCTCGTCATCACCTCCAAGGCGAAGCGCGCGTCCGAGGTCAAGGCGAAGGATATTCCCGAAGAGATCGAAAAGCTCAAGGCGCTGATGAAGGTCGCTTCCGCGCAGCTCGATTTCGAGCGCGCCATCGAGATCCGCGAGACCATCAACGAACTCCGCAAGCGGATGCGCAAATAAATTGCGCTCCGGTCGGCGGAATCGGACGGAGAGACTATATTACGGAGGAGAAATATGCGTATAGCCGTTGACATCGACGATACGTTGAATGCGGTGGACCGCGTCCGCTACGCGGGCGAGTATATCCGCAGGAACCATCTTCCCTTTCGGCTGATCGACGAAAACGCGCACATGCTCGAAAAGGTGTATGACTGGTCGCATGACGACGTGCTCGCATTCGTGCACGACGGCGGGATCACGGCATTCACCGACGCGCCCGCGCGCAAGGGCGCCAAAGAAGTGCTGGAGCGCTGGCGCAGCGCGGGCTTCCACGTCACCGTTCTGACCTCCCGCGTGGCGGAGTGGTTCGGCAATCCCGAAAAACTCTCCCGCGACTGGCTGGAAAAACGGCATATCCCGTACGATGAGATCGTCGCCGAGTGCGCGGACAAGGGTACGTACTGCCGGGATCACGGCATCGACGTTCTTGTGGACGACAGCCTTGCGCAGTGTCTTTCCGCGCAGGAAAAGGGCGTGTATGCCGTGCTTGCCGTCTCCCGCGCAACGCTCGACCGCGCCCGCGAGATCCGTTACGGCGGAGCAAACTGGAAGCAGATCGACGCGGCGGTCATGCATATCGCCGGACTTTTGCTGCGAACGGGCAGCGTATGAGCGCCGGGCGGCGCATGATTTCCGGATGCCGCCCGCACAATCGATTGCAGCGGAGGGCTTGTTCTCCGCAATGGACGGATCTCTCCTGCTTCCCGGAGGAAGCGGGAGAATTGTTTGCAGAATACGGCGGCGCACCGACCGGTCCGCGCGTCAGACAACAGGACTATGAAAGAAGAAATTTACGTAAAAGGCGCCAAGGAAAACAACTTAAAGAACGTTGACGTACACATTCCGCGCAACACGCTCACGGTATTTACGGGACTTTCGGGCAGCGGAAAATCGACGCTCGCCTTCGATACCATCTTCGCGGAAGGACAGCGCAGATATATGGAGAGCCTTTCGTCCTATGCGCGGCAGTTCCTCGGCATGATGGAAAAGCCGGACGTGGAGTCCATCGAGGGGCTTTCTCCCGCCATCTCCATCGATCAGAAGACGACCTCGCACAATCCCCGTTCCACGGTGGGAACGGTGACGGAGATCTATGACTATCTCCGTCTGCTGTTCGCGCGCGTGGGCGTCCCGCACTGTCCCAAGTGCGGCAGGGAGATCCGCCGCCAGACGGTGGACGAGATCGCCGACAAGGTCATGGCGATGCCGGACGGAAGCAAGATCATGGTGACCGCTCCCGTCGTGCGCGGCAGAAAGGGCGAATACGTCAAGGAACTTGCGGGATACCGCAAGAGCGGATTCGTGCGCGTCAAGATCGACGGCAGCATCTATGAATTGCAGGAAGAGATCAGGCTCGATAAGAACGTCAAGCACAACATCGGCGTGGTCGTTGACCGCCTCGTCGTCAAAGAGGGCATCCTCAAGCGGCTCACGGAGAGTCTGGAGACGGCGTTGGGGCTTGCGGACGGGCTGGTCGTCATCGACTGCGGCGGGGAGGAGACGCTCTATTCCACGCGCTACGCCTGCCCCGACTGCAATATTTCCATTGAGGAGATCGAGCCGCGTCTGTTCTCCTTCAACACGCCGTGGGGCGCCTGTCCCGTCTGTTCGGGGCTGGGATTCAAGCAGACGGTGGACGCCGACCTCATCTGCCCCGACCGCACCAAGACGCTGCGCGAGGGGGCGATCCGCATCAGCGGCTGGAATCTCGATTCCTCCTCGGTCACGCAGATGTATCTTTCCGCGCTGTCCCGTCATTACGGGTTTTCGCTGGACGTGCCCGTCAAAGACCTGCCCGAGAGCGTGTTCAACCTGCTGATGTACGGCAACGGCGGCGAGAAGATCGACCTGGAATACAGCACCCGTACCTTCCGTTCCTCTTACAAGAGCGCGTGGGAAGGGTTTGTCAACAACCTGCAGCGGCGGCACAATCAGACGAGCTCGGTGGGCGTTAAGTGGGATATCGAGCGGTATATGCGCACGTCCGACTGCCCCGAATGCCACGGGAAGCGCCTGAAAAAGGAGGCGCTCGCCGTCACGGTGGGGGGCAGGAATATCGCGCAGGTGTGCGATCTGCCCGTCAGGGATATTGCGGCGTTTCTGGACGGCGTGCAGCTCACGCCCACCCAGCACGCCATTGCGGACGTCATTCTCAAGGAGATCAAAAGCCGTCTCAACTTTCTCGTGGGCGTGGGGCTGGATTACCTCACCCTTTCGCGCAGCGCGGCGACGCTTTCTGGGGGCGAGAGCCAGCGCATCCGCCTTGCCACGCAGATCGGCAGCGCGCTGACGGGCGTCCTGTACATTCTGGACGAGCCGAGCATCGGGCTGCATCAGCGCGACAACGAAAAGCTGCTCGCCTCTTTAAAGGGGCTGCGCGACCTCGGGAACACGCTCATCGTCGTCGAGCATGACGAGGACACCATGCGGGCGGCGGATTACATTGTGGACGTCGGACCCAAGGCGGGCGTCCACGGCGGCGAGATCGTCGCCTGCGGCACGGTCGAAGATATTATGAACGAGCCGCGCTCCATCACGGGCGATTTTCTTGCGGGAAGGCGCAGGATCGAGGTCCCCGCCGTCAGAAAACAGCCGGACGGTCGTTGGTTCGAAGTGGACGGCTGCCGTCAGAACAACCTGAAGGGGATCGACGTAAAGATCCCCGCGGGGCTCATGACCGCCGTCACGGGCGTGTCGGGTTCGGGCAAGTCCTCTCTCGTCAACGAGATCGTGCTGCCCCTTTTGTCCAACGCGCTGGGCGGTTCCCGTCTGCCCGCCGGCAAGAGCGACGGCTGCAGGGGGCTGGACTATTTCGACAAGGTCATCGCCATCGATCAGTCGCCCATCGGCAGGACGCCCCGCTCCAATCCGGCGACCTATACGGGCGTATTCACCGCCATCCGCGAGTTGTTCGCCGCGACGCCCGACGCAAAGGCGATGGGCTTCAAGTCGGGCAGGTTTTCCTTCAACGTGGCGGGCGGCAGGTGTGAAAACTGTCAGGGCGACGGCATCATGAAGATCGAAATGCACTTCCTGCCCGACGTATACGTCCCCTGCGAGGTGTGCGGCGGCAAGCGCTACAACCGCGAGACGCTGGAAGTAAAATATAAGGGCAAGTCCATTGCGGACGTCCTCGACATGACGGTGGAGGAGGCGTGCGACTTCTTCAAAAGCCTGCCGTCCATCTACAACAAGCTGGCGACCCTCAACGAAGTGGGGCTGGGGTATATCAGGCTCGGGCAGTCGGCGACCACGCTCTCGGGCGGCGAGGCGCAGCGCGTCAAGCTCGCCACCGAGCTTTCCAAGCGCTCCACGGGGCGTACGTTCTACATTCTGGACGAGCCGACGACGGGGCTGCACAGCTACGACGTGGACAAGCTCGTCAGGATCCTGCTGCGCTTCCGGGACGGCGGCAATACCGTGCTCGTCATCGAACACAACCTCGACGTCATCAAGGTGGCGGATTGGATCATCGATCTGGGGCCCGAAGGGGGCGACGGCGGCGGCACGGTGCTCTGCACGGGCTCGCCCGAGGAAGTCGCCGCCTGCGAGCGCTCCTATACGGGACGGTTTTTGAAGAAAATGCTGCACGCGGAATGAGCGGAGGGGAGCATGGCGGAGGAAAAGACGCTGTTTTCGGACGCCGTTCCCGTGCGGGACAGGGCGCTCGCCTACGGGTTCCGGGAGCGGGGAGACGCGCTGTTCTACGCGTGGCCGCTCTGCGACGGGCAGTTCCTGTTCGAAGCGGCGATCGCCCCTTCGGGGAGGTGTCCGCGCGGCTGACGGACGTGCAGACGCAGTCGGAGTACGTCCTGCACCGCATCGAAGGGGCGCAGGGCGCCTTTGTCGGACGCGTGCGCGAAGAGTATCTTGCAGCGCTGCGGGCGATCCGCGCCGCCTGTTTTGAACGGAACGCGTTCCGCGCCGACGTCAGCCGTGCGCTGCTTGACTACGCACGGGAGCGCTACGGCGACCGCCCCGAATATCTCTGGGAACGTTCTCCGTCCAACGCGGTGCTCCGCCGCAGGGACAACCGCAAGTGGTATGCCGCCTTTCTCACCGTCGCGGCGGACAAACTCGGACTCCCGCGCACGGACGTCGTGGAGATCGTCGATCTGCGCATGCGACCGCAGGAGCTTGACGCAAGGGCGGACGGCGTGAAATATTTCCGCGGGTGGCACATGAATAAAAAAAGCTGGGTGACGGCGCTGCTCGACGGCACGGTCCCCGTCGGGGAACTGCGGAATCTGCTGGACGAAAGCTATCGTCTGGCGGGCGAAAAGTGAACGTTTGCATGTCCGCGCACGCCGTGCGGGACGCACAATCATAACAACGGGAGGAATCGGAGCATGGTCAATGCAAGAAACAAAAGGCTCGGGGAAGCGCGGTCGGTCATCCGCGAGATCTTTGAGTACGGAAACGCACGCAAGCGCGAGATCGGGGAGGAGAACGTCTTTGATTTTTCCATCGGCAATCCCGGCGTGCCCGCGCCCCGCGAGGTGAACGAGGAGATCGTGCGGCTGGTCAAAACCGTGCCCTCGCTGAAGCTGCACGGCTACACGTCCGCAGCGGGTGCGCCCGAGGTGCGCGAAGCGGTTGCAGACTATATCCGCACGGCATTCGGGGTACCCATGTCTGCAGAGGGCGTGTACATGACGTGCGGCGCGGCGGCGTCCCTCACCATCACGCTGGGCGCGCTGTGCGAGGAGGGGGATGAATTCGTCATCGTCACCCCCTGTTTCCCCGAATACCGCGTGTTTATCGAGAGCGCGGGCGGCAAGGTCGTGGAAGCGGCGTGCGGGAAGGACTTCCATCCGGACATGGACGCTCTCGAAAAAGCCGTTGGCGTACATACCAAGGGCGTCATCATCAATTCCCCCAACAATCCGACGGGGGCGGTGTATTCCCGAACGGAGCTGCAGGCGCTGGGCGCGCTGCTCGAAAAAAAGAGCAGGGAGCGCGGCGCGCCCGTCTTCCTCATTGCCGACGAGCCTTACCGCGAGCTGACGTACGGGGCGGAGGTGCCCTATCCCATGGCGTTCTATCCGAACACCGTCGTCTGCTATTCCTTTTCCAAGTCGCTCTCTCTTGCGGGCGAGCGCATCGGCTATATCGCCGTCTCTCCGCAGTGCGAGGGGGCGCGCGACGTATTTTCCGCCGTGTGCGGCGCGGGCAGGGCGCTGGGCTTCGTGTGCGCGCCTGCGCTCTTCCAGCGCGTCGTCGCAACCTGCCTCGGAAAGTCTGGCGACGTGGAGGAGTACCGCAAGAACCGCGACCTTCTCCTGCACGCGCTGACCGCGTGCGGGTTTGAATGCGTTCCCCCCGAAGGGGCGTTCTACCTGTTCATGAAGTCGCCCGAGCCGGACGCCGAAGCGTTCTGCCGCCGCGCAAAGGCGCACGAACTGCTGCTCGTCCCTTCCGACGGATTCGGCGTCAAGGGCTATGTGCGCGTCTCCTACTGCGTGGAACGCGCCGTCATCGAACGCAGCCTTCCCGCATTCCGGAAACTCGCCGAAGAGTACGGACTGGTCTGAGTTTTTTTCTGAGGGATCGGGCTGCGCATGAAGATTTTTTCCGAACGGCGGATTCTCTGATCGGACTCAGCGAATATTAAATAAAAACGCGGCGTTTGCCGCGTTTTTTGGTTTTTGAAATATTTCAGACGCCTCTGTGCTCTCAACGGAAAGCGGAGTGCCGGCAGACGGCGTCACAGCGAAATGAGCAGCATGGCGACGGGCAGGGTGACAACGGAGAGCAGGGTGCCCGTCGAGTATGCGGCGGCGGCAAATTCCTTTTCGCCGTCCATTTTTTCCGCAAACGCCACCACGCTCGCGGCGGGCGGCATTGCCATGGCGATGACGGGCGCAAGCAGGACGTACGGCGTATCCGCAAACACGCCCGTCAGTTTGAAGGGCAGGATCAGCAGATAGGTCAGCGCGGCGGAAAGCACCAGCCGCACGAATGCGGCAAGATAGACGGTCTTGTCGCAGAACAGCTTTTTGGGGGAAAGCTCCGCAATGCGCACGCCCACCACCAGCATGGAAAGGGGCGCGGTCATGCCGCCGCCGTAGGTCACGATCTGCTGCAGCTCTTTCACTTCGTTCATGTTGAAAATGTTGATCTGCGGCACCAGAAAGAGGATAAACCCGACGACGGACGCGATCGTGCAGGGGTTGAGGAACGCCTTTTTGAGCGAGATCTGCTTTTTATCCTGCGTGATGAGGTAGGCGCCCAGCGTCCACAGAAGCAGGTTGAACACCACGGTGAACACGGTGATGTACATCATCGCCTCGGAATTGCCGTCCGTGAACATTTCCACGAAGGGGATCCCGACGAAGGCGCAGTTGGAAAAGGTGCCGATGAACACCAGGACGTCGCGCTTTCTGCGCTGTTCGTCCCCCTTCATGAACAGAAAACACAGCTTCGAGGCGCCGAACGTCAGAAAGATCGCCGCGACGGAGAACAGGAACACCCATAAAAAGTTGAGGAGCGTCCCGCCGCTCGGGGCGATCGGATCGACGGCGAACGCCTGAATGATGAGCATGGGCTGGGCAAAACACAGCAGGATATTGGAGACGGAGTACAGGCTGTCCGAGCGGACGAGGTTGGTCTTCCGAAGCACAAACCCCGGCACGGCAAAGGCGAACAGCACCAGCATGATCAGCAGGACTTTGACGATGATCTGAACCATAGTGTCACTCTTGTGAATTTGATTTCACCATTTTTTCCGCAGGCATTATAGCACTATGTCCGCGGAAAGGCAACTGCTTTTGGTGCTTCCGTCCGGGTTGTTTTGATCTTTTTGCGGCGGAAAATGCCTGTTGTTCCCAATTCCGCATAGAAATTCCGCACCGTTGCATAATGACAATATACGGAGGTAACTATGAAAGCAACGGGGATCGTGAGAAGGATCGACGAGCTCGGGCGCGTCGTCATTCCCAAGGAGATCAGAAGGACGCTTCGCATCCGCGAAGGGGATCCGCTGGAACTGTTCACCGACCGCGACGAGCTGATGCTCAAAAAATATTCGCCCATCGCTTCGGTGGAGCGTTTTTCGGAGGGAACGGCAAAGTCGCTGCACGAACAGAGCGGATTTCTCGCGGCGATTTCGGATGCGGACAATATCCTGCACGCCTTCGGCGCGGGCAGAAAGGCGCTTTTAGGGCACGCCGTTTCCGACGAAATGACGGAGCTCATGGCGGCACGGCGCAGCCATCTTGCAAGCCTTGCGGAGGGCGGGCGCATCCTGCCCGTCGTGCGGGATGCGGAGAGCGCGTTCACGGCGCAGCTCGTCGTTCCCATCGTCGCCGGCGGCGACTGTCTGGGGGCGGTCATTCTCCTTTCGGAGGAGGCGGGCGCGATCATGGAGGCGTCCTGCGTCAAGCTCGCCCGCCTGACGGCGGACATCATCGCCAGCCAGTTCGTCTGAGCGCGTCCGACGCGGGCGGCGCGCCGTGCCCTTCGGGGCGCGGCGCGTACATATATGAAGCATCTGAAATTTTTCAAAAACGCGGCGATCATCTCGCTCGGGGGACTGCTCGCCAAGGGGATCGGCGCGCTGTACCGCATCCCGCTCGCCAACCTGCTCGGCAGCTACGGCGAAGGGCTGTATCATATGGCGTATCCGCTCTTTTGCCTCATGCTGACGCTCTCGTCGGCGGGGATCCCCACCGTTGTGGCTGTCTCTTATACACATCTCCGAGCCCACGAG
>URHP01000051.1 GCA_900547645.1 uncultured Eubacteriales bacterium
AACGCAACGACGGTCAGCCCGATGACGAGCGGCGAAATGCGGCACTTCCCCGCAATGCCCGCGGCGCCGTCCACAAAGAAATCCGCCCCCTTGACCAGGAGGGCGAGCCCGACAACGATGAGAAAGATCCAGAGATACAGCATGATGCTCTCAGCCTCCTCTTTTGCGTGCTGCACACTGCCGCGCGGTGAACCTTCACAAGCGTATCACGTTTCCAAAAAAAAGTCAAGCGGCGGCGCGCGAAAACGACAAAGCCCGCGGGATTCCGTCAAACCTCCGCACCCTTCCGCCCCTTCGTCATTTCCATGAGATACAAAAAACGCGGAGTTTTCCCTCGGGAGTCCCGAAGAACTCTGCACGAGCGTCCGTCAGAAGAAAACGTTTTAATCGTCCCGGACATAAAAACAGCGGCACGTGTCGATGCAGACGCAGCCCGCTACGCCGCTGTGCGCCGTCATCATGTCGAGATGGATCTTGCAATAACCGGAAATGTTCCGCCCCCGCCCGCGCCCCTCTGCGCGCGGATAAAACAGGATCTCGTCCTTTCCCGTCAGATAGCGCACCGGCGTATGCCCGTACAGCACGCATTTCCCGCCCTTGGGAAGCACGTCCGCATCCTTGAACCTTCTGTCATAGACGAGCTGTTCGCACGTCGCCTCCTCCGGCGGCAGCAGCGTCCCGTCCTCCGAAACGGGGAGCCCCGCATGGACGCCGATCCAATCTTCTTTTTCGATAAAAAAGGGCAAAAAGTCCAACCTGTCCACGGTTTCCCAATCAAGCAGCTGTCCGTCCGGAAAATAGGCGCGCAGCTGTTCCAGCACAAAATCATAGTCGCGCGTCTGCCGCATGAGTCCGCGGTAATACTTCAGAAAGTCATATTCGTGATTCCCTGCGATACATACGGCATTCGGCATGGAAAACAGCAGCTTTGCAAGGCGGATGCTCTGCGGTCCCTTATCGATAAAGTCGCCCAGAACATACAGCGTATCGCCGCCGTTCAGTCCGATTTTATCCATCAGACGGCAGAAGAGCCCGTAACAGCCGTGAATGTCCGAAATACAATACTCCATGCCCCTATTATAGCACGTCCGCAGAGCGGTTGCAAGACCTGACAAAAAAAGACGGCTGCCGTAAGACAGCCGTCCTTTTTGCATGAAACGCGGTTTTACTTGGAAAGATATTCCGCGAACACTTCGCCCATCCAGCGATACCCCATCGCATTGGGATGAATGGCGTCCGCCATATAGCTTGCAAGCGTCTCGTCGCTCAGCGGATCCATATCCTTGTAGTAGTAGAAATCGACGATCCCGATGCCCCACTTTTCCTGGATCTGATACAGATCTTTGACAAGGCTTTCATACTGCGCGTTGTTGTACTTCGGATTGGTATAGAAGACGACCTCGCAGTTCCAGGTCTTTTTCGCATAGGCGATGATGTATTCGATCGCGCCAAGCGTGGTGGTATTGTCGATGTCTTCCGGATTCTTGGTATCCGAGATCGTGCCGCGCGCAATGTTTTGGGAAACGTCGTTGGTGGAGAGCTGCACGATGAGCGTATCGACCTTGGCGTTCTTATCCCAATTGCTGAGCATGCGCGCCACATACGAATTGGAACCGTTGTTGGCGAGCGTGGTGCCGCTGACCGCTTCCTTGACGCAGACGCACTGCAGCAAATTCTGGATCTCGTTGACAAACGAGGAACCGTTGTTCGCATGTCCGTACGTGACCGAGGAACCGAGGAAATAATAGACGGGCGCATCGGTGTAGTTGACCTGCACCGTTGCCGACTGCGTGAGAGTTGCAAGATCTTCCTGTTTCAAGATGGTACCGTCCTCCATGACATAGCCGTCCGCAATGCGGTTGCCGTTCGCAGCCGCGTGGTAGCTGTACAGCGTCTCGCCGTCGCGCAGCACGTCGACGCCCGCAAACGCGGTGCCGTCGAGCTGTTCGACGATCACGTCGTTCTCGGCTGCGGCATAGCGGACGGTCTCCGTCTGCATCTTGCGCAGCGAAGTCTGATCTTCATAGTTGACCGTGCCGCCGTTTGCCAGCACAAAGTTCGCTTCTGCCACTTTGTTGATCTCGAACGCGCCGCCCGAGACGTTGACCGTGGAGCCCTGATTGGCGCGGATGCCCGCCGTGATCCCCTCAGGGGTGAGCGAATACGCCTTGAAGTAGCCGCCCGAAACATTTGCTGTTCCCGAGAACATGGCAAGCCCGATGATGTTGGGCGCGTTCCGCTCGTGATCGGCATAGGCGGAAATTTTACCGCCCGTGACGGTCACCGTGCCCGCGCCGCGGATACCGAATGCAAAGTCGTTATAGGCGACCGCTTCGACCGAACCGCCGTTCACGGTGACGGAGGAGCCCGTCGCTTCATTGTTGATACCGTATGCCTCGCAGGTACCCGTCACGCCTGCCGTTACTGCCTTTACGGTACCGCCGTTGACGGTTGCGCTTGCCGTTCCGCGCGTGCGTACGCCGACCGCACTGCCGCCGTTCCCTGCAGACTGCGCATAGACCGTACCGCCGTTGATCGTGCAGATGCTGCTCGCATCGCCGGTGATTCCCACGATATTGCTCGCATTTCCGGCACTGAATGCCATGGTCTCGAGCATGCCGCCGTTGACGGTCGCGGTGCCCTCATTGACGACGGTGTGCGACCAGCAATTTCCGAACGAGAAGGAGCGCAGGAGCCCTCCCTCCACCGTGAGCACGGCGCCCGCATAGTTATAGATGCCGTCCGCCTGCGTCGAGTCGCCATAGCCGTCGATCCTGCCCGCTGCATTCCAGACAAGCGTGCCGTAGTTGGAAATGAGCGGATCAAGCCCGTTTGCCGACGTGGACTTGTACAGTCTGCCCGTGCCGACGGAATCGACGATCTCGAGCGTGCCGTTGTTCACGACGCTGCCCGTGACCTCGCAGCCGTTGAGGTCGACCGTGACGTCCTTGCCTGCGGAAACGGTAAAGCCCGTCGTATCGCGCTCGACGACCACGGTCTCACCCGCCTCTGCGGCGGCGATCGCCTGATCGATGGTGGCGTATTCGTTGTTTCCGATGGACGCGGCGCTTCCGTTGACGTCCACAAGCTCGTACTCCTTGAGCGGCTCGTCCGAAGCATCATATGTTACAGCCGTACCGGCTTCCACGTTCTCTTCATATCTGCCGCCGTCGGGGATCGCATAGCTGTAGCCGTTCCGCGACGCCGCCGAAAGCGCGTATCCCTGCGCATAGTTCGTGGTCGCGGGGCTTTCGTTGCGGATAAACTCCGTACCCTTTTCCACATAGTACGCGCCGCCCGAAATGGTGATGGAATGATCTGCCCGGCGGGTACGGATGGCGTACGTCCCTCCGTTCACCGACGAGGACGCTGCGAAGAAGGTGCCGCCCGTCACATTCCCCACCGTGCCGTCGTTACACAGCCCGACGGCGTTGGGCGCGCCCGAAGACGACGTATGCGAAATGCGCGCGATGATCTGACCGCCGGAGATGAGCTGAATGTTCCCTTCGTTGCGGATGCCGAACGCCCATTCGATGCCGCCTTCCTTCTTTTCGCCCGTCATCTTGCCGCCGGAAATTTCTTTGATCGTGCCGCCGCTCTGGTTGAAGATCGCATAGGCGACCTCGCTGCCGTTATCGGTGCAGCCGTACAGCTCGCCGCCCGAAATGGATTCGATGACGCCGCCGCTGCCGTTCCGGATGGCGACGGCATACCACTCGGTCCCGCCGTTGCCGTTGTTTTCGGATGTGATCTTGCCGCCCGAAATGTCCTTGATCGTCCCGAAATTATTGATGGCGACGCTGTTGAGCTTCACATTCGTGTTGGAGATCTGCGCACTGAGCGTGCCGCCCGAGATTTCTTCCACGGTGCCGCCCGCCGCATTGTAGATGGCGTTGCCGAAATAGCCGCCCGAGGAAATGACGCTGATGTCGCCGCTCAGGAAGGAGACGGTTGCGCCGCTGTTATTGGTGATGCCGCGGATGTCCGTCTGATTTCCCGTGCCCGTGACTTCGACGACCGCGCCGTCGAACGTCAGATCGCCGTTGTTGACGATCGCCGACACAACGCCCGACGTGTTGCTCGTCAGGCGGAATGCGCCCGTCTCGACCGAATCCACGATCTTCAGCGTTCCGTTGTTGGTGAGCGTCGCGGAAATTTCAAACCCGTTCAGATCGAGCACGATGTTGTCGTCCTCCGCAACGGTGACGGCTTCCGCACAATTTTCCGTCAGTTTGACGGTCTCGCCCGACTGCGCGCCGTCGATCGCCGTCTGCAACGAATTCGTCTCCGCAAAGACGGCGGGTACGGACGGAAGGACGGCGCTGCTCAGCACGAATGCCGCGCCGAACGCCGCGCACAGCGAAAGCGACAGAACTTTATTCTTCGTATTCATGACCGTTCCTCCTTACAATACAAACCAGTTCGCCTGGTCTTCGGCGCTCTCCAGCGCGACTCCGTCCTGCTTGGCGCCGAAATTCGCCGTGCCGTTCGTGTACTCCACGAGCATGGCACGGAAGGAAGTATCCTGCAAAATGCCCGTACCGAATTCGATATATTCGATCGTGAGCGTGAGCGTCCAATAGCCGTCGCTCTGCGTATATTCGGGAGCGTGAATGGTCGTATCCGTTCCGTGGAACTGATCGTCCGCGCCCTCGGAGAAGTAGATCTTGCCCGTCTGCCAATACGCCGCGTCCTGATAGATCGTAAAGCTGACGTCGGAGAGCGCAAGCCCCCAATCCGAACAGTCATAGTCGGCGGTGTGTACGATGAGACGGATAAAGTCGTTGTTGTCCCACGTGCCGAAGGAGCGGAGCGTGAGCTTCATGGACGTGGCCCCGCGTTCCACCTTCGCGTAGATATGATCGGCGCTCATCGAAAATTCCAGTCCGAATCCTTCGATCAGCGATTGGTCCACGGAATCGTCCTCCGTCGACTGAATGACGAAATAGGAACTCTGCGCGGCGGGATCCCCGTGCGAAACGCCGTCGATCAGCATGCCGTTCAGATAGTTGGACGCGTCGTAAATGAGGCCGTTCTCAATGTCCCCCATGGCAAATTCCATGGCGAACAGCGAGACTTCGCCGTCCGCGCTGTATTCGGGGATCTCCGTAAAGAGCACTTTCAGCGTGAGCGTGAAGTACCCTTCCTGTTCGCTGTAGACGGGCGCGTTCGTAAGCAGGGTATCCTCGTCGTCAAACTTCGAATAACCGCCGTCGGTCGTCCAGAACTTGGTGAGCCCCGTGCGGTACGTCGCCTTTTCCGCATTGACCAGCACGGTCAGATCGGATGCCTGAATGTTCCAGCCGCTGCCGTCCGTCTCGGACGTGTGGAAAATGAGTTTGACGTATTCGTCGCTTTCAAAATCGCCGAACCCTATCATTGATGCGGGGAACCCGTCCTCCTGCTTGTCCGCCTTCAGATAGAAGTCGTCGGCAACGTCCGCCTGATTGCTGAGCGAAGGCACCGAGAAGCGCAGGGAATATCCCTTGGTCAGTTCGCCGCGGTCCACCACGGGCGCCTCGTCGGGCGCCGTGACCGTGTTGTCCGCCGCCACGCGCAGATAGGTCGTGGGATCGGCGACGTCTACCACGTCAGAACCGTCCGCGTTCAGCATCTCCGCGCGTTCGCCGTCCACGTTGGAATACAGCCCCGCCGCAAAGCCGAGCTCGTCCGCACGCGCGCAGCCGAGCATGGCATAGGGAATGGCGAGCTCGACGGTCAGTCCGTCCCCCGCCTCCGTCACGGACGAGACGACCGTGTAGGAAGCGAGCGATCTGCCGCCGTAATTTTCCTTTTCCACCGTGCCGTCGCTCTCGATCGTCACCTTCGTGACATTTTCGTCGCGCGTCCCGGAGGGCGTGCCGACGCCGAGATAAATTTCCAGCTTGCTCTCCCGCCCCTGCGCGGTAAACGTCTTGTTGGGCGAAACGGCGCGCACGAGCAGATCGTTGACGTCGCGCGTCACAAAGAAAGTGAAATCTTCCGCTTGCGCCCAATCCGTCTGTTCGAGTCCGGAGACCGTGCCGTAATTTTTCACGAGAGAGACCGTGCCCAGCTCCGCCGTGCCGCCCGCTTCCGTCCCTTCAAGATAGGACGCAAGCGCTACCGTCTCGGAAAGATAGCCGTCCGCCGTAAAGGTAAGCGATTCCGCGCTGTCGGGATCGACTTCGGCAACGCTGAACGCGCCGGAAGCATCCGTCGTCGCGGCGGAAGCGCCGTCGAGCGCGACTGCGACCCCGCTCAGCGCCGTGCCGAACACGTCCGCAACGACGCCCTCCAGCGTGACCGTCTGTACACCGTCGTCGGGGTCCTTTCCGTCGTCGGGATTCTCGTCGGGATCGGTGATCCCCGGTTCATCCCCGTCGGGACCGGTCGACTGTCCGGGATCGGTGCAGCCAGCAAACAGCAGCAGCGCCAAAGCCAAAATCATCGGCAAAATCCGCTTGATTTTCATGTTTTTCCTCCCTTGCTTTTTTTGCACCGCGGACGCATGATGCGCCCTCTGATACAAGCGTATTATACCATAAATTTATCCCCCGTCAAGACCTGCTTGAAAAATTGTAAAAATAATTGTTTTTGTTATATGAAAATTAAAGAAATATCAAGTCGCGCCCGCCAGCACGCCCCCATGCGGATCGGGCGCATGCAACAAAAAAGACCTTCCTCTCCGGAAGGTCTTTTTTGTTGCATGCCTTATTCTGCGAAGTAAGCGGCAAGCGCTTTTTCTTCGAACAGTTTGCGCAGTCTTGCGCCGATGACTTCCGCCATCCACTCATAACCGTCGTCGTTGGGGTGAATGGAATCGCTCATCATGGAAGAGAGCGCGCTGTCGCCGACGGCGTCCATATCGCGGTAGAAGTAGAAGTCGATGATCTCGATGCCCCACTTCTCCTGCACGTTGTAGAGCGCGGCAACAAGCTGTTCGTAGTTGGCATTGTTGAACTTGGGATTGGTGTAGAACACCACGTCCGCGCCCCACGTCTCACGCGCATAGGCGATGATGTATTCGATCGCGCCGATCGTCGTCGAAACGTCGAAATCCTCCATGTCCGTACTGTCGGAGACCGAACCCATCGGCACGTTGTTGGTTGCATCGTTCGTGGAAAGCTGGACAAAGAGCACTTCGGGAGCCTGATCTGTCGGGAAGTTCTTCAGGCGATCGACATACGAACTCGAATTGGTCTGTGCGAGCGTAGTGCCGCTGACCGCCTCTTTTTCGTACTCCACGCCGAGCGCCGCGGCAACCTTTTCGACAAACGACACGCCGTTGTTCGTCGCGCCGTAGGTAACGGAGGAACCGAGGAAGTAATAGACGGGTTTTTCCTCCGCCGTGACGCTTGCCGTCGATTCGGTCCAGCTGTCCGCCGCCGAAATATCCGACTCCGTTCCGCCCGAAACGACGACGAGTTTGAACAGCATATCCGAAGGCTTGGTGATATATGCGATCGTCACGGTATTCTCCCCCGCGGCAAGCGCAAATTCATATTTCAGGCTGGATTCGCCCACGCCCGTCCAGACGGTCGACGCCGTGTCGATGACTTCGCCGTTGACCAGAACGACATAGGCGGAAGCCTCGTTGAGGTCCTCGTTCTTCACATAGAGCGCGCCGCTCTGACCTTCCAGCGCGCTGAATGTTCTCGTCTGCTGCGTAACGGTCATATCCGCAGCGATCTCCCCTGCGACGCCGCCCGAAAGCTCGAACGCATCCGTAAAGTCGATGGTCTGCGGCACGTGCGCCAGATACTTCGCATCCGCGGGATCGGTGGTTGCGTAATAGTCGGTGACTTCCAGCCCGTAGTTGAAAGAGCGGATGCCCAGAACGGCACGGCTGTCGTTCGTCGCATTGTACGCGTACGAGAGGACGAGCGTGTCGCCCGAATACAGATAGACCTGCGAACCCGTGTAAGCGATCTTCATGGTGATCGTCTTGTCCTGCAGATCGAACGCACCGTTCGTACCGGAGATCGTCGTCCAGGAACCCCAGCCGTTTCTTGCACGGTTGTAGCCGAGCGAAGTACCCGCGACATTGTCGACGCTGACGGCGACGTCGGTGCCGATATAGGCGTCCACATAGCAGAACAGACCGTTATACGCCGCGCCGTCGAAGAGCATGAAGCCGAACTTACCCCAGCGCTCGCTCGCATATACGCCCGTGAGCCGGAAGGTCGCTTCGGCGTACATGATCTCGCCGCCCACCGTATCGCGGAAAATCAGATTGTTGTCCTTTTTATCGGTATTGTCGAGCACCGCGATCCTGTCGGGCGCGGCGCTGTCCGTATCGCCGCCGAGATCCCAGGACTCGCCCTGCTCGATGCCGCCCGCACTGCCGAATGTGGCGGACTCGCTGTAGAATTCGTTTTTGACGTAACCGTTATTGGCGGAAAGCACCGGATAGGTATTGGGACGGGAAACCGTTCCCGCATCCGTCACCGTCTTTGTAATGGAGACGGGCGACGTCATGTTGCCGTTGACGAACATGGGATACAGCGTGATCCCGCCGATTGCGTCTGCCTCGGAACCGATGCCGAGGACGGAATAGGCAAGCGATGCGGTCACCTTATAGCCGATGACCTCGCCTTCCGGCGCCCACGGCTTGACGGTCACGTCCAGCCCGTCCACCGTACTCTGCGCATATGCGCCGTTTTCGCCGCGGTAGGTGTTTACCGTACCGTTGCGGAACGCCTCCAGCGCGACGTTCGAACGTCCCACCGCATAGGCGGATTCGGACGTACCGAAATACATCTTCACGCTGTCCACGTCTTCGTTGACTTCCCGATCCTCTGCCCAGACGGAAAGTTCCAGCGCGCTGTCGCCGAACGTATACGTCCAGATGCTCTTTGCCATCACGCGGTTGAGATAGGCGTTGAGCCGGAAGGCGTACTCCGCAGGCGCGGCATCCGTTGCGGGCAATTCGGCAAACGTACAGCCGACGGTGACGTTTTCCGCAGGCATGGCGAAGATCACCTGATTGTCTTTGAGGGAATATTCGTCTTCGCCCACATAGATCACGTCCGTGCCGTAGCCCTCATCGGGAGAAACGGTGACGGTGACAAGTTCGCCCTCGTCCGCCGTTCTGCGGTCGGTCGCGACCGAGCCGTGCTGCGTCTCCGAAATCGTGATCTGATAGGCGCCGTCCTCCTCGATCCCGCTGTTTGCACCGCCGTCGTCCGCCGCGTTGTCATCGCACGCGGCAAGTCCGATGCAGCCGGCCAAAGCAAACGCGAGCGTCAGCAATATGAGAAATCCTCTGCATTTTTTCTTCATGAAAGTCTCCTTTTCGATCTCCCCTCCCCGCATCCGTACGGGGAGAGGAGCACGCATCCGTTATTCCGCCTGCGCGCCCGCCACCGCGACTGCCGCCAGCGAGCAGTTGCCGCTGAACGACGAATAGCGATAGATCACGAACGTAAGCGCTTCGCCGCTCGTCTGCGTCACTTCATAGCTGAGCTGATACGCCTTGGTAACATTGTCCTCTTCCGTTGCGATCTGCTCATCGGAAAGAAGCGTTCCGTTGGAATCGTACACAGCAACATGATATGTGCTCTTCCAGCCGGCGACAAACAGATGCACGGTATCGCCCTGTGCCACGGTGATCGTAACGCCGACCGCGCTGCCGCAGATGCCGTTGTTGGTTCCGAGCGGATTGTCGCTGTCCACCCCGTTCGCGGTCCACGTTGTGCCGTCCGTCCAGGTAAACGTGCCATAATAATCCCAGAACTGATTTTTTTCGCCGAGCGTTGCCGTATTGATCGCCGTACCGCCGTTCTTTTCGTCCGACCCCTGATTTTCATAATTGGGATAGAACCAATCCTTTGTGCCGAGTTCCGTAAGCGAATAGACGTTCTGATTGCTCGTCATTTCCGTTTTGACAGGGGTGGAAAGCGCGGTCGCTGCGGCTTTGCCTTCGCCGAGCACCGCAATTGCCACAATGGAAGCATTCCCTCCCCCGGCGGAATTGACGCGCACTTCCAGCACGACCTCATTCTTCTCCGCCATCAGCCGTACGGGGAAGGCGACCAGATAAGCAACCGAATCCGTCGCCGTGAACGACTGCGTCGCGAGTTTTTCGCCGGCAAGCCAGAGTTCCGTCGTATTGGTCGCATTATATGCGCCGGTATAGACGCGGATCTCGCGCACGTCCGCCGTCAGCTTCACGAAGACGGAGGCGCTGCCGTTTTGCGCGGTGTGCTTGCCGTTGCTGCAGCTGTCCCATGCGAGATTGTTCCCCGCGCTGTTGTACCACTCCATCGTCGCCTTATAGTCGCCGAAGTTCCCGGGCTGATCGGCGACGTTGCTCTGCGTGACGTACTGCTGCGCGTTGAGCATATAATTGGTTTTGCCGTCCTGCCAATGCTGCCAATAGAGCGTTTCGTATCCTTCCTCGCTCTCCAAAGCGGAGAGCGTGACATGCTGTCCCGAAATATTCTCCGCCGTTGCCTCGCCCGCCGTGACGGGAGATGCAACGGTGATCTTGCATTCGAGGGGCTCCGTTTCGCCCGCGACGGTCGCCGTGATCGTTGCGGTCCCTACGCCGACCGCCGTCACGTTGCCGTTTTCATCGACGGAAACGATATTGTCGTTTTCCGACTGCCAGGTGATCTCGGGCATGACGAGCGGTTCTTCGGGAGAGACTTCGATGACGAGCTGCGTCTGTGCCGAAAGATCGAGCGCAAGCTCCTCCTGTGCAAAGCTGTAGACGTAATCGACTGCTTCCGTGCTCACTCTGATCGTGCAAAGAAGCGCGATGCCCTCGGCAGTCGTGACCTGAATGGTCGTTTCCCCCGCCGTCAGCGCCGTCACAAGGCCGGTATCCGCATCCACCGTTGCAACTTCCGGAGAGGAAGAAGCAAATTTGGCGCCCGTTACGGATTCACCGTCCGTACGGGTGAGAGAAAGCTGAAGGGTATCGCCTGCTTTCAGTTCGGCAGACGTCTGACTGAGCGTATAGGCATACCCCTTGACCGCTGCCGCCGCAAATGCACAGTTATTGCCCACTTTATACAGAAGGAACGTGAGCGTATCTGCCTTTGTTGCCGAAACGTCAAACGTGAGCGCACAATGTACAGACGATCCCTGAATATAGCGTACCACGGAACCGTTGTAGATCATATTTCCGTCGCCGTCGATGACGCTCATGTAGCCCGTTCCGTCATTGACGCCCACATACAGGATGACCTGCTGCGTCAGCTGATCGACCTTCACGTCAATCCGGATGCTGTTCCCGAAGCGCGTGTTGTTGGTTCCCTTGTCGTTGCAGTCGTTGTCAATGGGAGAAGTCGGATACGCCGTACCGTCCGTCCACTTGAACGCCGCGCTGTATGCCCAATCATATCCCTGTCTCTTATACACATCTGACGCTGCCGACGAATAGCCTTGTGTAG
>URHP01000052.1 GCA_900547645.1 uncultured Eubacteriales bacterium
CCGTCTGATCCCCCGCGAAAAACGGAAAAATCCCATCAATCGGGGCACGGCGCCCGATTGCCAAACCCATAATAAAACAGCGCTTCCCGACCGGGAAGCGCTGTTTTGAAGCCGTTATTTCCGGAAGATGAGCACGGAAAAACTGTGCGGCGGAAGTTCCACCGTACGCGCCGCGGTGGGCGCCACTTCTACGGGGACGATCTTTTCGGGCTCTTCCGCCGTGTTGCAGTCGGAAAGCGCTCCCTTCATCTGTACGACGCGCAGCATCTCGCCGAAATCGAAATCGCCCTCCACGTCCGCCGTCACGGCGGTATCCGCCGCGTTGACGACCTTGACATAGGTGAGATCGCCCGAGGAGGTCGCAGAAACATAGGTATTTTCCGTGTCCGTCGTGGTCGGATAGGAAATTTCGCCCGTCAGGAGCGAATACATCTTCTGAACATAATAATTTGCCGAGCCGAACGCGCTGCGGGCGTCGAACCAGATGAGATCGGGACTCCATTGCGTATACCCGATCCGCGCAAGCAGCGGCGCATACGATTTCATGACCACGACATCGGCATTGCGCTCCATGCCCGTCATGAACGCCGCTTCCGCGAGCGCGCCCTCCCACACGTTGGCTTCCGGCGACAAAAGCCCCGCTTTCCCCGGAACGTGCGCCGCATATTCTCCCGCATAAACAAGTCCCGTGCGGGGATATTTGTCATACATGCCCGCATTGGCATACAGCCATTCGGGCGGCATATAGAAGTGCTCGTCGGATGCAAACACGAATTCCGGATCGCTTTTCAGATTTTTGCGCGTCCATTCCCATGCGTCGCGCCAGCGCGGCGTTCCCACGTCCGGCCCCACCGTGCCGATCACCTTGATCGCGGGATACTTTTCATGCACGCGGCGGGAGAACAGTTCAAAACGGCGGTAAAAGTCGCTCTCCTCCGTCTGCCACTGCTCGTTCCCCAACCCGAGATATTCCAATCCGAAAGGTTCGGGGTGTCCCATTTCGGCGCGCACCCTGCCCCAGACGGTGTCCCTGCCGCCGTTGGCGAACTCCACCACGTCGAGCGCATCCTGAATGTACGCCTCCAATTCGGGATCGTCCGGCGCCACCGCCTCTTTCGACATATATTGGCAGGCGATCCCCAGCCCCACGACGGGAAGCGGTTTCGCCCCGAGATATTCGCACAGCAGAAAGTATTCGTACCAGCCGATGCCCAGCGTCTGACCATAGTGGGAAAACGCCGAACGGAAATCCCCCTCTTCTTTCGCGCCGTGCACCGCCCAGCGGTTCCAGTTATGCCGCCTGCGTTCGGGCTGTCCCACCGAAAGTTTCCAGCGGTAGCGGTTCTGCAGCGTGTTCCCCTCGACGACGCAGCCGCCCGGGAAACGCACGAATCCCGGACGCAGCTCTTTGAGAAGCCGCGCGAGATCGCGCCGGAAGATGCCGTAGACGGCGTCCTCGGGCAGAAGCGAGAAGTTGTCGATATGCACAGCGCCCGCCCGCTCCAGCGTAAAGCGGAACTGCGCGCCGTCGCATGCGCACTTCGTCCTGACGCGGAAGGCGTACCTGTGCCACTTCCCGTCCGCACGCGCACGGCATTTCACTTCAAACGCCATCCCCCCCCGCGCATAGACGCCGACGGTGATGCCCCCGCGGTAGTCGTACGAACGCACCCAGAAGGAAAGTTTCAGCGCCGCACCCTTTTCCAGCCAGATGCCGCCGTACGCCCTGTTGGAGACGCCGCATTGCCCGCGTTCGGTCACGACGCGCAGATAGTGCGGATTTTCCACGAAGAGGGGACGGTCGTCCTTGACCTTGACCGCGACGGGCGCGCCCTCCGGAAAGACGTCCCACGCATACCCGCCGTCGTTTTTCACCTGATAATCGCCGATCTTCCCGTGGACGTCCTTCGCCTCAAAATTGCGGTTTTCCAGCAATTCGGCATACAGTCCGCCGTCCAGCGCATAGTTGATGTCTTCCAAAAAAATTCCCGTGCCGCCCTCGCGGACGGGAACGCTGTTTTCCTTTGAAATGGATATTTTCATGCCGTACTCCCCTTCGCCCCATGGGCGATTCCCCATACGGGATCACGCATACAGGATCCTGTAAGGGAAAAATACGAACTCGCTTTTGCGGCATCTTTTGCGCGCCTTGCCGTTCATCGTCTTTGCAATACTTGGGTATTACTACATCCTCTTCGTGGCAAATCATCTCAAAATCCTGCCGCAAAAAGTGCAAAGCCATCAAAAGCGGCAAGACGGGCGGTCAGGTGCGGCGAAGCCCGCAGCGCGTGCCGTGTGGCACGGGCAAGGGTTTCAACAATGCATGGGCGTCCCGGTTTCCGCTTTTGATCGGGTTCGTATCCTTCTCTTACAGTATAGCACAAAAATTGCCGCAGGGGAAGCCCCTGCGGCAATTTTTTCCGTGAAAATAACGGGATCAGGCGGAAACGTTCCCCTCATTTCGGGGAAATCCGATGCGGAAGGTGCTGCCGACGCCCTCTTTGCTCTCCACTGTGAGCGACCAACCCTGCTTTTTGCACAGCTTCTTGACGACGGAGAGCCCCAGCCCGAAGCCGCCGTTCTTGCCGTTATGTGATTTATCCACCGTAAAGAACCGGTCGAAGATGCGCTCGAGGTTTTCCTCCGAAATGCCGATGCCCGTATCCGAAACGGTAAATTCTTCCTTCGTCAGAAGCACGGAGACGCTGCCGCCCTCGCGGTTATAGCGGATGGCGTTGCGGATGATATTGCCGAAAATCTCCGTCACCCGCTCGTGACGGCTCATGAGCACGACGTCCTCCTTGATCTCGGAGAGCAGAATGATCTTCTTTTCGCGGAATTCGGGCGTCAGCGCGGCAAGCGTCTCGCGGGCGATGCGCGACGCATCCACTTCATAGAGCGGAAGGTCCTCGCTGTCGATCTCGCTGTAATTGATGATGGAAGCGACCAGGCTCTGCAGCCGTTCGCTCTGCGTAAGGATGGTCTGCGCCGCGCGCTGTGCGCGTTCTCCGTTCATGCTGCCGGATGCGAGCAGCTCCGCAAAACCGCGGATGGACGTGAGCGGCGTGTTCATTTCATGCGTGACGTTGGCGATGAATTCATCCTTGGACTGCTGCGCTTTGACGACCTGCTCCCGCTCTTCGGCGATCTCCTGCACGCGCGCTTCGGCGTCCTCGTTCATGCGGTTGATGAGCTGCGCAAAGGGCTTGAGTTCGGGCACGGAGGGTTCCACGCGCTTCTTTCTTGCCGCGTCCTTGGCGAGCTGTTCCAAAGGCTTTAAGATGAAGCCCGTAGAAAGATAGGAAAGCAGCAGACAGACGACGGCGTCCGCCGCCAGAAAGACGGCAACGGCAGGCAGCGCGTCGAGATAGATGCTCCACATCGACTGCGTTCGCTCCGCAATGCGCACAAGGTAGCCGTCGAACCGCTTGCAATAATAGATGAACGTATCGCCCAGCGTCTGCGAAACACGCGTATCGAACCCCTCGCCCGATTCGCCGGAGATCGCATCGCGCACTTCGGGGCGCATCGCGCGGGAAGAATCGTCCTCATCCTCGGAATCGGCGATAAACTCCCCTTCCGAAGTCAGAAAGGTGACGCGGGCGCCCCCCAGCGCGGCAGAAAGCTCCTTTGCGTACGCCTCGTCCAGCGTTTCGACGCTGCGCGTGTCGTCAAATGCCGCCATATACGCGCGCAGATACCGCTGCGAATAGGCAATGTCGTTGTCGTAGTAGATCTCGGCGGAAACCACGGAAAAGACGATGAGCGCGATCGCCGTGATGGCGAAGCCGATCCACATGATGCGTTTTTTCATATTACCTGCCTGTCCTCTTATGCAGAGACGATCCCTTCGCAGACGGCGCGGCGCCGTCTCCCGCTATCAAAAAAGGGGCGCACGCCCCTTTTTGCGATCAGTCCGCAATAAACTTATAGCCGACGCCGAATACCGTTTCAAAATTGAGTCCGAGCTTTCTCAGCCGCGCGATATGGTTGTCGAGCGTGCGCGTCTCGCCGCCGTCATATCCCCACACGTCGGTGAGAATGGCCTCGCGCGAGAGCACCTTCCCCTCGTTGAGCATGAAATATTTGAGAAGCTGATATTCCTTATTGCTCAGATCGAGTTCTTTGCCGCGATAGTAGACCGCCATGTTTTCGGTATTCATGACGAGCTGACCGAGGCTGAGCAGATTGGTCTTGTGAATGCGCCTGAGCGCCGCGTTGACGCGCGCAATGAGTTCGAGCACGCCGAACGGCTTGGAGATATAGTCGTCCGCACCGGCATTCAGCCCTTTCACCTTGTCCGTCTCCTTGCCGAGCGCCGAAAGCATGATGACGCACAGCGCAGGAAAGCGCGCCTTGAGCCGCTCAAGCACTTCCAGCCCGTTGCCGTCCGAGAGCATGACGTCCAGCAGCACCACGTCCGGGAGATGCTCCTCGATCGCGGCGGAAAACGCCTTCACCGTCGTGAACGTGCGGCAGGAAATGCTGTGCATATCCAATGTGCATTGGACGAGATCGCAGATACTCTCGTCGTCTTCGAGTAAATAGACCTGTTCGTTCATATGTTTATTTGATGGAGTGCGCAATATACGTCAGATGGTCGGCGGCGCGCTCCAGATTTCCCACAAGGTTGATAAATACGCTGGAATTCTGCGGCTGACACTTGCCTTCGTTCAGCCGTTTGATATGTTTGTTGACGAGCGTACGGCGGTAGTTGTCGATCTCGTCCTCGAGCGCGTCCACCTCCTTCAGGCGCACATAGTCGCGCTCCAGGAACGCCGCAAGCGAGGCAACATACAGCTTCTTGATCTTTTCGTACATTTCCTGCGTCATGCTTAAGAATTCGCCCGAAAAGACAAGCCCGTCCTTTTCATAGTGGTCGGTATACTTGGTCACGTTGTCGGCAAGTTCGCCGATACGCACAATGTCGTTGAGCACATAGTGCATGCTCGAGATCGTCTTTTCGTCCTCCATGACAAGGGAGGATGCGGAGAGCTTGACAAGATATTCCACCGCCGCGCGGTTTGCCTCCGAAAGTTTTGCGTTGCGCTCCTGCACGTCCTGCTTGACCGTAACGTCCTTTCTGAGGAAGGCTTCGAACGCCTCCGTCAGCGTGCTCACCGCATAGGTGACCATCTTGCCCATTTCCTGATAGAGATGCCCGAGGGCGACGGAGGGCTGACGCAGAAGACGCTCGTCCAGATCGCCGAGAATGCCGTTTCCCGCCCCTTCCGACGCGGTCTTCTTTTCCCGCACGAGGAAGTTGGCAAGTCTGACGAATCCCTTGGCAAACGGCAGGAACAGACAGGTACAGGTGACGTTGAACAGCGTGTGGAAGAATGCGATCTGGAACTGATAGTTGGTACCCGTCGCCGTCGGGGGGAAAATTTTCTGAAGCACCGTTTCAGAGAACGAGGTCCCGAACGGCTGCCAGCAGAGCAGGAACACAGTGAAAATAATTGCCCCGAAGCAGTTGAACAGCAGGTGAATGACCGCGGCGCGGCGGGCGTTCGCGCTGGCGCCGATGGATGAGAGCAGCACCGTGACGCAGGTGCCGATATTCGAGCCGATGATCACATAATATACGCCGTCCCCCGAGCCGCCGATCAGCACGCCGCTGGTCGCAAGCACGACCACGATGCTCGTCACCGCGGAAGAGGATTGAATGATCCCCGTTGCGACAATGCCGATGAGCAACAGCAGGAAGGGATTCTGTACAACGGCGAGCGCATCGCGGATGACCGTAAGAATATCGTCATTATCCATGGAATCGGACATCACGCCAAGCCCTACAAAGATCAGCCCGAGTCCCGCAAGCACGTTGCCGACGACTTTGACCTTTTCGCTCTTGGCGAACATCGTCATGAACACGCCGACAAGCGCAAGCAGCAGCAGGAACGCAGAGACGTCGAGGCTGCCCAAGGAAGCGATCCATGCCGTGATGGTGGTGCCGATGTTGGCGCCCATGATGACGGCCGTCGCCTGAAACAGCGTCATGATGCCGGCATTGACGAGGCCGACCACCATGACGGTCGTTGCCGACGAACTCTGAATGATCATCGTCGTGGCAGCGCCGATCCCGACACCCGCGATCCGGTTATTCGCCGTCTTGTTGAGCATGCTCTTGAGCCTGCCGTGGGCGAGCCGGGACATGCTGTCCGACATCATGTTCATGCCGATCAGGAATGCACCGAGTCCTCCGCACAGTTCAAGCACGAGATAGACGTATTCCATAAACCCTCTTCCCAACGTAGAATGCCGCAGACGCGGACAAGACCATTATACAGGGAAGCGCAGGGTTTGTCACCTGATTTTCATAAATTTGAAAAAATTTTTTCTAACAGAAAATCGGGGACCGCTCTCGCTCCCCTCTTTTCCGTAACACGCTGCGCAGACGCGCTTACTGATATTCCTTATGCACGCCCGTCACGAGGTATTTTGCCCACTCGCTGACGTTGACGGCATAGTCGCCGATCTTTTCCAGATACTTTGCGATCATCAGAAGCTGGACTGCCTGATCGGCGACGCCCGCGTCTCCCGCGATGCGATTGATCAGCTCCTGCTTGACCTCATTGAAAAGCGTATCCATCTCGTCGTCGGCGTGGATGACCATATCCGCGCCTCCCACGCTCTCGCTCATGAACGCTTCGACGCTCTGGTGGATCATCGCCACGGCGAGATCGCCCATGCGCCCGATATGCTCGGGCTCCTTGAACAGCTTATCATCGGGGAAGGAACGAACGATCTCGCCGATGTCCGCCGCCTGATCGCCGATGCGCTCGACGTCCGTGATGACCTTCAGCGCCGTCGTCACTTTGACGAGGTCGCGCGCGACGGGCTGCTGCTTCAAGAGAATGCGCATACACTTCTTCTCGATCGCCATTTCAAGGTCATCGACCTCCCTGTCCGTTTCCGAAACGGAAGCGCCGAGCGCTCTGTCCAGTGTCTTTAAGGAAGCGACCGCATCGGTGATCATCCGCTCGGTAATGGCGCACATCCGCTCGAGCGTTTCGTGCAAATCTGTAAGTTCTTCGTCAAAATATTTTCTGGGTGCCATAAATTACTCCTGATTGACAAAAATAAAGCAGAACGGGAACAAACCGATCTCCCGCACACGCTTAGCCGAATCGTCCCGTAATGTAGTCTTCCGTGCGCTTATCGCGGGGGGCGGAGAAGACCTGATCGGTATCGCCCATCTCTACCATTTCGCCCAGCAGAAAGAATGCTGTCTTATCGGAGATGCGCGCCGCCTGCTGCATGTTGTGGGTGACGATGACAATGGTCACCTTGTCGCGCAGCTCTTCGCACAGTTCCTCGATCTTGCCCGTGGAGATGGGATCAAGCGCGGAGGTCGGCTCGTCCATCAGAAGGATCTGCGGCTCGACGGCGAGCGCACGTGCAATACAAAGGCGCTGCTGCTGTCCGCCCGAAAGCCCGAGCGCGGACTTGCCGAGCCTGTCTTTGAGTTCATCCCACATGGCGGCGCCCTTCAGGGAGCGCTCGACGATCTCGTCCAGCTTGGACTTCTTTTTGATGCCGAAGGTGCGCGGACCGTAAGCGACATTATCATATACGCTCATCGCAAAGGGATTGGGACGCTGGAACACCATGCCTACATTCTTGCGCAGTCGCGCAAGGTCGGCGCCCTTCGCATAAATATCCTCGCCGCCGATCTTGACTGAGCCCTCCACGCGGCAGCCCTCGACGAGATCGTTCATGCGGTTGAGCGACTTTAAAAGCGTCGATTTGCCGCAGCCCGAAGGTCCGATCATTGCCGTGATCTTCTTTTCGGGCATGACCATGTTGATCTTTTTGAGCGCCTTGAAATCCCCGTAATAGAGCTCCATGTCCTCGATCTCGATGGCGCTGCCGTTTTCGAAGACGAAGGGCGGGATCTTCTTTTTGGCGAAAAAGGACTTCTCCTTACCCGTCTTTTCGGCATCAGCTGCCCTTTTCTCTTTTTCCGCCGCGTTCTTGTTGTTCTTTTCTTTCATGATCTTCTCTCCTAACTGTTTGCGTCTTCTGCCGCAGGTACGGGCGACGGCTCTGCCGCCGTATCCGCGGGAGCGGCTGCTTCGTGCGCCGCGCCGGCATGCAGGCGGCGCTTCTTTTCGGGGCCGTTTGTGCCCAGCGTCTTGCGCTTGATCTTCTTTTCAAGATAGCTGACGAGCAGGTTGAGCGCCACGACGATGACGAGCAGGACGACCGCCGTCGCGTATGCCTTTTCCATGTCGCCGGGGCGTCCCGTCTGCGTGAGGCGGTACATGGCGACCGCGAAGGTCATGCCGGGGGAAGCATACAGCTCCTTGGGCATCTCCGCCACGGCGCCCGCCGTGTAGATGAGTGCCGCCGATTCGCCGACGATACGCCCGATGCTCAGAATGACGGAAGTGACGATCCCGCTCAGCGCAGAAGGAAGCACGATCTTAAAGATGGTGCGCACCTTGCTCGCTCCGAGCGCAAGCGAGCCCTCGCGCATGGCGTCCGGCACTTCGCGCAGGCTCTCCTCCGTCGAACGCACGATGGTGGGCAGAACGATGAGCACCATTGTCAGAGAGCCTGCCATCAGGTTCCTGCCGCCGCAGATCTTGGCAAAGAAGATCATTCCGAAGAGGCCGAAAACGATGGAGGGGATGCCCGCAAGCGTGTCGATGAACAGGCGAATGAACTTGACGAGCTTACTGCCCTTTTTGGAATATTCGTTGAGATAGATCGCTGCGGCAATGCCGATGGGAAGCGCAATGACGAGCGTCATGACGATGATGAGCAGCGTCGAGACGAGCATCGGCAAAATGGTGATGTTCGTAGAAGAACCCGCCGTAAACAAGAATTCCGCCGTCAGATTGGGCACGCCCATCACAACGATGAACGCGACCATGGCGGCAAGCGCCACGATGACGAAAACGGCAAACACCATACAGGCGTATTTCAGTACCTCCTGCACGATACCGCAGCGGTGGAATTCCGCAGCGGAAGATCCGCCCTCCATCCGCACGGCGCCCTCTTCGCGCCGCACCTCTTTGTGCCTGCCGAACAGTGATCCGCCCCCCGTCTTCTCGCGCTTGACGATCGTGAGAACGAGGTTCAGGATGAGCACGAACAGCAGAAGAATGAAGCCCGTTGCGATGAGCCCGTCGCGCTGTACGCCCGAGGAGTACCCCATTTCGGTGACGATGTGCGTGGTCATGGTGCGCACGGGCATGAAGAGATCGGTCGGAAAATTATTGGACGTATTGCCGACGACCATGGAAACGGCGATCGTTTCGCCCACGGCGCGACCGACGCCCAGAATGAGGGCGGAAAGGATGCCGCGTTTTGCCGCAGGAACGCAGACCTTGAAGATCGCCTGCGCCTTGGTGTTGCCGAGGGCAAGCGCGCCTTCGTAATATTCCGCGGGAACGGCTTCCAGAGCGTTTTTGGAGAGCGAAGCGATCGTGGGCATGATCATGATGGACAAGACCAATACCGCCGCAAGCACGCCTCTTCCGACGGGTACGCCGAACATTCCCTGCAGCATGGGCACGATGACAACCAGCCCGAAAAACCCGTAGATGACGGACGGGATGCCCGAAAGCAGGTTGATGACCTGATTGTACGCCCCTTTGAGCTTCTTGGGGCAGTAATAGACCATGAAGACCGCCGTACAGATCCCCAGAAGCCCGCCGACGACGATCGCCCCGAGCGTAACGACGATGGAGGAAACGATGGTCGGCAGGATCCCGAAGGAATCGGACGCGGGCCGTCCGTAGTCAAAGTAATGTTTGGGAAGCCACAGCGACTTGAACAGGAAGTCGAAGAGCCCGATGTCGCGGAAGGCGGGAATACTGGCAACCAGAAGGTAGATAACGATGGAGAACACCGCGATCACCGAGAACACCGCCGCGATCAAGAAGATCGCCCGTGCGCTCTTCTCGCCGTCCAGCTCGAGCTTCAGCTTTTTTTCTTCACGGCAAACGGGGGCTGATGCCCCCGCGCCCGTTTTTTGATTGTCGGATACTTGTTTTTTCAGCATTGTATTCAATCAAAACCCGATCAGCTTTTCCGGTCAGATCATGCTGACGTAACCGTCTTCGGTGACGATCGCCTGTCCTTCCGCGCTCATGATGAAGTCGATGAACGCCTTCGCTTCGTCGCTCAGATCGTCTTCGGACGTGTAGACGATGTTGAAGGGACGGGACAGCTTATAAGTGCCGTTCTTGACGTTCGCCGCCGTAGCGTCCACGCCCTCGAACTTGATCGCCTTGATGGTGCTGTCCACCGAACCGAGCGAGATATAGCCCAGCGTGGAAGTGTTGCCCGCGACCGCCGTTTTGACGTCGCCCGTACCCTGCGAGGTGGAAACAACGGAACTGAACTTGGTGATCTCGCCGAGTTCATCGCCGTCCGCATTCTTGATCAGGCTGTCGAATGCATCGCGCGTACCGCTGCCGTCCTCACGGCTGATGGCGCTGGTGATGGAGCCGATCGCCGTACCGTTTGCATACAGGTCGTAGAGCTGTGCGCCCGTCACGTCCGTAAGATCGGTGACGGAGTTGTTGACGATGATCGCCACGCCGTCGATCGCGATCTGCTTGGAAACGACGCCCGTTTCGGTGTTCTTCAGAGCACGGGACGCCATGCCGAAATCGTTGAGCCCGTCCCGTGCATCCGTGATGCCCGAACCGGAGTCGGTAGAGGTGACCTGAACGTCGATCCCCTCGTTCTTTGCCTCATATGCTTCTGCAAGCTTCTCCATAAGGGGAGCAACGGACGAGCTGCCCGTCACCTTGATCACGCCGTCGCCGCTGCCGCAGCCCGCCATCACGCCGACTGCCGTCACGCTCATTGCCGCTGCAAGACCGATTGCCAAAATCTTCTTCTTCATAGTTTTGTTACTCCTTTTTCATTCCTTTTCTCTTTTCTTTTTGTGCCTATATGATAACATGCGGTTGTAAAGATTCCCGCACGATTTTGTCACAAAGTTGTAAAAAATTTTGCCCAATTGTAAAAAAAATTTTACAATTGCGGAAATGTCTGATCCGCTTTATTCCATATAATATATTTTTCCTGCGTTCCCCTATCAGCATGCTGCAATTTTTAAATTTTATCGCGCGATAAAAAAATCTGCGGCAGATCTGCCGCAGATTTTTTAAACGAGTCCCAACACTGTCTCTT
>URHP01000053.1 GCA_900547645.1 uncultured Eubacteriales bacterium
CAGCGTCAGATGTGTATAAGAGACAGGCGCTGTCCCAATGCGCGGGACGTGCGGCGCACGCAGTCGCGGGCAAACTTTGCCGCCTCGAAGAACACTTCCTTCGTGTCCGCCTTGATCTCGCTGTTGAGCCCGCCCATGATGCCCGCCAGCGCGACGCCCTTTTTCCGGTCGCAGATGAGCAGATTCTCGGGCGTGAGCGTAAACTGCTTTTCGTCGAGCGTCGTGATCGTCTCGCCCTGTGCGGCGCGGCGGACGATGACGCCGTCCCCCTCCAGATAATTCCTGTCGAACGCGTGCATGGGCTGTCCGAGCTCCAGCAGCACAAAGTTGGTGATGTCCACGACGTCGGACACCGACCGGAGCCCGCAGAGAGCGAGACGGCGGCGCATCCAGCGCGGGGAAGTACCGATCTTCACGTCCGCAACGTAATTGCCGACGTAGCGCGGGCAGAGCGAAGGCTCCCGCACTTCCACGGTGATCCGGACGTCCGTCGGACGCGCGGTATAGTCCGTCGCAGGCGTTCTGAGCGGTTTTTTGAGGATCGCGGCAACTTCGCGCGCCATGCCGAACACGCTCTGACAGTCGGGGCGGTTTGCAGTGACGGCGATGTCGAAGATCCAGTCGTCAATGCCGACGACGGGGCGGATATCCGCGCCGAGCGGCGTGTCGCCGTCGAGGATGAGGATGCCGTTGACCTCCGCGCCCTCATAAAAATCATCGGAAATGCCCAGCTCCTCGCCCGAGCAGAACATGCCCTCGGAGACGACGCCGCGCAGCTTCCCCGTTTTGATCTTCTGCACGCCCCCTTCGTGGAGGACGGTGGAATTGTCGAGCGCGACGGGAACGACCGCCCCTTCGAAGACGTTGGTCGCCGCCGTGACGATCTGCCGCCCGCCGAGCGCGCCGCAGTCCACCTGACAGATCGTGAGCCTGTCCGCGTCCGGATGCTTTTCCGTCTTCGTGATGCGCCCCGTGACGACGTTCACGACGTCCTTGCCGAGATAGGTCAGTTCCTCAACTTCGAATCCGCAGGAAAACAGTTTTGCCTGCAATTCTTCGGGCGTCACGTCGACGTCCACATAATCTTTCAGCCAGCTGTATGGAAGCAACATTGCTCTTCCCTCCCGTCAGTCCTTGAACTGCTCCAGAAAACGCACGTCGTTTTCGGTCAGCAGTTTGATATTGTTGATGCCGTACTTGAGCATGGCGATGCGCTCGATGCCCATGCCGAACGCAAAGCCCGAATATTCGTCGGGATCGATGCCGCAGTTTTCCAGCACGCGGCGGTTGACCATGCCCGCGCCGAGCACCTCGATCCAGCCCGTGCCCTTGCACAGGGAACACCCCTTCCCCCCGCAGGCGTGGCAGGAGACGTCCACTTCGACGGAGGGCTCCGTAAAGGGGAAATAGGACGGGCGCAGGCGCGTCTTGCTGCCCTTGCCGAAGATGACGCGCGCAAACTCGTCGAGCATGCCCTGCAGATCGCACAGCGTGATATTCCTGTCGACGACAAGCCCCTCCATCTGATGGAACATGGGCGAATGCGTCGCGTCGTCGTCCGAACGGAACACCCTGCCCGGAGAGAGCATCTTGATGGGCGGTTTTTTCTTTTCCATCATGCGGATCTGTCCCGCGCTCGTCTGTGTGCGCAGAAGCAGTCCGTCCGCAAGATAGAAGGTGTCCTGCATGTCGCGCGCGGGGTGATCGGCGGGCGTATTGAGCGCCGTGAAGTTGTAATAATCCGTCTCGATCTCGGGACCTTCGAACACTTCGAACCCCATGCCCGCAAACACGTCGATGAGCATGTTCTTCACGCGCGTGACGGGGTGCAGCGTGCCCTGCGTTCTGCGGCGCCCCGGCATGGTGACGTCCACCTGCTCCTGCGAAAGGCGCGCGGAAAGCTCGCGCGCGCGCAGCGTTTCCTCGATGACGGCGACGCGCTCTTCGATGGCGCGGCGCAGTTCATTGATCTGCGCGCCGAATGCGGGGCGCTCTGCTTCGGGAAGCTCCCTGAGCTTTTTGTACAGCGCGCCGACGCGTCCCGTTTTTCCGAGAAAGGTCATTTTCGCCTCGTACAGCGCGTGGCTGTCGCCTGCGGCGGCGAATTTTTCCGCCGCTTCCTGCAAGATCTCTTCCAATGACTTGTCCATAATCGCTCCGTGATTGATTTTTTATCGTTGCATCTTTTATTCGTGCCCGCAGACAACGTTACGGGGAACTGCGCCCCGCGGCGGCCCGTTCCGGATGACGGTGGCGGAAAGCAAAAACCGCCCTGCTCTCCCACAAGGGAGAACAGGGCGGGAAAATCCGCGGTACCACCTGTCTTCACGCGCGGACTGCCGCGCGCCTTGTTGCCCTTAACGCGGGAGACGGCTCCGCTTGAAGTTCCGTTCGGCGGAGCGGCTGACGGGGGAATACCGCGCGCGTCTTTGCAGGGATCTTTCAGCCTTCGGACTCCCCTCTCTGCCGCATGCCGTGCGCGCGTCTCTTCCGTTTTATTGCCTTTTTTCTATTATAGACCGCCGCCGCCCCGTTGTCAAACGATTTTACGGAAGTTTCCGCGATCCGCTCTGCGGGAAAGAACGCGCCGCCTATGCCCAAATAGAGACGCTCTGCCCGCCGTAGGTGAAGACGACGCCGAACCGCAGCGAAGAACGTCCGGACACGTCGTCGGGATGGTCGTACTCCATCCAGACGCAGGACAGACGGCCCTCTTTATCAAATTTCAACACCGGTCCCTCGCCGTTTACGTCATCTCTCAGCGCATATCCCTTGCGGTCGTCATCGAACAGGAAATCCTCATAGACGATGCTGCCCGCTATGCCGCGCAGCCTTCCCACAAGGGTAAGGACGCTCTCCGAAGCGTCGCTCTGTTCCGCATGGAGCCCGCCCGCCGCGTCGCGCGTGTAACGGGTATACGTTCCGTCTGTCTTGCATTCCAGATAGGATTCCTCCACGGGGACGGTTTCGTCCAGCGAAATATCGCCGTACTTGCCCGTCTGCTTCCCTTCGACGCGGACGTATTCGCGGCGGTCCGCAACGACGGCCTCCGCCACGTACTCTGTGCAGACCGTGCGATAGATGCCGCTCACATACTCCTCCTGCGTGTATGTCAGCTGCAAGTCGATGCGGAAGTTGGAAAACACTCCTTCATAATCCAACGCCTGTGAAAAACACTGATCCCACGACAGCTGGCTGATCGCCTCCGAACGCATTCGCGCCGCCTTGTCTGCCGTTGCGCATCCCGCGGCGCCCGCCAGCAGCAACGCCGAAAGAACTGCCGCCGCCCCAACCTGAAACAATTTTTTCATGATCTCCTCCGAACTGCGATCTCTTCCGACCGCTCTGTGCCAGGTATCTCTCCCTGCCGAAGCGCGGCGCGCTATGCTTCGGGCATCGCCTCCGGCGGGACAAAGATCGAACCGAAGGCATAGCTGAACGTGATATTGACGAGACGGCTGATGCGGGCAGTGTTGTCCGCCGCGAGCACGTCCGTCTTCAGGTAGAGCGCGCGCAGCGTATCCCCGCCCGAAGAAAATTTGATGACGCACGCCTTTGCCGCCGCGTCGTCCTTGCGGATATAACCGCCCCGCTCTTCGCTGAACACATAGTCGTCATAGAGGGGCGTCAGCCCGACGGTCTCTCCGATCATACGCGCGTTGAGCTGTCTTCCGATGTCCTCCGCCGCGTACTGCGTCTGCCACTCCCCGTCGTCCACGCGGACGCCGAGCCCGTAGTCCGACGCTTCGTCCCGATCGTATCCCAACCATTTGCACCAGATCTCGAACCGCGTCTCTCCCGCATCGAGGGAAATGCCGCCGAGGCTGCCCGTACTGTCCGTCAGTCCTCTGACGTGCGTCGCCAGCCCCTCCGCCCGCGTCACCTCCAGCCGGAGCGTCGTCGTCAGCGTGTAATACGCGCCCTCGAGATAGCCTTCTTCCGCGGTGACAAGCTCCACGTTCATCTGCGAGTTGACAAAAGCATCGCCGGCGCTGCTCGTATCGAATGCCCGCGCCCAACGTTCGCTCGTCGTATGCCCCGACTGCACCGCCTGCGCGTTGGGCGTTGCCATGTCGCGCGGCAGAGAGGGCGCGCATGCCGTCAGACCGATAGCGCACGCAAACGCCGTTGCAACCGCCGCAGCCCTTCCACGCTTCATACGCTCTCCCCCTTCCCCTGCGCGCGATGCGCCGACAGGACACTTTCATTATATCACGCCCGAAGCCGTTGTCAATACGTCCGCACAAAATTCCCGCTTCCGCCGACGGCAAAAAAACAACCGCGGGCAAATTTGCCCGCGGCCGATTCGTTCCGCTCAAAGGGTGAATTCAAAGGTGTACGCTGCTTCGCCGTAATGTTCGTTGGCAACCCACAGCACCGTCTTTTGGGTCAGGTTGTACACGACGCTGTGCACGGTGATGCCGTTGGAGTCGTCGTTGTTCCAACTTCTTCTGCCCACGGAAGCCAGGATGTCCATTGCCGCCTGCTCGTTTTCCACAACGCCGTCCGTCGCCGAAAGCTGCCCGTAGATATGTTCGTAGCGGTCATACCCGGGCTTATCCGCATCGCTTTCATAGTAACCCGGCTGCAGGATGAAGTTGGTGATCCACTGATAATCGGCTGCGCCCTCGCGTTCGCCGATATTCGCATCGTCGTTGTTGCGGATAACGTGCAGCGTGCGCGCGGAACCGTCGTTGTCCGTTGCGTCCGTGCCGTTCGTCCATTCCAGAATGGCGCTCGCGCCCGTCGCGTCCGCGATCATGTAATGGAAGGACGTCTGCGCGGAATCGTGCATGTCGTACTGCTGCACGAATGCGATCGCCTCGTCCACCGTGGCGCAGTAATCGAGCATCGCGCGCATCATCGTGGTGGACGTGATGTCGGGTTTGTCCGTCTGCTGATCGGTGGCAACGGTGATCTGTTCGCCGTTTTCGTCCAATTCCCCGCCCTGATAGCTCATGAAGATGCCGCAGCTCAGTCCCTTTTCGTTGACGCCGTCCAGCGGCGCATAGGGCGCGGCGAGGCAGGTGATCTTGTTCAGCAGCCCCTCGACGTCCTTTTCGGAATCCATGCCCAGAAACTGCAGGTCGACGGTGGAAAAGGACGCATAGCGCCCGTCCCCGGGATCGGTGAACACGAGCGCCGTGTTCGTCTTGGCAAAATCGTAATTGCGGGCAAAGATCCTGTCGCCCGAGGGCGTGACCGCCGTAAAGGCGCTGCAGGCGATCTCGCTCTGTTTGATCTCCATCTGAATGAGCCCGCGCGTGATGCTGTTCGTGATAAAATCGATGAGTTCCGCATCGCTCGACGCGCCGCCCTGTGCAAGAAAATCGTCAAAATAAAAGTCGCCCGAAACGTCCATACGATACACCGCGCCGTCCTGGTGTGCGTCGTTGCGGTCGGCAACTTTGCTGAAATTGGACAGTGTTGCGATCTCGTTGCGCCAGACGATCGCCGCTGCGCCGACCAACGCGACCAGCACCACAAGGATCGCCGCCAGAACGATCGCCGTGATCCTGATCCACTTGGGCGCGCGCTTTTTTGCCGCCTGCCCTTCCTGCGTCTCTTCTTCCATAAATTTCTCCCGGATCGAAAATTTCCGTTCACATAGTGACCGAATGCGGGCATTATATCACGCAGCGCGGCATTTGTCAATAAAAATTATGACAAAATCGTCAATTTTTTAAAATATCCGACCGATGTCCCCGAATGTCATATGGCTGATTCAAATTCAGAATATCGTCTGCGGAACATTCCAAATATCGACACAGACGAGAAAGCGTGGCAAGACCCGGCTGCGCTCTTCCGGAGCAATATTGTGAAACGGTTGCCGGTTTCACGCCGATCGCCGCCGCAATATCGGACTTTTTCTTCCCGCTGTCCTCGATCTCCCGACGAATATTTTCAGAGATCACTTCATCCAATGACTTTTCCATGCCTAGATAATATTTAGGCAATACCTAATTATAATTAGGCTATGCCTAAAAAATATACAAAATCCCTCCGTGGCGGAGGGAGGAGGACAAAATGAAATTCCGCAAAAAACAACTTTTCAGCGATATGGAAGAAGTGGAATGTCCTTGCGGAGATTCCGCGCGGTATGAATTTTGGCGGGCGCTCAATTTCAGCAGGCACACCCTGCGCCTGATCCTCTCCTTTCCGATCGTCGCATGCCGCGTAGAATTTGACAAGCTCCTTCTGATTCGCATGGACGGCTCGGTCAGAATCGTACGCTGGACGCGAAGCCGAAAGGAAGCGCGCCGCAGGCAGCTTGCGCGGGCGAATGCGCTGGCTGCGCCAACCAAACAGGAATGGGAAGCCCGTCTGCAGCGCATTTGGGAAAAACATCACGCCGACACCGAAGATGAACAAAAACGTTCAGCGGACGATCCCGCGGAGGTATAACACGTCGGCAAGGCGGGCGAACTGTTCGGGCGAGAGCGTTTCCCCCCGCACCATGTCCGCAATGCCCGCCTCTGTCAGCATCTGCTTTGCCTGTTCGCGCGAAAGGCGGAAAGAGGTCATGAAATTGTTTTCCAGCGTCTTTCTTCTGCCCGCAAAGGCGCAGCGCACGACGGCGCGGTAGGCGGAAACGCTTTTGACGGGGATGCGCCCCGGCTCGAAATCGATATGCACGATGGCGGAATCCACATTGGGGCGGGGCGTGAACATGGTGCGCGGCACCCTGCGCGTGATGCGCGCCTCCCCTTTCAGGGCGATCGCCGCAGTGACGGCGCCGTACTCGGACGTGCCCGCCTTTGCCGTGAAGCGGGCGGCGACCTCTTCCTGCACCATGACGGTGAGCCCTTCGCACCGCTGCGCTTCCTCCAGAAAGCGCATCATGACGGGCGTGGTGACGTAATAGGGCAGATTGGCGACCACGCGGTAGGCGCCGAGCTCTTGTTCCAGCGCGGCAAGATCGGCGCGCAGAAAATCGCCGAAGACGACCTCGACGTTTTCACACCCCGCAAGCGTTTCGGCGAGCACGGGGCGCAGGGAAGCGTCGATCTCATAGGCGAGCACCTTGTCCGCCGCCCCGGAGAGCGCGCGCGTGAGCGCGCCCGCGCCTGCGCCGATCTCCAGAACGGTTTTCCCTTCCGTGCCCGCGTCGCGCACGATGGCGTCCAGCAGATTTCCGTCGGTCAGAAAGTTCTGACCGAACTTTTTTTTGAAATAAAAACCGTGACGGGCAAGGATCCCGCGGATCTCTTCCATTTCTTTCCTCCCGAAGATTGCGATAAAAACCGGACGGCGGCAGAAACTGCTGTGGAGGGAACGGCCCTCCCCACAAAAGAACAAAGGGAGCCGAAGCAATTCGGCTCTCTCGCTTTATTCCTGTTCGCCGCCGATCATGGGACGCACGCGCAGCGGGATCCCGACGCGCTCCGCGACTTTGCGGCACGCCTCCACTTCCGCTTCTCCGATGCAGTCCACCACCGAAAACCAGCAATTGAGCCCGTTTTCGCGGCAGTCTTCCGCAAAAAAGAGCATGGAGTCGAACGCCATATCGGGATAGAGCGGACGGCAGATCCTGTCGTACAGTTTGGGCTCCGACGCGTTGAGCGAAATGTTGATGCCGTCCAGCTTGCCGACGAGCTCGGGCGCAATGTTCCGCCCGTTGATGATGCTGCCGTGACCGTTGGTGTTCAGCCGCGTCTTTTTGCCGTGCGCGTGAACGTAGTCGCACACTTCCAGCATGACGTCCAGCCGATAGGTCGGCTCCCCGAAGCCGCAGAACACGACTTCGTCGCAGTCGCATCCGCCCAGCGCCTGTTCCACCTGCGCCGCCGTGGGTTCGCCGTCTTTGAGCCAGAGCGCGTACCCTTCGAAGGTCTCCTTGCCGTTGCGCACGCAGAACGTGCAGCGGTTGGAACAGCGGTTGGTCAGATTGACATATAGGTGATTTCCGATCCTGTAAACGTAAGTATCCATATCTTTTATCCCAATTTCGGAAACAGCGTTTCCGCGTTTTTTGCGATCTGCGCCGCAAGCGCGCCCGCATCCTCCCCGCGCAGCTGCGCCAACCGCGCCACAATGACGGGGATATTGGCGGGCGTGTTCTTTTCCCCGCGGAAGGGAGAAAGATAGGGGCTGTCCGTTTCGGACAGCAGGCGGTCGGCGGGACAGGCGCGCACGCTCTCCCACACGTTCGCCGCGTTTTTGAAACAGGCGACGCCGCCGAAGGAAAAATACGCGCCCAGCGCGGCGAAATCGTCCAGATGCGCCGCCCCGTGCGAATAGCAGTGCATTAAAAACCCGCGGGAGAGGAGCGTTCGCCGCTCGCGCAGCATGGCGAGCATATCGGCAAAACAGTCGCGCGAATGGATCTGTACGGGAAGCGCGAGCCTGTCGGCAAGTTCGAGCTGCGCCGAAAACAGCGCCTGCTGCGCGCGGCGACCGGGGGTATCCCAATGATAGTCCAGCCCGATCTCCCCCAACGCGACGCACTTCGGATGGGCGCACAGCGCCCCGATCTCTTCCAAAGCGTCCGCGGGAAGGCGCTCCGCCTCGGACGGATGGACGCCCGCGGCGAAGTACAGACCTTCATACCGGTCGGCAAGGTCGCGGTGCATGCGGCTGTGCGCGGCGGTGTCCCCCGCCAGAACGACCTTTTTCACGCCCGCCGCCACGATTCTTTCCCACGCGGCAGGGATGTCGTAGCCCTCCTCCGCGAAATGGGCGTGTATGTCCAGATACATACCGGTCAGCGGATGGACGCGCCCGAGGGCATCTCTTTTTCGGGCGAGAGCAGGGACAGATTGCCCTCCGCGTCCTCGGCGCACAGCACCATCCCTTCGGACAGCACGCCGCACAGTCTGACGGGCTTCAGGTTGGTGACGAGCACCACCTTTTTGCCCACCATCTCCTCGGGCGTGTACCACTTGGCGATGCCCGAGACGACGGAACGCACCTCCCCGCCCACGCGGATGGTCTCGTGCAGGAGCTTGCCCGACTTGGGAACGCGCTCGCAGGCGATGACTTCGCCCACTTTCAGCTCGACTTTCGCAAAGTCGTCAATGGTGATCTGCGGCAGGGACGCATCCTGCGCCGCAGGCTGCGCGCCGCCGTTTTCCCGCTCGTACTCCGCCCGCTGCGCCGCGCGGATCGCCTCCACCTTGGGCGCGACTTCCTTCCAGTCGAAGCGGGCGAACAGCGCCTCGTCCTCCGCCGCGATCGTATTCCCGCTCGGATAGACGCCGAACGTATCGCACTGCGCAAGCGTCTTCAAGGGAGCGTTCAGATAGGCGGCGATCTTTTCCGCCGTTGCGGGCAGGAAGGGCGCCAGAAGGCTTGCGCCCGTCAGAATGCTCTCGGTGAGGTTGTAGAGCACGGTGGCAAGGCGGTCTTTTTTCGCCTCGTCCTTGCACAGCACCCAGGGCATGGTCTCGTCGATATACTTGTTCGCGCGGCGGAAGATGAGGAAGATCTCGTTGAGCGCATCTGCGACATGGTAGTCGTCCATACAGGCTTCCGCCTTCTTCCGCGCCCCCGTGACGACGGCTTTCAGGTCTTCGTCCACCGCTTCCGCCGCCCCCATGTCCGCGGTCACGCCGCCGAAATACTTTCTGGACATGGCAAGCGTGCGCCGCACGAGGTTGCCGAGCGTGTTGGCGAGATCGGAATTGACGCGCTCGCACATCAGCTCCCAGGTAATGGTGCCGTCCCCTTCGTAGGGCATTTCGTGAAGCACGAAGTAGCGCACCGCATCCACGCCGAACACGGACGCAAGGTCGTCCGCATAGATGACGTTCCCGCGCGACTTGCTCATCTTTTCGCCCCCCTGCAGCAGCCACGGGTGCGCAAAGACGTGATCGGGGAGCGGCTCGCCGAGCGCCATCAGGAAGATGGGCCAATAGATGGTATGGAAGCGCGCGATGTCCTTGCCGATGACGTGCAGCTTTTCGGCGTTCTTCCAATACGTTTCATAGAGTTCGCCGCTCTTGCCGTCCGGATCGTAGCCCAGCCCCGTGATATAGTTGGTGAGCGCGTCCAGCCAGACGTAGACGACGTGCTTTTCGTCAAAATCGACGGGGATCCCCCACTTGAAGGACGTGCGCGAGACGCACAGATCCTGCAGCCCCTTCTTCAGGAAGTTGTTCATCATCTCGTTCTTGCGGGAGACGGGGCGGATGAAGTCGGGATGCGATTCGATGTGCCCGATCAGCCTGTCGGCATACTTACCCATTCTGAAGAAGTACGCCTCTTCCTTTGCCTTCTTCACTTCCCTGCCGCAGTCGGGGCACTTGCCGCCGACGAGCTGGCTCTCCGTCCAGAAGCTCTCGCACGGGGTGCAGTACCAGCCCTCGTACTCGCCCTTGTAGATGTCGCCCTGTTCGTAGAACCTGCGGAAGATCTTCTGCACGGTCCTGACATGGTCTTCATCCGTCGTGCGGATAAATTTGTCATAGCGGACGTTCACGCCGTCCCAGACGGTTCGGATGACGTTCGCCACCCGGTCGACGTACGCCTTCGGCGTGACGTGCGCCGCCTCCGCCTTCTCTTCGATCTTCTGCCCGTGCTCGTCCGTGCCCGTCTGGAAGCGGACGTCGTAGCCCTGCAGCCGTTTGAACCGCACGAGCGCGTCCGTCAGGATCGCTTCGTACGTGTTCCCGATGTGCGGTTTTCCCGAAGTGTAGGCGATCGCCGTCGTCACATAATAGGGTTTCTTCATAATGACTCCCTGCGGATTTCTTTTTCCCGCTTATTATACTGTATTTCCGGAAAAATGTAAACTTATTTTGCGCGCCGGTGTTCATCCATGCAAGCGCCGCGCTCCCATTCTTCGCGCAGCACGGCGCGCACCACAATGTCCGTCAGCTCGCCCGTGGAAAGCAGGCGGAAGTACTTGCGCAGCGTTCCCTCCGTCCGCATGCCGCACTTTTCCATGACGCGCCCCGAAGCGGGATTTCCCGCCGCATGCTTTGCCTCGATCCGCAAAAAGCCCGCTTCCCGGAACAGATACCCGATCGCCGCCGAGAGCGCTTCCGTCATCACGCCGCGCCCCCAGAACGCGCGCGACAGGCAGTAGCCCACCTCCGCGCGCCCCGAGCGCCTGTCCGCCGATACGACGGACA
>URHP01000054.1 GCA_900547645.1 uncultured Eubacteriales bacterium
CGGCATACGAGATGAGCGCTAGTCTCGTGGGCTCGGAGATGTGTATAAGACACAGACCGCAGAGATGCCCGTCTATGCGGACGGCAGTTATGAGGGTACGGATCTTGCCGTGCTGCATGTGCAGAGCGACGCGCTGAAGTCGGACAGCGTTGCTGCGGCGACCTTTGCGGAGCCTGTGCTCGGCGAACAGGCTTACGCCGTCGGCAATGCGGAGGGCGAGGGGATCTCCGTGACGCGGGGCGTCGTGTCCGTGCTCTCGGAAAATATCGTCGTCAGCGGGGCGAACGAACTTTCGTCCATCTCTTTTGACGCCATCCGTACGGACGCGGCGATCAATCAGGGCAATTCGGGCGGCGGTCTGTTCAATGAGCGCGGCGAGCTTCTCGGCATCGTGACGGCGCGCCGCGAGCAGACCGCGGGCGGCACTTCGGTGGACGGCTTCGGCTACGCCATTTCCGCTTCGGACGCCAATGCCGCGCTGACGGCATTTGGCTGCGCTGCGATCGAAGCGTCAAATGCCGATGCGCCGACGCAGCAGCGTGTCCTGCTCGACCGGGACGCCGCGACGGCACGGGCGGCAAACAGCGTTGTCACCGTCATGGGAGAGGACGGCGAGGGATCGGGCGTCATCTTCGACCTCGACAAACAGGCGGGGAACGCCTATATCGTCACCAATTATCACGTCGTCTATGCGAGCTCCTCTCCGTCCGGCATCAGCAGGGAGATCGGCATTTATCTCTATGAGGACAGGACGGAATCCGTACCCATCACGGCGACGTATGTCGGCGGCGTGATGGAAGAGGACATCGCCGTGCTTGCCGTCGAAGGCAGCGCGGCGCTTTCGGCAAGTTCCGCCGCGGAAGCGGTCGCCGCGGACTCGGGCTCTCTGACGGTGGGCGAGGACGTGAGCGCCATCGGCAATGCGGGCGGCTACGGGCTTTCCGTTTCGCAGGGCGTCGTCTCCGTGCTCGGTGAATATATCAACGTCGCGTCTTCCGACGAATCGCGGACGCTCACGCTGTACGGGATCCGCACGGACGCGACCGTCAATCACGGCAATTCGGGCGGCGGCTTGTTCAACGAGACGGGGGAGCTGGTCGGCATCGTCAACGCGCGTTCGGAAGAGGACGGCGTCGTTGCCTTCGGCTATGCCATTCCCGCAAACCGCGCGCTGCTCATTGCGCAGAATATCATCGATAACGCAGACTATTCGCAGGGGGCGCTGTGCGCGTCCTTCGGCGGGATCTCGGTCATCACATACGCGTCGCACGCCCTGTATCATGAGGAGACGGGCAAGATGTATCTGGAAGAAAAGATCGTCGTGCGCGGCGTGCCTGACGGCAGCGCGGCGGCAAAAATGGGGCTGGACGTCAACGATACGCTGCTCTCCGTGCGCATCGAGCGCGGCGGGGAGACGGTGCGCGCGGGCGCGATCACGCGGTCCTGTACGCTGAGCGAACTTATGTTTTCCGTGCGGCTGGGGGATACGGTGTCCCTTCGCGTTTCGCGCGAAGGGCAGCCCGTGGAGCTTTCCTATACGTTCGGCAGCGTTCGGGACTTTACGGAAATCCTCTGACCGGATCGTGTCGCCTTTCTTTCCTTTTGTCATTCAGAGGAGCCGGAGGCGACGCAGGATCCCCCTGATCGGGGAATGGCTTACAATGCTTTCCCGCAAAAATACTTCGTCTTTTTGCGGGAACCCTTATCGGGGAATGCTGCGCAAAGGCAATGCACTGTTTCGGCAAAAATTTTTTCAGATCGCCGCAAATTTGTGCTTGACAGGATATTTGACTTCGGGTATAATAGAGAAACAACACGCCTAGCGGTATGGCGTCAGCTTCCCAAGCTGAATCCGGCGGGGGCGGGCGAAAGCCGCCGAGCACCGCAGCGCGGGCGCAGGCACTCCCGTTTCGGAGTCGAACATTCGAAAATTTCATAACATTCTCATGCAGCCGCCTAGCGGTATGGCGTCAGCTTCCCAAGCTGAATCCGGCGGGGGCGGGCGTAAGCCGCCGAGCACCGCAACGCGGGCGCAGGCACTCCCGTTTCGGAGTCGAACATTCGAAAATTTCATAACATTCTCATGCAGGAATCGCCTAGCGGTATGGCGTCAGCTTCCCAAGCTGATTCTGGCGGGTTCGACTCCCGTTTCCTGCTCCAGATCAAGGCGCGGCAGATTGCCGCGCTTTTTTTGTTCAGATGACTGTATAATTCTTGCAATATCCGCCTGCCTGTGATATACTGTCAATGGTATGATTTTCCCATAGCAAATCGCGCGGAATTTACGGCGGGTGCCGGGGAGGAGGATTTGAGATATGAAGAAATTGAAGTGGACGGCTGCGGTGCTGGTCGCCGTATTTTCCGGTATGCTGTTTTTCGGATGCAGTCAGGGAAGCCTGTATACCCTGACCTATAACGCTCTGACGTGGGATACCGTGATCGGCGAGGAAGGTTATAAAATTTACGACGGTGAGACGCTGCTTGTCGATACCGCAGACAACGCCTGCCTTCTGAGACTTGCGCCGGGGAATCATACGATCGCCCTGCATTCCTACGGAAAGGGCAGAAGCATGAAATTTGCCGAATTTTCCTATTTCGTGCCCGAACTCAGCGAAAAGACTTATACTTCCGCAGAGCAGTTCGAAGCAGAGCAGACCTCCGACGAAAGTTACTTTTCCGCTGCCCAGCACCTTATCATAGATTACCGCGGTACGGACGTGGTCCGCGACGCCTTTACAAAGGCGATCAATCTTACCTCATCGGTGAAAAAGGTGAGCATCCTTGCCGATAAGCGCACCACGGTAAACGCGAATTTCGTCATTCAAAAACGTCAGTCGGATATTGAGTTCGAACTCGAAAATATTATCCTTCAGGGCAATACGGACGTTGAAAACACGATCGCATACGGCGAGGAGGCGTCCGATTCGGAAGGAAGCATTGTTATTAAGCTGTTCGGCAGCTATAACGCGATCTATTGCGGCTATCTGCCGCCCTCCGGTGCAGACGGGGAAAATTCCGCTTTGTTCCAGCACGGCGGGACCGGCGGCGCGGGCGGTGACGGCGGAAGCGCCGTCAGAGGAAATTCCGTCTGTATCATCAGCGAGGGCGATGCGGTTTTTGCCGGCGGGAACGGCGGAAACGGCGGCAAGGGCGGAAACGCAAGCGGGCTGAACTGCGTCGGCAGCGGCGGAAGGGGCGGAAACGGCGGCGACGCCATAAAGGCGGACAAGGTGCAGCTTTTTATGCTGAACGGGACATTCGCGGCAACGGGCGGCAAGGGCGGCGCGGGCGGCAAGCGCGGCGACACCTACAACGGCGGACTGATCAACAACAGGACGGACGGCGCGGACGGCGCGAACGGTGCGGGCACTGCCGCCGATGAGAAAATTGCCTTAAGAGGAAGTTTTGAGGAGGAACAATGAAAAAATCGGTCAGAGGTTTCCTTTGTGCGCTGATGGCGGCCGCCGTTTGCATCGCGGCGTCGGGGTGTGACAATCCTTTCGATCAGCGGGAGCAGCTGGACGCGCCGGAATGCATCCTGCTGGATGATTTTGTATATTGGGAGCAGGTTGCGGGCGCGGACGGGTATGTCGTCTCCGTGAACGGCGAGGAGATGCCCGTTCAGACCGAAAGGGGGTACAGGCTGGATAAATCCGCGGACGCCGAAGTCAAGGTCAAAGCGGTTGCGGCGGAGGACAGCAAGGGGTTTCAGGATTCGGATTTTACGGTATCGCTGTTCCGTCGGGCAGATCCTGCCGAGCTTACGGAAATGACCGACACAGATATCTATAATCTGGCGCAGAACGGCGATCCTTCGGTAACGCTTGAAACGAAGGATACGTATAACAAGCGCTATACGGTCAGGCTTGCCGAAAGCAGCCGCGGATATTTTTTGGACGTCAGCGCCGCGACGCAGTTAAGCGAGTTCAAATTCATTGTGCCGCCGGCGGTCGGGCTGATCAGAATTTATACGTATGCTTCCTCCCAAAAGGTGAGCTTTGAGATCGAGCAGAGAACGGACGCGATCATTTTCGAATTCCGGGGAGCCAATATCGTCGGAGTCGATGATCACGATGCGATTTATACGCAGTCGGACATCGAACTCCCCGGCGTGGCGGAGGTAGCGATCCGTTCGCTGTACATGGACATGACGGGGCTGGAGGACGAGAAGGTACAAATCGAAAATTCGATTACCGGCGGGAACAATACCGTCCACGGGAAAGCGGCTGAAGGGTATTCGTCCACAGGCTTCGGACTGACCGGCGGGGACGGCGGAAAGGGCTATTGCGGCGTCCGTGCGCCGCGCGTGGTATTCTGCGGAGAAGAGGGCTTTTCCGCGTATGGCGGCCGCGGGAGCAACGGCGGACGGGGAGGAGAAGCCAAGAAAAATTTTTTGGGATGGTATAAAAACGAAGGGGGTCACGGCGGGGACGGCGGAAACGGCGGCGACGGAATATCCGCGAATGCGGTTTACGTCAATATTTCGTCCGGGAAACCCCTGGCGGCAGGCGGCGGCACGGGCGGCTATAAGGGCGAGAAAGGCAGCGGGTTTAACGATTTGGGCAATAACAACGCTTCCGACGGCAGAAGGGGAACGGCCGTGACGGGCGAACAGATCGTGATTTCGGGCAGCGTGCAGGCGTGACCGGACAAAACGTGAAATGACATGGCAAAGGACTGCGGGATCGTTCTTCCCGCGGTCCTTTTCTGATTATGCAAACAAGTTGCCAAGTTCGCCGTTTTATGGTATACTTTTCCGCATGAAAGTGTTTGCGATCAGCGATCTGCACCTTTCCGGGCTCAAGGAAAAGCCGATGGATATTTTCGGCGAAGTCTGGGAAGGGCACTTCGAAAAAATTACCGCGGACTGGAACGCGAAGGTCGCACCCGAGGACATCGTCCTCATCGGCGGCGACACCTCCTGGGGGATGAAGCCGGAGGAGGGGATGTACGATATTGCCCGCCTTGCGCCGCTTCCCGGGAAAAAGGTCTTTATCCGCGGCAATCACGACTATTGGTGGAACGGGATCACGCGCGTCCGCGCCGCCGCGCCCGATGAAAGTTTCTTTTTTCTGCAGAACGACTGCGTCAGGCTCGGCGAATACGTGATCGCCGGCTCGCGCGGCTGGTCCTGTCCCGGCAGTCCCGACTTCACCGAGCACGACGAACGGCTGTATCTGCGCGAAGCGGAGCGCTTCCGTCTCGCCTTTCAGGAGGTGAAAAAGGTGCGCGCGGAGGGGGATAAGCTCATTGCGCTCATCCATTATCCTCCCTTCAGCGTCAAGCGGGAGGAGACACTCTTTACCCGCCTGTTCGAGGAAAACGGCGTAGACAAGGCGGTGTTCGGGCATCTGCACGGCAGCGGATATTTCCCGCTGAAGTGTGAACGGGGCGGGATCGAGTACTTTCTGACTTCCTGCGATAAGGTGAATTTCCGTCTCACGCAAATTTTCTGAGATTTTCTTCCAAACCCTTTACATTTGCATGCGTTCATGCTATAATATCCGCGTAAACGGTTCTTTAAGAGCGGCACCGTGATGCCGACAAGACGCTCGTTTCGCTTACGATCAGGAGACAAACGGTCTTGCGGCACGCCCGTAAGATCGTTTTTTTATGGAGTGAATGGTATGCCGAAAGATCATGTCATCATGGATGCGGACGGAATGGCGCGCACGCTCCGCCGCCTTTCGCACGAGATCGAGGAGCGCAACGAGGGACTTGAAAACGTCGTTCTCGTGGGCGTGAAGCGCGGGGGCGAGGTCGTTGCCCGCAGGCTCGCCGCGCTCATTTCCGCTTCGGGCAGGGGCGAAGTTCCCTGCGCGGGGCTGGATATCACCATGGCGCGCGACGATCTGGTCTCGGCGTTCATCCTGCCCGACGCGGAGAGGAACGAACTCGGGTTTTCCCTCGAAGGAAAGACGGTCGTTTTGTGCGACGACGTCCTGCATACGGGCAGGAGCGCGGTCGCGGGGATCGAAGCGCTCTTCCGTCTCGGACGGCCCGCAAAGATCCAGCTGCTCGTCCTTGTGGACCGCGGCGGCAGGGAGCTGCCCGTCCGCGCGGACTATGCGGGCAAGAACGTGCCGACGGCGAAAGAGGAGTATATCGAAGTGCGCTTCCGCGAGCTGGGAAGCGACGTGGACGCACTGACGATCACAAGGAGATAACATGCTGAAACACAAGGACGTACTGGGGCTCTACGAGCTGTCTGCGGAGGAGATCGACGAGATCCTCACCGTGGGCATGAGCATGAAAAAGCTGTTGAAGCAGAACATCAAAAAACTGCCTCATCTGCAGGGCAAGTCGGTGACGACGCTCTTCTATGAGAACAGCACGCGCACGCGCTGCTCCTTCGAGCTGGCGGCAAAGTACATGGGCGCGCACGTCGTCAACATTTCGGCGTCCTCCTCTTCGGTGCAGAAGGGGGAGACGCTCGTGGATACGGGCAAGACGCTGGACGCGATGAAGAACGACGTCATCGTTATCCGCCATCCGATGGGCGGTGCGCCCGCGCTGCTCGCCAAAACGGTGAAGGCGCACGTCGTCAACGCGGGCGACGGCATGAACGAGCATCCCTCGCAGGCGCTCCTGGACATGCTCACCATGCGCGAAAACTTTGCGTCGCTGCAGGGGCTCAGGGTCGCCATCCTCGGCGATATTCTGCATTCGCGCGTTGCAAAGAGCAACCTGTTCGGACTCAAAAAGATGGGCGCGGAGGTGACCATGTTCGCCCCGCGCACGCTCATGCCCACGGGCATCGACCGAATGGGGGCAAAGGTCTGCTCCTCCCGCGAGGAAGCCGTGGAGGGCGCGGACGTCGTGATGGGACTCAGGATCCAGCTCGAGCGCCAGCATGCGGGCAACTTCCCTTCGCTCGGCGAATATGCGAAGTTTTACGGCGTGAACGAGGAGATCATGAAGTATGCCAAGCCCGGCGCGCTCGTCATGCATCCGGGACCCGTCAACCGCGGCGTGGAACTCACCAGCGGGCTCATCGACGGCGATACCTCCCGCATCGAAGAGCAGGTCCTCTCGGGCATTGCGGTCAGAATGGCGATCCTGTTTCTGCTCACCAAGGAGGAAGTCTGACGCGCGGCGGTCAGCCGAAGGCGCTGCGATCCGAAAAATAAGGAAGGGACAAGGTTATGATCATCAGAAATGCAGACGTCGTGCTCAAAGACGGCGTCAGAAAACTCGATATTCGCATTGAAAGCGGCAGGATCGCCGAACTCGGCGCGGGGCTGAAGGGCGACGGCGTCGATTGCGCGGGGCTTACCGTATTTCCGGGGCTCATCGATATGCACGTGCATCTCAGGGAGCCCGGATTTGAAAAGAAGGAGGACATCGCTTCGGGCAGCGCGGCGGCGGTCAAAGGGGGCTTCACGCAGATCTGCTGCATGCCCAACACCAAGCCCGTTACCGACAACAAAGTGGTCGTCTCCTATATTAAAAACCGCGCGAAGGAGGTGGGACTGTGCAAGGTGCATCCCATCGGCGCGATCACCGAAGGACAGAAGGGGGAGACGCTCGCCGCCATCGGCGCGATGAAGGCGGCGGGTGCGGTCGCCATTTCCGAGGACGGAAAGAGCGTCCCCTCCACCAAGATCATGGTAAACGCCATGCTGTATGCGGCGGATTTCGGGCTGAAGTGCCTGTGCCACTGCGAGGACGCCTCGCTCGTGGACGGCGGCGTCGTCCACGAAGGCTACTACTCCACGCTCACGGGGCTCAAGGGCAGCATCCGCGCCGCCGAGGACATCGTCATCGCCCGCGAGATCTGCCTTGCCGAAAGCCTTGCGCTTCCCGTGCATATCTGTCACGTCTCGACGTACAGCGGCGTGCAGCTCATCCGCGAGGCGAAGGCGCGCGGCGTGCAGGTGACGGCGGAGACCTGCCCGCACTACTTTACGCTGACCGACGAGGTGATCGCTTCCTTCGACACGAACACCAAAGTCAATCCGCCCATCCGCGAAGAAAAGGACAGGCTTGCGATCGTCGAAGGGCTGAAGGACGGCACGCTGGACTGCATCGTCACCGATCATGCGCCGCACCACTTCGACGACAAAAACGTGGAATACGCCCTGGCGGCGTTCGGCATCAGCGGGCTGGAGACCTCGTTCGCGCTCTCGTATACGCAGCTCGTCAGAAGCGGCGCGCTCACGCTTCCCGAACTTGCCGAAAAGATGAGCGCTGCGCCCGCGCGCATTCTCGGGTTGGAGGGCGGCGCGATCGAGGAGGGCGCGCCCGCCGATCTGACGATCGCCGATCTCGGCGAAAAGTGGACGGTCGATCCCGCGCAGTTTGTCTCCAAGGGCAAGAATACCCCCTTTGCCGGCAGGGAGGTGTACGGAAAGGTGAAGTACACGCTGGTGGACGGCGAAATCAGATACCGCGAACAATAAACGCGACGGTGCGTTGCATTCTCAGGAGAAATATTATGATCATCGATAAACTGATTGAAAAGATCATCGACATGCAGAACCCCACCTGCGTGGGGCTGGATACGCAGCTCGGCTATCTGCCCGAAGAGATGCGCACGGGCGTTTCCTCGTTCGGGCAGGCGGCGGACGCGATCCTCGCGTTCAACAAAAAGATCGTGGACAGCGTGTGCGACATCGTGCCCGCCGTCAAAGTGCAGATCGCCTACTATGAACAGTACGGCGCGGCGGGCGTGCAGGCGTTTCTGGACACCGTCGCCTATGCGCGGGGGAAGGGGCTCTTCGTCATTGCGGACTGCAAGCGCAACGACATCGGTTCGACGGCGGCGCGCTATTCCGCGGCGTATCTCGGCGAGACGGCGCTCGGCGATGCGAAGGTCATGGCGGCAGGCTGCGACTTCCTCACCGTCAACGCCTATCTGGGGACGGACGGCGTACAGCCCTTCCTCGACGACTGCAGAACGTATGACCGCGGGCTGTTCATCCTCGTCAAGACCAGCAATCCCTCCTCGGGGGAGCTGCAGGATCTGAAGCTCGCGGACGGGCGCACCGTGTACGAGTGCATGGGGGACATGGTCGAGGGCTGGGGCTCCGGTCTGGTCGGCGCATACGGCTATTCCGCGGTGGGCGCGGTGGTCGGCGCAACGCATCCCGTGCAGGCAAAGATCCTGCGCGAGCGCCTGAAGCACACCTTCTTTCTCATTCCGGGATACGGCGCGCAGGGCGGGAATGCAGAGATGCTCAAAAACTGCTTTGACGCGAACGGGTTGGGCGGCATCGTCAACAATTCGCGCGGCATTCTGTGCGCCTATCAGAAAAACGGCGGGACGTATTACGATGCGGCGCGCGCGGCATGCATCGCCATGCAGAAGGACCTTGCGTCCGTGTTGGGGGAGATATGCGCGAAATAACGGCGACGGTGCTCGAAAACAAGCGCATCGCGGATGAAATTTATTCGCTGACGTTTGCCGCGGACGAGGAGCTTTCCGTGCGTCCCGGGCAGTTCGTCATGGTGGGCGTGGGGGGCTATCCGCTGCGCCGCCCCATTGCAGTCTGCAAGGCGGACGGCGAACGCGTGACGGTGTGTTACCGTTTGAAGGGCGGCGGAACGCGCGCGCTGGCGCGCGATTACCGCATGGGAGAAAAGCTCTCCGTGCTGCTGCCGCTCGGCAACGGGTTTTACGTCAAAGATTCGGAAAAAAAGGTCGCCGTCGTGGGCGGCGGCGTGGGGATCTTCCCGCTCATTGCCGCCATCCGCGCGTACAGCAAGGACAGACAGGTGTACGCCTATATGGGCTTCCGCAACCGTGCCGCCGTCTGCATGGAGTATGAAATGGCGCGCGGGGAAAAGCTCGTCATCGCCACGGACGACGGCAGTTTCGGTTTTCACGGGACGAGCGTACAGGCGTTCATGCAGGATTTTGACGCGGTAAAGCCGGACGTCGTGCTCGCGTGCGGTCCCACGCCCATGCTGCGCGCGCTGAAAACGGCAATGACGGGAAAGAACGTTCCCGTCTACGTCTCGCTGGAGGAGCGCATGGGCTGCGGCATCGGCGCGTGTCTTGTGTGCGTGTGCGAAAAGACGGGCGGCACGCATGCCCGCGTCTGCAAGGACGGCCCCGTATTCGAGATCAACGACGTGGAACTGTAAATAAAAACGGCGGAATATTTAACGGAAAAGGAAGGGTATCAATGGCAGATTTAAGCGTCGAGCTTTGCGGGGTGAAATTAAAAAACCCCGTGATCCCCGCATCGGGTACGTTCGGATTCGGGCGGGAGTTTGATGAAATTTACGATATTTCCTGCCTCGGCGGCGTGGCGACCAAGGGGATCGCGCTCGTTCCGTGGGGCGGCAATCCCGTCCCGCGCATTGCCGAAAGCCGCGGCGTCATCTTAAACGCCGTGGGGCTGCAGAATCCCGGCGTGGAGAAGTTTATCGCCGAAGATCTTGCATGGCTGAAGAAAAAGACGCGCGTCATTGCCAACGTGGTGGGACGCACGATCGAGGACTATGAGGGCGTGTGCGCCCGTCTTGACGGGCTGGTCGATTTTCTGGAGCTGAATATCTCCTGCCCCAACGTCAGGTGCGGGGGCATGGCGTTCGGCATCCGTCCCGAAACCATCGGGGAAGTCACTGCGCGTGCCAAAAAGAAGTGCCAGAATACCCCCCTCATCGTCAAACTTTCGCCCAACGTCGAAAGCATTTCGGCAAACGCGCAGGCGGCGCAGCGGGGCGGAGCGGACGCGCTGTCCCTCGTCAATACGTTTACGGGAATGGCGATCGACATCGAGCGCCGCCGTCCCATTCTCGCCAACAATACGGGCGGGGTGTCCGGCGCGGGCATCAAGCCCATTGCCGTGCGCATGGTGTACGAA
>URHP01000055.1 GCA_900547645.1 uncultured Eubacteriales bacterium
TCTACACAAGGCTATTCGTCGGCAGCGTCAGATGTGTATAAGAGACAGCCAGTAGCCTGCCTTCTGCAGCTCCTCGACCGCACGGTTCACGGAAGGCACTTTGGCGACTCTGACATGCTCCGCCGCTCCCGCCGAAATGCGGATGACCGCCTCGGTAACGGAAGCGCCCTTTGCATTGGGAATGACCACGCCGTCCGCGCCCGCGCACTCCGCCACGCGCAGAATGCTGCCGAGATTATGCACGTCTTCGATGCCGTCGCACAGCACGATCAGACTGTTTTCCCCGCCCAACAGATCCTCAAGTTCAGAATATTCAAACGCCGTCGTAAAGGCGACGACGCCCTGATGGCGTCCCGTCGCGCTCTCCTTGTCGAGCACGGCGCGGTCCACGAACTGCACGCGGACGCCCCGCTTTCTCGCCTCGGCAAAAATTTTTCCGAGCGTGCCCTGCGCGCCCTTTTCGAGCATGATCTTTTCGATGGTCTTGTCCGTCTTGAGCAGCTCCAGAACGGCGTTCCTGCCCTCCGTTTTCATGCGTCCTCCTCTTCGGGAAAAAACAGCTCCCCGATGCGCTCCGCCCGCCCCGTCAGATAGAGATATCCGACGAGCGCTTCGAACCCCGTTGAACGGACATACTCGCCGACCGAGGCATTCTTGCTCTTTGTCGGCTTTTTGGCGTTTCTTCCGCGGTGGAAGATGTCCGCCTCCTCCTCGGTCAGCAGAGGCAGAATGCGTGCAAGCTGTTCGCTCTGTCCGTGCGCGGAGACCTTCTCGGAAGCGCGGCGATTGAGCGCGCCCGTCTTTTCCCCGCTCCGCAGGGCAAGGCGCTGCCGCACCAGAAGCGTATAGACCGCGTCGCCCACAAACGCAAGGACGACGGGATTCATCTGTCTTGCCCGTTCCGCAGGAACGGGCGCATCGATCAAATACATTGATCTGATTATACCACATTTCCGTCGGATTGACAAGTGTTGACGGACGTGCCGCGCGGAACAATTGGAAAAAATCCCTTTCCCCGTTGCTTTTTCGGATAAATCATGCTATGATATAAAAAACGGAGGAAGGAAGATGAACTATCGCAATCTGGGAAAATGGGGACTCAAGGTCAGCGAAGTCTCCCTCGGAAGCTGGGTGACCGACCTGACGGGAACCGAAGCGGAAAAGACGGCGCTGGCAACGGTGAACGCAGCCTTCGACGCAGGCGTCAACTTCTTCGACTGCGCGGACGCCTATTCGGGCGGCGCGGCGGAGCGGTTTTTGGGAAAAGCGCTCAAAGAACACAGCCGCAGCGAGTACGTCGTCTCGTCCAAGGTCTTTTTCCCGATGGGACGGGGCGCGAACGACTGGGGGCTGTCGCGCAAGCACATCGTGGAACAGATCGACAGGACGCTGAAAAACATGCAGCTCGACTATCTCGACCTGTATTTCTGCCACCGCTTCGATCCCACCACCCCCATCGAGGAGACCATGCAGACGCTTTCCGACCTGGTCGCGGCGGGGAAGGTGCTCTATTACGGCGTTTCGGAATGGTCGCCCGTACAGATCACCGAGGCGATCGCCGTCACGAAAGAACTGCGCCTGCGCCCGCTGTCCGTCATCCAGCCGCAGTATCACATGATGGACCGCTATATCGAAGACGAGATCATGGGCATCTGCGAAAAAAACGGCGTGGGGATCGTCACGTTCTCCCCGCTCGCCCAGGGACTGCTGACGGGAAAATACCGCAAAGGACAGCCCCTTCCCGAAGGCTCGCGCGCGACTTGGCAGGCAGATAAACAGATCAACAATCTGCTGACGGAAGACAACCTCGACAAAGTGGAACGGCTGCTGAAGGTAGCGGATGCGCTCGGCGTTCCCCTCTCCGTACTCGCCCTTGCGTGGATCCTGCGCAAGAAACAGGTGACGTCCGTCATCACGGGAGCAAGCAAGCCCTCTCAGCTGGAAGCCAACGTGAAAGCGAGCGGATTTTCCATCCCCGACGACGCGCTCGACGAAATCGAAGACATCCTCGCCTACAAGCCGTTCGTAAGAAAGATCGGTTAACCCAAAGGAGCATCTCATGCAATTTCAGGAAGTATTGAAAGCCCGCGTTTCAACGCGCGATTTTGCCCCCGCGCCCGTCCCCGACGGCGCGGTAAACGCCATTCTTGCCGCCGCGCTGTATGCGCCCGTCGGCATGCACCGGTTCGACACCCTGCACCTTTCCGTCATCACAAACAAAGACGTCCTGGAGCATATCCGCCGGAGCGTCGCCAGGGCAACGGGCGACGAGTCCGCCGATCCATTGCACGGCGCGCCCCTGCTCATCGTCGTATCCACGTCGCAGGCGGGCGAGATCGGCGCGCTCAACGTCTCCTGCCTTGTCGAAAACATGCTGCTCGCCGCAACCGATCTCGGGTTCGGGAATCTCTACGTGCGCGGCGCGATCGCGGAAGCCGCCAAGGACGCAAGCCTTGTACGGGACATGAAGATCCCCGCAGGCTTCACCCCCGTCGCAAGCGCCGCGATCGGCTATGCGGCATCCCCCGCCGCGCCCAGAACGGCGCCCAAAAACGGGGAGACCACCGTTGATTTCGTCACCTGAGTTTTACACAGACAAAACATAGAAAAGCCGCGGATCACCGCGGCTTTTTTTCGTCTATTCCACCGTGACGGATTTTGCAAGGTTCCTCGGCTTGTCGGGATCGTTCCCCAGCGCAAGCGAGACGTGATAGGCGAGCAGCTGCAGAGGAATGACGGAGAGAATGGGTGAAAAGGCGGGTTCGCACCGCGGGATAAGGACGGACGCCGTCACCTCCTTTGCGCCGCAAAGATCTTCGAAGGGCGTGACAAGAAAGACAGCCGCGCCCCGCGCATACACTTCATGCACGGCGTTCATCGTCTTATCTGCAAGCGCGCGGTCGCAGATGAGCGCGACGACGGGCGTTCTTCCGTCCACCAACGCAAGCGTCCCGTGCTTGAGCTCCCCCGCCGCGTACCCCTCGCTCGGCAGATAGCTGATCTCCTTGAGTTTGAGGCTGCCTTCAAGCGCGGCGTACCGGTCGGCGCCCCGTCCCAGAAAGAATACGCTCCGCGCACCCTGAAAGTAGGGCGTCCATGCGGCGACGCGCTCGCAGGAAGAGAGCGTCTCCCGCGCAAGGACGGGGAGCCCGGCAAGGGAGGGCGCGGGACGAGAGCGCGCCGCGGCAAGCCCCGCCGCAAGCGAATAGAGCACGGCAAGCTGGGCGTTGAAGCTCTTTGTGGCAGCGACCGCGATCTCCCTTCCCGCATGCGTGAAGAGCACGCCGTCGGCAAGCCGCGTCAGCGACGAATGAGGAACGTTGACGACGGCGATCAGGCGCGATCCCCGGCGCTTGGCAAGTTCCGCAGCGGCAAGCGTATCCGCCGTCTCCCCGCTCTGGCTCACCGCGATCGTGAGCGTTCCCGGCGGTACGATGGGATCGCCGTAGCGGTATTCGCTTGCCAAAAAGACCTCCGTGGGGACTCCGGCAAATTTTTCGGCGGCGTGTTTCATACACAACCCACTGTGATATGCCGTTCCGCACGCCACAATATGAAGGTACTTTGTCTGACATAGTACCTCACAAAGGTCAAAATCGAGCTGATCTGAATGCTTCAGAAGCGAATTTTCGATCGCCTGCGGGACTTCCGCGATCTCCTTGCGCATGAAGTGACTGTACGCCCCTTTTTCAGGCGCGCGCTCCCCTTCCCCCGGCGTGCTCCACTGCCGCGATACAGGCGAAAGCGTCCGGTCGAACAGCTCCGCCTTCCCCCGTTTCAGGCGGGCAAATTCGCCGTCGCACAGCACATAGGCGCGCCGTCCGTCCGCGGCAACTGCCGCAAGATCGCTTGCCGCAAACACGCCGTCCGCCCCTTCGGCGACGACGAGCGGACTGTGCATGCGCGCGCAGACGATCTCCTCGCATCCCTCGGCGAGCACCGCAAGCGCATAGGAGCCGACAAACGATTTTGCAGCCTTTTGCACCGCCCGTAAAAGGTCGCCCTCCTGCGCGTAACAGCGGTCGATGAGGTGCGCGGCGACTTCGCTGTCCGTATCCGAAGAAAAGCATTCGCCGCGGGCAAGGCACTGCGCGCGGAGCGCGTCGGCGTTCTCCAAAATCCCGTTGTGAACCAGACAGATCTTCCCGAAACAATGCGGATGCGCGTTGCGTTCGGAGGGCGCGCCGTGCGTTGCCCAGCGCGTATGCCCGATCCCGCAGTTCCCCGCAAGCGCGCGGGCGGCGGACAGCTCCGAAACCCGCCCCTTCCGTTTGACGACGAAAAACTTACCGCCGTTCAGGACGGCGATCCCTGCAGAGTCATAGCCGCGGTATTCCAGTTTTTCCAGTCCGTCAAGCAGCACGGGCGCGGCGCGCTCCTGCCCGAGATACCCGACAATGCCGCACATCAGAGCGCCTCCGCGCTTGCGCGCACCGCCCGCTCCACAAGGCGCACCGCCCGCTCCGCAGCATCTTCGTCCCCTTCTGCAAGGATGCGCACGAGCGGCTCCGTTCCGGAAGGCCGGACGACCATACGCACGCCCCACTGCTCCGCCTGCGCGATCGCCGCCCTCACACTTTCCCGCGCAAGGACCGCTTTCCCGCCCGCAGACGGAACGTCGCGCTTTTTCTGCGGGAGAGGGACATAGCCGTGCGTCAGGAAGGAGAGCGGACATTTGCGCTCCAGAACGGTCTCCGAGACCTTCAGCGCGGTGAGGATCCCGTCTCCCGTGGTCGCATATTTGCGGAACACGATATGCCCCGAAGGCTCGCCGCCCAGCAGCGCGCCGCGGCGCGTCATCTCCTCCGAAACATATTTATCTCCCACCTGCGTGCGGGTACAGACGATCCCCGCGCGCTCCAGCGCGCGCGCCAATCCGCCGTTGGAGACCACCGTCGTAACGACGCCGCCCTCCCCGAGCTCGCCGCGCTCCTTCATATCCTTCGCGCACACCCACAGCGTGGCGTCGCCGTCAACGATCTCCCCCCTTTCGTCCACGCAGATACAGCGGTCGGCGTCGCCGTCGAATGCAAATCCGACATCGAGCGAATGCAGCCTGACAAGCTCACACAGCCGTTCGGGGCGGGTGGAGCCGCAGTCCGCATTGATGTTCGTGCCGTCGGGGGAAACGCCGATACAGCGAACCTGCGCGCCGAGGGCGTCAAACACCGTCTTGGCGAGCGCCCAGGCGCTTCCGTTGGCGCAGTCCAGCCCCACCCGAAGCCCGCGGAAGGAGGTGCGCGGAAGAGACAGCAGACAGGCAAGATAGCGGTTCCTGCCCGCCACATAGTCCACCGTCCGCCCGATGTCCGCCCCCGTCGCGAGCGGGAGCGTTCCGCCGTCCAGATACTCTTCGACGAGCGCGAGCGTGCTTTCGGGCAGCTTTTCGCCGTCGCTCCCGAACAATTTGATGCCGTTGTCCGAAAAGGGATTGTGGCTTGCCGAGATCATTACCCCGCAATCGAACCCTTCCGTGCGCACGACATAGGAGACGGACGGCGTCGTGGTGACGTGCAGGAGATACACGTCCGCTCCCGAGGCTGCCGCGCCCGCCGCAAGCGCGTACTCGAAGGCATAGGAAGAAAGGCGGGTGTCCTTTCCCACCGCGATGCGCGCCCGCCCGCCGCGGGCAAAATGCCTTCCCAGAAACCGCCCCACCCGAAAAGCGTGGATCGCGGTGGGCGACTCGTTCGCCCGACCGCGGAATCCGTCCGTCCCGAAATATTTCATAGCACCTCCCCGCGCGGCAGCGCACAGTCATCCTATGCCGTCCGCCGCCGAAGAGGTGATTCAGTTCAGATATTTCTGCGCGCCGCCCCGTTTGATCGTCTCGCGGCTCCGCCCGATGCAAAAATCCCCGTCCGCAAGGTCGCGCGTGAGCGTAGTTCCCGCCGCGACGAAGCAGCCGTCCCCCACGCGAAGGGGCGCCACAAGATTGCAGTTGCTCCCCAAAAACGCGCCTTTCCCGACGCGGGTGCGGGATTTGCGTTTTCCGTCGTAATTGACGAATACCACGCCGCACCCCACGTTGACGCGTTCGGAAAGATCCGCGTCGCCCACATAGGCAAGGTGCGCGATCTTGCAGCCGTCGCCCACGCGGGCGTTCTTGCATTCGACGAACGCGCCGATGCGCACTTCATCCCCGACGACGGACGCGGGGCGCAGCGACGCGTACGGGCCCACCGAACACCGCTTGCCCACTCTTGCGCCGACAAGACGGCTGCTGTCCACGCGCGTGCCCGCGCCCACCGCACTGTCCTCCACATAGCTGTCCCCGCTCAAGATCGCGTCCTCGCCGATCACGCTTGCGCCGCACACGACGCATCCGCGCCGCACGATCGCCCCACGGCCCAGCGAGACGGTGCGATCGACCTGCGCGCCCTCCTCGACAAGCGCACCGCGCGCCGCATGAAAGAGGGCGCTTTCACGGTAGGCGCGCTCCCGAAGAGCGGGATAATCGGAGAGCGCAAAGAGACCGTCCGCAGGATCGCTCCCCTCCCGAAATGCGCCCCCGCGCTCCAGAAATCCCCCGCGGAAACGCAGGCTCCCCGCCTGCTCCGCGACAAAGCGCGCAAGCTGTTCGCCCGTCAGAAAGGGAAACACGGGATACAGCACAAGCTTTTCCCCGGGAGGCGGCGCGCCGTCGAGGATCTCCGCCCCCAGATTGGAGCGCATCCGCTCCAGACAGTTCATGCCCGCAAGGTCGAGTTCGTAGCTCTTTTCTCCGCGAAAGGTAAAAAACGCGCGTCTGACAAGATAGACCTTCATATCCGTTATCATATCAAAACGCCGCGCCCGTTTAGAACGGGCGCGGCGCATTTTATCCGCAGAAATTCACTTCATGCGCGCACGGCGCACGGCGTCACAGTATGCCGCATACTCAGCCTCCCGCCGCTGCCGGAGCGCGGGATCGGGCGTAAAAACCTGTCCCGCGCGGCGAAATGCAGGCAAAGACGCCTCGTCCGTCAAGCCGAGCGCCAATGCGCACAGCATGGCGGCGCCCAACGCAGTACTCTCACGTTCGGCAGGCCTGTCCACTGCAACGCCCAACAGGTCCGCCTGATACTGCATGAGAAAGCGATTGGCGGAAGCCCCGCCGTCACAGCGCACCGAACTCAAAGGAACGCCGTCCGCGCGGATGCAGTCGGTGAGTTCGCGCGCTTCGAAGGCAATGCTCTCAAGCACGGCACGCACGAGATGCGCGCGCGTCGTCCCGCGCGTGATCCCTGCAAAGAGGGCGCGGGCGTCGGGATCCCAATGGGGCGCGCCCAGCCCCGTGAACGCGGGCACAAAACTGACGCCGCCCGCATCCTCCACACTCTGTGCGATCTGCTCGCTCTCTGCGGCGGAAGAGATCAGCCCGAGACCGTCGCGCAGCCACTGGATGCCGCTGCCCGCATGAAATGCGCTCCCTTCCAGCGCATAGGCGGTCCTGCCGCCCATTGTATAGCCGACCGTCGTCAGAAGCCCGCTCTTCGAAGAGACGCAGGTTTCGCCCGTATTGAAGAGCAGGAACAGCCCCGTTCCGTAAGTGATCTTTCCCGCTCCCGCAAAAAAACAGCCCTGCCCGATGAGCGCCGACTGCTGATCGCCCGCCGTTCCCGCAAGCGGCAAAACCGTGTCCCGCAGCGGCATTTCGCCCATGCGAGCATCACATGCGCGGACTTCCGGCAGAATTTCGCGCGGGATGGAAAAGCGTTCCAGAAGCGTCTCGTCCCAATCGAGCGTGCGGATATTGAACAGCATCGTGCGCGAAGCGTTGGTCACGTCGGTGACGAACGATCTTCCGTCCGTAAACTTGTAGATCAGCCAGCTGTCCACCGTGCCCGCACACAGCCTGCCGCGGGAGAGAAGCGCCCGCGCTGCGGGGATATGGTCGAGATCCCAGCGGATCTTGCTCGCCGAAAAATAGGCGTCGGGAACCAGTCCCGTGCGCTCCCGGACGAGCGCCTTGGTCTTTGCGTCCAGCGCGGAGCACCATCCGGCAGTGCGGCGGCACTGCCAGCCGATCGCCGGGCATACGGGATCGCCCGTCTGCCTGTCCCACAGGACGGTCGTCTCGCGCTGATTGGTAAAACCAACGCCCGCAACCGTTTTTTCGCCTGCGAAGCGCATGCAGTCGTTGAGCACATACGCCGCTTTGAAATAAATTTCCTCGGCGTCCTGCTCCACCCAGCCGGGACGAGGAAAACTCTGCCCCACCTCCTGCTGCGCGCCATAGACGAACTTCTTCTCGTTCAGATCGTACACGAACGCGCGCACGCTTGTTGTCCCCGCGTCCAGTGCAATGACATATTTCACCATGTTCCCCTCAAATCCGCTTATGATTGCTTTTTAACAAAAAACGCCCCGCACAGGGCGTCAAACGTGCCGAAGGATATTCTGATAGACGGCGGTATCCTCGTCAAGATAGGTGTTGAAAATGATATGCATCCTGACGTCGGCATGGCGCATCTTCCAGCGCAGCACCGCTCCGACGGCGATCTCTGCGGCTTCGGCATGCGGAAAACTGAAAACCCCCGTTGCCACACAGCAGAACGCGACGGAGGAAAGCCCCGCCTCTGCGGCGACGTCCAGACAGGAAGTATAGCAGGAACGCAGCATGGCGCGGTCCTGTTTGGTGACCTCCCGCCGCACCATCGGTCCCACCGTGTGCAGGACGTAACGGCTGGGCAGATTGTAGGCGCGCGTCAGCTTGCAGTCGCCGCAGTCTTCCTCATGTCCCTGCGCGGCAATGAGCTTGGCGCAGTCGTCGCGGAGCTGCATGCCCGCCGCGGAATGGATAACATTGTCGATGCAGTTATGGTTGGGAAGAAAACAGCCCAAAAGCCCCTTGTTGGCGGCGTTGACGATCCCGTCCGTTGCAAGACGGCGGATATCCCCCTGCCAGAGGGATATGCCGTCGTCCGCAGGGATCTCTTCGGGCGCGACAATGCCGCGTTCTACCGACTCTGTCCAGAAAAGTCTGTCCTGCAGGCGGATAATATCCTGCGGAACGGGATGCGCGGGGCGCTCATTCATGTAGCCGCGCACAAGCGCGCGCTTTTTTTCGGGCGTCGCGCTGAACGCCGCGATCATCCCGCGTTCGCGGAGCAGCCACTTTAAAAGCGCATCCGTCGCCGCCGTCCGTTCCTCCGCAGAGAGAAGCTCCGGGCGCGGATAGGGCGCAAGATCGATGACGCCTTCGGCGCGGTTCACTTCGAAAGCTCCTTGTTGTAGTTGATCAGACAGCCCGCAAGCAGGATCTTGCGCTCCTCGCCCGTCAGCGCGCCCGTCTCCAGAACGATATCGCGCGTCTTGCCGCCCGAGATGACGGTTGCCACGAACCGCTCCTCGCCCGAGGCGATGCCCTCCGCGATATTCGCAATATAGACGTAATCGCCCACCGAAAGCCCTGCCTGCTTACAGGTGAAGGGAAGCATGCCCCAGTTGATGAGGTTGGAGCGGTAGCGCTTCGTTGCATACTCGTTGGCGATGTTTGCCCAGCCGCCTAATACCTTCTGGCAGGAAGCTGCCTGCTCACGCGCAGAGCCGTCGCCCGGTTTTACAGCGAAGATGGTGGATCCGACACCGACGTTTGTCTTGTCGATATCCGGGTACTGGGTATGGATGGCTGCGAAGACCGGTTTCAGTTCCGGAAGTGCCTCTGCCGGGCAGTTTCCTTCCTGGATGGCTTTCTCTGCGACCTGTACTTCTTTTGCACGTCCCACGTAAGCCGGATCTTTTCTTGACAGGGTGAACTCTGCCAGTCCGAGCGGGTTGGAACGGAAGGAAGAAGTCTCGCCGGATGGAATCAGCTCGTCGGTTGTCGTAACCGGATCGTGGATCTCGGAAACAACCTTCAGAATCAGGTTCTCGGCAAGCTGCGGCATAGCCGGCCAGTCTTTGATGTTCGGTCCGAACTGGATTTCTACAGACGGATCTGCCACACCCTTGCTGTCGAAGACACGGTTCTCGTAAATCTTCTTATCGAAGTGGTATGCCGGTTTCGTGTATGTTCCGGTGAACTCGTCTGCTGCGGTCAGGAATCCCTTGTTTGCTGCGGTTGCTGCAATGGAACGTGCATCCATCAGGGCAACGGAAGAAATCTGGCCGTTCTGGATCTTGGATCCCTCGCGGTTCGGGAAGTTTCTGGTCGTATGACGGATACTGAATGCATTATTTGCAGGAGTATCCCCTGCACCAAAGCAAGGTCCGCAAAAAGCAGTCTTCACAACAGCTCCCGTTTCAAGAAGTCCTGCCAGAACGCCATTCTTAGCCAGTTCCATATAAATCGGAGTACTTGCCGGATATACACTCAATGTGAAGGCATCTGCACCAATGCTCTTGCCTTTAAGGATATCAGCTGCTGCACAGATATTTTCAAATCCACCACCTGCACATCCTGCAATAATACCTTGATCTACATAAAGTTTGCCATTACGCACTTTATTCTTAAGCTTAAAATCAACTTGACCATCCAAAGATACCAATGCTTTCTTCTCGCAGTCATCCAAAATATCCATCATTTACTCCTTTCCACCAGAGAGAACAGCAATGCC
>URHP01000056.1 GCA_900547645.1 uncultured Eubacteriales bacterium
TAATACCGTTGTCTTTCAGGTGTTTGCGATGGATAGCCATCTCGTATTTGTTTCGGGAGAATCGATCTAATTTGTAAACCAACAAGCGTATGGGTAAAAGATTAAAAAATGAGGGGAAATATGTTTACAAAAGCAAAAAAATACAAATTTCTGATTGCAGGATTCATTGCGCTTTGCGTGATTGCAAGCTGCCTTTTGTAACGCTTTGGCGGATATTTCGCATAACGAACCGGAAAGGAACAGGGGAACGCGGTCGGCGTTCCCCTGTGTTTGTGTCCGGCGCTTTGCGTTGCGTGGCGGCGACATGGGCGTGCGTCGCCCGGGCATCATGCTTCCGCGCGCGGGCGGTTTCTTGTGTAGGGCGGACTGCGTTCCGTCCGTGATGACGGGAAAGAAGGGTGCGTCAAGGGATGCTTTGCGCAGCTTTGCATATTGCGGAAAATTCCGTCGTTTTTTGTGCGTTGCAGCCTTGACAGAAAGGGACGTCGGTGTTATAATGTATCGTGGGCGGGATGGGGAATATAATAAAATCGGCAATCTTATAAAGGACAGAGGCAAGAGAAAGACATGGAAAGAAAACCTACCAAAATCAGCATTATCGGTGCGGGCGCGGTCGGGTCCTCCGTCGCGTTTTCCATCGCCACGCAGCGTCTCGTCGCGGAGATCGTCATTATCGATGTCAATGCGGAGAAGGCGGAAGGCGAGGCAATGGACATCAGCCACGGCATCATCACGATGGGCTCGATGAACATTCACAGCGGCAGCTATGCGGACGTTGTGGACAGCGATCTCATCATCATCACCGCGGGCGTCGGCAGAAAGCCCGGCGAGACGCGGCTCGACCTTGCGGCGAAGAACGTCGCCATTGCGCGTGACGTCACCAAAAACCTCATGAAGTACTATAACGGCGGCGCCGTTATGGTCATTTCCAATCCCGTTGACGTCATCACCTATCTCATTCAGAAGGAGAGCGGCCTGCCCGCGGGCAGAGTGTTCGGCACGGGTACCGTTCTGGACAGCGCGCGCTTCCGCTATTTCCTCTCTACGCGTCTGGATGCGGACATCCGCAACATTCACGGCTTTACGGCGGGCGAACACGGCGAGAGTCAGTTTGCGGTGTGGAGCTCGGTGCACGTTTCGGGCATGCGTCTGGATTCTTTCTGCGCCAAGCGCGGCATTGCGCTCGATAAGGACGAGGTCATCAAGGACACCGTTTCCTCCGGCGCGCAGGTCATCAAGCGCAAGGGCGTGACGAACTACGCCATCGCAGCCATCGCCGCGGAACTTGCAAGCACGGTCGTCAAGAACAAGCACAGCATTTTCAGCGTGTCGAGCGTCCTGCACGACTATTACGGGATCAACGACGTCGCCATCAGCGTTCCTTCCTTCGTGGGGGACGAGGGCGTGGTCGGGAACCTCGTGTATGACTTCACCGCGGAAGAGACGGAAAAACTCCGCAATTCCGCAAAACAGCTCAGGGCATTCCTGGATTCCCTCGGAATCTGAAAATAAAATCTCTCAAGAGGTACGAATATGGATAAGAAACAGTATGCGCTTGACAAGCACAAGGAATGGAAGGGCAAGATCGAGGTCGTTACCCGCGCGCCCATCACCAACCGCGAAGAACTCGCCGTCGCCTATACGCCCGGCGTTGCCGAACCCTGCCTTGCCATCAGCAAGGACGTCGATCTTTCCTACGTCTATACGCGCCGCGCCAATCTTGTCGCGGTCGTCACGGACGGTACCGCCGTTCTCGGTCTGGGCGACATCGGTCCCGAAGCGGGCATGCCCGTCATGGAGGGCAAGTGCGCGCTCTTCAAGACGTTCGGCGACGTTGACGCGTTCCCCCTGTGCGTGCGCAGCAAGGACGTGGACGAGATCGTCCGCACCGTTCAGCTGCTTGCCGGGAGCTTCGGCGGCATCAACCTTGAGGACATTTCCGCGCCCCGCTGCTTCGAGATCGAAAAGCGCCTCAAAGAGGTCTGCGATATTCCGATTTTCCACGACGATCAGCACGGCACGGCGGTCGTGACGCTTGCGGCGATGATCAACGCGCTGAAGCTGGTCGGCAAGAAGATGGAAGATCTCTCCGTCGTCGTCAACGGTTCGGGTGCGGCGGGCATCGCCATCACCAAGCTGCTCATGAGCAGAGGACTGAAGAAGGTCATCCTGTGTGACAGAAAGGGCGCGATCTATGAGGGACGCGACGGGCTCAATCCCATCAAAGAGGAGATGGCGAAGATCTCCAACCTTGAAAAGAAGCAGGGAAGCCTTGCCGAAGTCATCAAGGGCGCGGACGTGTTTATCGGCGTTTCCGCTCCCGGCAGCCTGACGACAGAGATGGTCAAGACGATGGCGCCCGATCCCATCATCTTTGCGATGGCGAATCCCGTTCCCGAGATCATGCCTGACGAAGCGAAGGCGGCGGGCGTGCGCATCATGGGCACGGGCAGGAGCGACTTCCCCAACCAGATCAACAACGTTCTGGCATTCCCCGGGATCTTCCGCGGTGCGCTTGACGTGCGCGCGAGCGACATCAACGACGAAATGAAGATCGCGGCGGCGGAGGCGATCGCTTCCGTCATTCCCGAAAGCGAGCTTACGCCCGACTATATCATTCCCGATTCCTTTAACCCTCACGTCAAGGACGCGGTGGCGGAAGCGGTCAAGGCGGCGGCGCGCAAGACGGGCGTTGCAAGGATCTGACCGAACATTACATGACACGGAAAGCCCCGTCCGATCGGACGGGGCTTTGTTTTTGCAGAGCGGGCATCGCATTCAAGAAAAAGAAAGACGGCGCGGTATAAATCGTCTGTAAGCCGTTTGGCATTTTTTTTCCAAACCCTTTACAAAATGAAATAAATGTGGTATACTGTATAAAATTGACCACAAAATATACGGTTTGACGAAGGAGAAACATATGCGCTGCCTGTATTGCAACTGTACGGAGAGCAAGGTCATCGATTCGCGCTCGGCGGATGACGAGCGCACCATTCGCCGCCGCCGCGAATGCATGGGCTGCGGCAGGCGCTTTACAACGTACGAGACCATCGAAGTCGCACCCATTCTCGTCGTCAAGTCGGACGGGACGCGTCAGGCGTTCGATCTCGGCAAGATCAAACGCGGCGTCATCAAGGCGTGCGAAAAACGCCCCGTTCCCATTGAAAAGATCGATGCGCTCGCCGAGGATATTGCCAAGCGCATCTACAATTCCATGGAGCAGGAGATCTCCTCCAAAAAGATCGGCGAAATGGTCATGGAAGGGCTGCAAAAGCTCGATGAAGTGGCGTACGTGCGCTATGCTTCGGTGTATCGCTCTTTCAAGGATATTTCCTCGTTCATGGCGGAACTGCAGAAGATGATCGAAAAGAAGGAAGAGGAAACAAAGGCATAATGATCCGGAGTGTACGCGTCGGGAGCACGCTTTTGGGCGGCGGCAGCATTCCCGTGCAGAGCATGACGACAACCAAGACGAGCGACGTGGAAAAGAGCGTCGCTCAAATTCTTTCCCTGCAGGATGCGGGCTGCGACATCGTGCGCGTTGCGGTGGCGGACGAAGAGGATGCGCTTGCCCTGCGCGCGATCAAGGCGCGCGTGAGCGCGCCCGTCGTGGCGGACGTGCATTTTTCGGCGAAACTTGCGGTGCTTGCCGTGGAGAACGGCGCGGATAAACTGCGCATCAATCCGGGCAATATCGGCGGGGAAGCGGAGATCGCGCGCGTTGCCGACTGCGTGAAGGCGCACCGCGTTCCCGTGCGCGTGGGCGCGAATACGGGGAGCATCGAAAAGGAGCATTTTGCCAGATACGGCAGAAGCGCGCAGGCGCTCGTCGAGAGCGCGCTCTCGAACGTCGCCGTGCTGGAGCGGCACGGCGTGGGGGACATCGTCATCTCCGTCAAGGCGTCCGACGTCCCGCTCACGGTGGAAGCGTACACGCTGCTGCGGAAGCGCTGCGATTATCCGCTGCATCTCGGCGTGACCGAAGCGGGCACGCGCGGGACGGGTATCGTCAAGAGCAGCGTGGGCATCGGTTCGCTGCTGCTTGCGGGCATCGGCGAGACCATCCGCGTCTCTCTTTCCGCCGATCCCGTCGAGGAAGTGTATGCCGGGCATGCGATCTTGCGCGCCTGCGGGCTGGAGCAGGACTATGTGGAAGTGGTCGCCTGTCCCACCTGCGGCAGGTGCCGCTACGACTGTATCGGGCTGGCGTCGCGCGTGGAGGCGCGCGTGCGCACGGTCAGGAAAAAGCTCAAAGTCGCCGTCATGGGCTGCGTCGTCAACGGTCCCGGCGAGGCGCGGGGGTGCGACCTCGGCATCGCGGGCGGCGATCGGTACTGCGTCATCATACAGAAGGGAAGACCGGACGAGAGAGTCGCCGCAGAGGATGCGGAACGCGTCTTTTTCGGGCGGCTCGGAGAATTGATCGGATGAAGAGCAAGGAATATCTGGAGGAGATCCGCAAGGCGCCGGGGCTTCGGCGGGCGGTGCTTCGTAAAATCGAGGTCGCACGCCGCACGGCGACCTTTCATCTGGTGACGGACGTCACCTATTCGCCCGAGGACGTGGAGTATGCCCGCGGCGTGACGCAAAAATACGTTCCCGAAGGATTTACGGCGGAAGTGCGCGTGCTGAAGTCCGTGCCGGACGAGGCAGGCGTGCGCCGCGCGGTGGCGGACATTTTGAAGAACCGCTTCCCGGGCGTCGCCGCGTTCGTCGATCCCGAGGATATTGCCGTCACGGTGGACGAGGGCGGCGGAAGGTTCTTCGTCTCGGTGGGGCAGATGGAGCGCGAGCGGATGCTCGGCGACGGGATCCTCGACGCGGTGAGCGCCGAGCTTGCCAGACAGTTCTGCGGGACGTGGTTCGGCGAAGTGCGGTTCATCGAGAAAGAGCGCGGAGAGATCGAACACGCCGCCCCGCCCGAGGCGGAGTTTGTGGCTGCGCCGCGCTTTTTCCCCATCGAGGGCTACGAGCCCATCGACGGTGCAAAGCCGTCGAACGCCATCTATATTGCAGACCTCGTCAAAGAGATGACCAACGTGACCGTCTGCGGAACGGTCTCGTACATTGAAGAGCGCGAGACCAGGTCGGGCAAGCCCTATTTTTCCGTGACGGTCTCGGATGCGACGGGGCAGCTGCGCAGTTCGTACTTCTCCAAGAAGGCGACCGTAGAGAAGGTGCGCGGCGTGAAGCAGGGGGACAGCGTTTGTCTGACGGGGGACAACGAACTGTATAACGGCGGACTTTCCTTCCGTGCCAAACAGATCGATCTCGGACATGCTCCCGACGGATTTGTGCCGGAAGAACGTCCTTCCCGCCCCGTACCCGCGCAGTACCGCACGGTATTTCCCGCGCCCGTCACCGACTTCGTGCAGGGCACGCTGTTTGCGGGCAAGCCGCTGCCCGAGGCAGTCACGAAACAGGACTTCGTCGTATTCGATCTGGAAACGACGGGACTCAACAATTCGCCCGTGACGGGGACGATGGACCGCATCATCGAACTCGGCGCGGTCAGGATCCGCGGCGGGCAGATCTCGGAAAAATTTTCCACGTTCGTCGCCTGTCCCGTACGGCTGTCGGAGGAGATCGTCAAGATCACGGGGATCACCGACGATATGCTGGTCGGGGCGCCCGCCGTGGGGGACGTGCTCGCCGACTTTTACAAATTTTCGGCGGGGTGCGCGCTGGTGGGGCACAACGTGCAGTTTGACTACAAGTTTATCCGCTATTACGGCGAGCAGGAGGGCTTCCTGTTCGATCAGCGGCAGTATGACACCATGGTCATGTCGCAGCGCACGCTGCGACTGCCGCACAACCGTCTCAACGACGTGGCGGACTATTTCGGTTTCACTTTCCACCATCACCGCGCGTTTGACGACGCGTTCGTCACCGCCAAGGTCTTTCTGGAACTTGCCCGCATGGCGCAGAAGCTCGAATGAAAATTCTCTGCGGAAATGCTTGCATTTTTCGGAAGAACGTGGTAAACTAAGGATGATCTTAATCTGAAGTATGGATTGAGAGCGGGCAGCCGCTCTCAATATTCTTATGTAAAGGTTCTTCAGATCTCGTTTCGGGCGGCGCAAGGCAGCTCCGCCGGGGAGGCGCTTATGACCATCAAACCCATGAAGGAAGTGGAAGAATTTCTGGCGCCCGTCGCGCAGTCGGTGGGCGCGGAACTTCTGGAAGCCGTCTGGAACAACCGCGAGCGGTCTCTGACGCTCGTCATCGACGCGCCCGGCGGCGTCGATCTCAACCTGTGCGAAGCGTTCCACCGCGCGGCGGACGTCGCGCTCGACGAACTCGATCCCACGTACGGCGCCGCATATACGCTCAACTGTTCTTCGCCGGGGCTGGACCGCCCGTTTAAGTCGGCGCGCGATTTCGAGCGGCATCTGGGCGAAAAGATCGAGGTGCACCTGTACGCGCCCTATGCCGGCGCGAAGTATCACGAGGGCACGCTCACCGCGTTCGAAAACGGCGAGGTGGTGCTTGCGTCGGAACGTGGCGAACTGCGCATTCCCTTTGACAAGACCTCCAAGGTCTGTCTGCTCATTGAAGTGTGACGCCTGCGGGCGGTAGGATAAAATAAGGAGAACACTATGATCAACAAGGATTTCTTTGCGGCGCTTGCCGATCTGGAGCGCGAAAAAGGCATCAGCGAAGAGACGTTCGTCGAGGCGCTCGAAACGGCGCTTGCCTCCGCCTATAAGAAGCAGTATATCGGCGAGGGGGGCAATGTGGAGGTCAAGCTCAATCCCGAAAAGGGGACCATCCGCTTTTATCTGAAGCGCACCGTCTCGGACGCGGAGGAGCTTGCCGACGGCGAGATCTCCCTTGAGGAAGCGCAGGAGATCAAGAAGAGCGCAAAGGTGGGCGACGTCCTGACGGACGAGTTTACGCCCAAGGATTTCACGCGCATCGCCGCGCAGACCGCAAAGCAGGTCATTCTGCAGAAGATCCACGAGACGGAGCGCGACAACACGCTGTCCGAATTTTCGGACAAAGAGGGCGAGCTCATGAGCGGGCTTGTCCGCAAGGTGGACGCGCGCAACGTGTATGTGGAACTCGGAAAGGGGCAGATCGAGGGGCTGATGCTCCCGCAGGATCAGGTCCCCGGCGAAAAATATCTGACGGGCGACCGCATCAAAGTGTACGTAAAGCGTGTGAAGAACGGCGGAAGGAACGCGCAGGTGCTCGTTTCCCGCGCCGCGCCCGGTCTGGTCAAGCGCCTGTTCGAGGAAGAAGTACCCGAGATCAAGGCGGGCACCGTCGTCGTCAAGGGCATCTCCCGCGAGCCGGGACATCGCACCAAGATGGCGATCGCTTCGGAAGATCCCCGCGTGGACGCCGTGGGTGCATGCGTGGGCAACAAGGGCGCGCGTGTCAATGCCGTCGTGGCGGAATTGGGCGGCGAAAAGATCGATATTATCCTGTGGAGCGAAAATCCGCTCGAGTTCATCGCCAAGGCGCTCTCTCCCGCGACCGTGCTTTCGGTCACGCAGATGAGCGAAAAGTCCGCGGTCGCCGTCGTTCCCGACGACAAGCTCTCCCTTGCCATCGGCAGGGACGGGCAGAATGCGCGGCTCGCCGCGCGGCTCACGGGCTGGAAGATCGACGTCAAGAGTGAATCGGCGGCGGCGAAAATGAACCTCGAAGCGGCTGCCGCACCGCCCGCTCCGGAGGAATAAATGCCCGCGCAGAAAAAAATTTCCATGCGCACCTGCATCGCCTGCCGCGAGGAAAAGCCCAAAAAGGAGATGCTCCGCGTTGTCAGAAATGCGGAAGGAGAGATCCGTCTCGACTTTTCGGGAAAGCTCCCGGGGCGCGGCGCGTACGTGTGCGGCAGCGAAGCGTGCATCAAAAAACTGAGAAAGTACCGTCTGCTCAACAAGGCGTTTTCCGCCGAGGTGAGCGACGACGTATACCGGGCGATCGAGGAGGAGTTCCTCGGTGCAAAATAAAGCGGGGACGTATCTCGGATTTTGCAGACGCGCCGGCAAACTGACGCTGGGCGTCAACGCGGCGCGCGCAACGCGCGAACGAGTGTATCTGCTCGTCGCCGATTGTACGGCGTCTGAAAACTGCAGGAAGGACATCGCGAAACTTGCGCAAAAGTTTTCTTGTCCCGTCGTCTGGACGGACGATCTGGAGACCGCCGTCGGAAAGGCGGCGTGCAAGGTCGCGGCGGTCCGGGAAGAGCACCTGGCGGCTGCGATCCGCGGGGAGTTGGAACAGTAAAGATTCGGAATGCGGACGCGGCGGCTGCCATCGCGCCGCCATCGGAGGAGATATGGCATACGAAAACATTGAAAAATTGGGCGCGCTGCTCAAGGACGAGCGCGGCGCGGCGTTGAACAAGACGATTTCCGCGGGCGAAAAGCAGCTTTCCGAGCTGTTGAAGAAGCTCGGCGAGCTGGAAACCGCCGCCAATGCGCGGCGCGCGGAGGAAGAAGCGCGCAGAAAGGAAGAGGAAGCGCGCGCGGCGGCGGAGGAAGCCGCCCGTCTCGAACAGGAACGCATCAGAGCGGAGGAAGAGCGGGCAAAGCGCGAGGAACAGGCTGCTTCCGCAGCCAAGGAAGCGCCTGCCGCTCCCGCACCTGCGGAAAAAGCGCCCGTCGCGGAAAAGGAGTCCGAAGAGAGGGCGCCTCAGCCGAAGCCTGCCGCGTCTGCGCCTGCGTCCGAAAAGTCTGCTGCGCCCGTGCGCCAACAGCCGGAGCGCCAGCGTCCTGCCGAGCGTCCCGCGGCAAAGCCCGAACGCCCCACCTATCGCCCTGCGGCAGACGGAAAGGGCGCGCGTCCCACCTACACGCCGCCCGCCCGTCAGGGAGCACAGCAGCGTCCCGCACAGCCCGGCATGCGCCCGCAGGCGCCCCGCCCCGCGGCAGGGGCACGCCCCGCGCCCGCGCGTCCCGTGGCGCCGCCGCCCGCACCCGTGCGCCGCGACGCGCCCAAGAAATTTGAAAAGACGTACGTCGAAGCGCGCCGTCCCGCCAACAAGCGCGACCTTCAGCGCAGGCAGGGGGCGACCATCGGCGATTTTGACGAAGACAAGAGCGGCTATCGCAAGGCGCGCTTCGGAAAGAAGAACGTCCGCAAGGAGACGCAGACCATCAAGATCGACCACGCCGTGGTCACCAGCAAGGAGATCCCCATCAAGGTCCTCTCCGAAAAACTGGGCATTTCTGCGGTGGAGATCACCAAGCGGCTCTTCAAAGAGGGCGTGATGAAGACGGTGAACGAATCGGTGGACTATGACAACGCGGCGTTCATCGCTCTGGAATTGGGGATCGACCTCGAATACAAACCCGAGGAGACCGCGGAAGACGCCCTGCTCAAACTGCACGGAGACGGTTCGCCCGACGAAAACCTTGTTCCCCGTGCGCCCGTCGTCACGGTCATGGGGCACGTCGACCACGGCAAGACCTCCCTGCTGGACGCCATCCGCAAGACCAACGTCACGGAGGGAGAAGCGGGCGGCATCACGCAGAGCATCGGCGCGTATACCGTCACGTTCGGCGAAGGCAAAAAGGTGACGTTCATCGATACGCCCGGTCACGCCGCTTTCACGGCGATGCGTGCGCGCGGCGCGCAGGTGACGGACATCGTCGTGCTCGTCGTTGCGGCGGACGACGGCATCATGCCGCAGACGGTGGAGGCGATCAATCACGCCAAGGCGGCGGAAGTGCCCATCATCGTGGCGCTCAACAAGATGGATAAGCCGCATGTGGAGCCCGACCGGGTGAAGCAGGAGCTGATGAAATACGATCTCGTGCCCGAGGAATGGGGCGGCGACGTCATCGTCGAACCCGTCTCCGCCAAGACGGGCATGGGCATCGACAAATTGCTGGAAGACATCGACCTGATCGCGGAAATGCGCGAGCTCAAGGCGGATCCCAACCGCAAGGCAAAGGGCGTCGTCATCGAAGCAAAGCTGGACAAGGGCAAGGGCCCCATGGCAAGCGTCCTCGTGCAGAACGGAACGCTGCACACGGGAGACAATATCGTTTCGGGTACCACCGTCGGGCGCGTGCGCGCCATGATCGACGACAAGGGCAGAACGGTCAAGGAAGCGGGACCCTCCACGGCGGTCTCCGTGCTCGGGCTTGAGGATGTGCCCAATGCGGGCGACGCGGTGTTCGCCGTCGAGGCGAGCCTGATGAAGCAGGTGCAGGAGGAGCGCAAGAACAAGCAGCGCGAATCCATGATCCACGAGACGGCAAAGGTCTCGCTGGACGACATCTTCCGCCAGGCGGAGGAAGGGAACCTCAAGGATCTCAAAGTCATCGTCAAGGCGGACGTGCAGGGCAGCGTGGAGGCGGTCAAAGCATCGCTGGAAAAACTCTCCAACGAGGAAGTGCGCGTCAAGGTCATTCATGCCGCGGCGGGCGCGATCACCGAAAGCGACGTCTCGCTCTGTCTCTTATA
>URHP01000057.1 GCA_900547645.1 uncultured Eubacteriales bacterium
CCTTACGGGCGCGGCGGCGTTTGTCGTGGGCGGCGAGGACAGCGGCGTCAGGCGGCTCACGCGCGAGAAGTGCGACGGCGTTCTGTCCATCCCGCTTTTCGGGCAGGTCAATTCGCTCAACGCCTCCGTTGCGCTCGGGATCGCCGTCTATGAGGTGGTACGTGCAAGATTGGAAAAATGAGACGGATGAGTCGCTCGCGGCGCGCGCGCAGGCGGGCGAGGAGGGAGCGGAAGCGGAGCTGCTCAACCGCTATAAGAGCGCCGTCCGTGCCCGTGCCCGCAAATTTTTTCTGGAGGGCGGCGAGACGGAAGATCTGGTGCAGGAGGGCATGATCGGTCTGTTTGCCGCTGTGCGCGCCTATCGGCAGGACGGCGGAAAGAGCTTTAAAAATTTTGCCTATCTGTGCGTTTCGCGGCGCATCTACGACGCGCTCCGCGCCGCGGGAAAGCTGCCGGAAGTCGAAGAACTCGATCCGGACAGCGTTCCGGAGGGCGGTACGCCCGAAGATCTTCTGCTCGCGGGCGAATCGCTCGCGGAGTTCCGTTCGCGGCTCACGGGCGCGCTTTCCGACTTTGAATTCCGCGTCGTCACGCTGTGGCTGGACGGCATGAGCTATGCCTCTATTGCGGAAACGACGGGCAAGGACCGCAAGAGCATCGACAACGCGCTCGCCCGCTCCAAGAAAAAACTGATGAATTCCTTTCTTGCCGAACGGCAAAAGGAGAACAAATAAGCTATGGCACATCTTTCCCTCTATCGCAAATACCGCCCCGCGACCTTTGATCAGATCGTGCGGCAGGAGCACGTCGTCCGCGTTCTCACCAACCAGATCGCGCGCGGCGAAGTGGGGCACGCCTATCTCTTTACCGGTCCGCGCGGAACGGGCAAGACGAGCGTGGCGCGCATCTTTGCGCGTGCCGTCAACTGCGAGCATCCCGTGAACGGTTCGCCCTGCGGGACGTGTGCCGCCTGCCGCGCGCTGTCGGAAAACTCCCTCGATATTTCGGAGATCGACGCCGCGTCCAACAACGGCGTGAACGAGATGCGCGATCTGAGGGAGAAGGTGCAGTATCCTCCCGTTTCCGGCAAGTATAAAGTCTATATCATCGACGAAGTTCACATGCTCACGGACAGCGCCTTCAACGCGCTTTTAAAGACGCTCGAGGAGCCGCCCGCGCACGCTATTTTTATTCTCGCCACCACCGAACCGCACAAGATCCCCGCGACCATTCTCTCGCGCTGCATGCGGCTGGATTTCAAGCTCATTCCCGAAGAAGATCTGGAAAAGCACCTTGCGGGAATTCTCGACGGGATGGGCAGGGCCTATGAAAAAGAGGCGGTCGCCGCCATTGCCCGTGCGGGCGCGGGGAGCGACAGAGACATGCTCTCCATTGCGGAAATGTGCCTTGCCTACGGGGACAAGCTCACCTACGCGGGCGTGACGAGCGTGCTCGGTTCGGCGGACTTTGCCACGAATGCGAAGCTCGTCGCCGCGCTGCTGGCGGCGGATATGCCGACCGCGCTCACGGCGACCGAAGAAGCGCTTGCCGCGGGAAAGGGCGTGGGCGTGCTGCTGAAGGACATTCTGGAACTGCTGAACGAGGTCGCGATCGCCAAAATGTGCAAGAACGCCGAGAAGCTGCTCGCGCTGCCGAAGGAATTTTTTGCGGAGGTCAGGCGCATTGCGGACGGCGCGGACGGACGGGCGATCCTGCGGGCGACGGAGATCTTCACAAAGACGGAGAACGAGCTGCGCTATGCTTCTTCGCCGCGCATTTCGCTGGAGACCGCGATCCTGCGCGCCGCCATGCCGCAGACCGACCTCGATGCGGACGCGCTTCTGTTGCGCGTCTCTGCGCTGGAAAAACGGCTTGCGCAGGCGGCTTCGGGCGCGCCGGCGGGCATTCCTGCAACTGCAGCGCCCGCGCCGCAGCCCGCTCCCGCGAAAGAACCGGAGACGAGAAAGCCGGCGAGGGCGGAGGATGAACTTCCTCCGCTTCCGGAACCGCCGCCCGAGGACGACGTTCCGCCGTGGGAAGAAGTACGGCGGGAAGCCGCGCCCGCTGCCGCGGTAAAGCCGCCGCGCGTGCGTACGGAAGAACCCGATGCCGCGCCCTTCGCTCCCGCTGCGCCTTTATCCGGCACACCGGCGGCGCCTTCCGTTCCGGATGATTCGCCGGAGGCGGTGTTCGGGCTGTTCCTGCGCCGTCTCAGGAAACTTCCCAAGAGCGGCGTGGCGTATGCGCTGTGCCGCGATCTGGCGCCGTCGAAGGAGGGCGGAACGCTCGTGCTGACGACGGACGTCAGGACGGTCGCCGATACTTTGAACGGGGAAAGGCACCGTTCCGTCATGCAGGAAGTGTTTGAGGAACTCGGCGTTTCGCAGTTCGAAGTGCGCTATGTTTCCGCCGGACATGCGGAGGAAAAGGACGGCGTTCAGAAGTTGAAAGAAGATTTTGCGGGTTATCCCATAGAAGTAAAGTAAATTCGGAGGAAATATGGCAGGATTCAACAGAGGCGGCATGGGGGGCGCGGGAATGCAGAACCTCATGAAGCAGGCGCAGAAGATGCAGGAAGAGATGCAGGCAACGGAAAAGCTCCTCGACGAGTGGGAGATCGTCGGCACGGCGGGCGGCGAGGCGGTCGTCGTCTATATGAACGCCAAGAAGATCATCGACGGCATCGAGATCGACAAGTCGGTCATCGATCCCGAGGACGAGGAGATGCTGGAGGATCTCGTCATGGCGGCGATTCTGGACGGCTACAAGAAGGCGGATGCCGTCTATCAGGAAAAAATGGGTAAGTTCGGCGCCATGGGCGGCATGGGAGGTCTTCTGTAAGTGGAAGTCTTTATCGAGCCGATCGGGCGGCTGATGAACGAGTTTTCCAAACTTCCCGGCGTCGGCAAGAAGACGGCGCAGCGGTATGCTTACAAGGTCATCGGCATGTCGGAAAGCGAGGCGCGCGCCTTTGCGGACGCCATCGTGGACGTCAAGCGGCGCGTGCGCTTCTGTAAGATCTGCGGAAATTTCACGGAAGACGAGATCTGCGACGTCTGCAAGACGCGCGATAAGTCCACCATCTGCGTCGTCAAGGAGCCCAAAGACGTCATCGCGCTGGAAAAACTGCACGAATACAAGGGCGTGTACCATGTCCTGCACGGCGTGATCGATCCGATGAACGGCGTTTCGCCCAACGACATCCGCATCCGCGAGCTTCTCGGGCGCGTAAACGAGGGCGGCGTGAAGGAAGTCATCATGGCGACCAATCCCGACGTGGAGGGCGAGGCGACGGCAATGTACATTGCAAAACTGCTGAAACCGCTCGGCGTCGTCGTCACGCGTATTTCGCGCGGGGTGCCCGTCGGTTCGGAACTCGAATATGCGGACGAGGTGACGCTCTCGCGGGCGCTCCTCGAAAGGAAACAGATATGAAAATTTCCGTACTCGGCTGCGGGCGCTGGGGTTCCTTCATTGCGTGGTATCTGACGCAGCGCGGCAATCAGGTGACGAGCTGGGGACCGGAGGGGGATCCCTCCTACGAAGTCCTCAGACAGACGGGCGCAAACGATTACGTCCGTCTGGACGAGCGGATCACGCTCACATGCGATCTGGAGCGGGCGGTGACGACGGCGGAACTCATCGTCATCTCCATCAGTTCGCAGGGGCTGCGCGGATTTATGCGGCGCGTCATGCAGTTCCCCGTGTCCGACAAGGCCTTCGTGCTGTGCATGAAGGGGATCGAGACGGGTACGGGCAAGCGTCTTTCGCAGATCCTGGTCGAGAGCGGCGTTTCGCCCGATCGGATCGCCGTCTGGGTGGGGCCCGGTCACATTCAGAGCTTTGTGCAGGGGATCCCGAACTGCATGGTCATCGATTCGGAAAGCGAGGCGCTCAAGATCCGCCTTGTGGACAGCTTCAAAAGCGATCTCATCCGCTTTTATTACGGGAACGATCTGCTCGGCACCGAGATCGGGGCGGCGGCGAAAAACGTCATGGGCATCGCGGCGGGCATCCTCGACGTCCTGTGCGTGCCGCTGAAGGGACCGCTCATGTCGCGCGGCGCGCGCGAGGTCGCCCGTCTCATCAAGGCGATGGGCGGCAACGAGCTTTCCGCCTACGGGCTTGCGCATCTGGGGGACTATGAGACGACGCTCTTTTCCCGCTATTCGCACAACCGTATGTACGGCGAGATGCTGGCAAAGGGGCAGCGCTTTGAAAAGCTCGCCGAAGGCGTCGCAACGTCGGAGGCGATGAAGCTGCTTGGGGAACAATACGGCGTCGATCTGCCCATCACCAAGGCGGTATATGCCGTTTGCTACGGCTCGGGCGATGACGCGGCGCGCTGCAAAGAGGAGATCGGAAAGCTCTTCAAACGCAGTACAAAGGCGGAAATGTACGAGTGAAAGCCAATTTATCCGCCATTTCATAGTATTATGCGTGACATAATACTACAAAAAGGGGAGAACTATGGAAGAATTTTCTGCCAATGAAGGGGAACGACAGGACGTTCCTTCGGCGCAGGAGACGGAACGCGCTGCGCAGACGCCCTGCGTCAGGACGCGCGTCACGGTGGACAATGCGCTGCAAAAGCGTATTTTCAAGAGGGTGCGGGCGGTCTTACTCGGCATGACGATCGTCGGCTTCGCCATGCTCATTGCATACGTCGTGCTCTATGTCGTCACGGACGAGGGGCGTACCTTGCCCGACGGATTCTGGCTGGACGCTCTCTTGTGGTTCGGCGCCCTTTGTGCCGGCATGGGGCTTGTTGCGTTCATTTCAAGCGGCAGGGCAAACAAAAAACAGCTTTCGCTGTGCCTCGTCAATGAATATGAATTTCGTGCCGAGGGGCTCGTCATCAACGATTACCGTTCGGGTGAGCACGTCTCCACGTCGCGTCTGAAGTATTCGGATTTTGAAAAGATCAAGGAGAGTAAGGAATTTTTTCTGCTCTATCCAAACCGCGTGACCGCCTATCCCGTTGACAAAACGCTGCTCTCCGAGGAAGAATGCGCCCTGCTGCGAACGTTTTTCCGGCTTCCTGCAAGGCAGAAGAAAAAATAAGGTACGTACATTCGGAAATTTACCGGATAGCATTGCAGCTTTTATAAAGAACGCCGCGCGCCGCCCCAAAGGGCGGCGCGCGGCGCTTTTCCGGGTAATCCCGGATAAAAAATGAAACCCCACACATCGGCGCATTCGGACGGGACCTTCGGCACGATATACAGGGTTCGATGGTGGGGACGACAGAACTCGAATCTGTGACCTCTTGCATGTCAAGCAAGCGCTCTAACCAACTGAGCTACGCCCCCATGGACAACGGCTATCATACTAAAAATTCACGTGCTTGTCAAGCGTTCTGCACCGATTATGCAAGAATTTTTTGTCAAAAAACGGATTTTTCACCCAAAATATGCCCAACGTTTTTTTGTTACCCCCTTGACGGCGCGCGGATTCGGGAGTAAAATATAGGTGATTTATGGACGGGCGGCGTACGCCGCCCGAAGAGGAGGGACCGATGAAAGCAAAATACGATGCGGTCGTCATCGGCGCGGGCAACGGCGGGCTTGCCTCCGCGGTGCGGCTTGCACAGGCAGGCATGAAGACGTTGCTGGTCGAAAAGCACAATCTCCCGGGCGGGTTTGCGACCAGCTTCCGCCGCGGCAGATTTGAATTCGAAGCGTCGCTGCACGAACTGAACGACTTCGGCGCGGCGGACAACGCGGGCGATCTGCGCGTGCTGTTCGACGAGCTCGGCGTGACGAACAAGATCGAATGGCTGCCCATTCCGGACGCGTACCGCGTCATCTGTAAGGCAGAGGGGCTGGATGCGACAATGCCGTTCGGCGTGGAAGCGTTCGTCAGAAAGATGGAGAGCTACGTTCCCGGAAGCGCCAAGGCGACGCGCAGGTTCTTCGATCTTGCGGAAGAAGTGCGCCTCGCGCAGGCGTACAGCAATTCGGTGAACGGCAAGACGGATTCCAAATATATGGTGGAGCATTACGGCAACTTTGTGCGCTGCGGATCCTATTCCGTCAACGAAGTGCTGAAAGTGATCGGAATGCCCGCCAAGGCGCGGGACATCATGGGCGCCTATTGGTGCTATCTGGGAGCCAATCTCGATGACATGAGTTTTGCGCACTATGCATCCATGGTCAACCGCTATATTCTGCGCGGGGCGATGATGCCCAAGTCCCGCTCGCACGAAATTTCGCTTGCATTTGTCGAACGTATCCTCGAATTGGGCGGGGAAGTGCTGATGAACACGGAAGCGGTGAAGATCGAAACGAATGAAGACGGCGTCTGCGGCGTCGTGCTGGATGACGGAACGCAGATCGAGACACGCCACGTCGTAGCCAACTGTTCGCCGCACGTCGTGTACGGGAAGCTGATGGACGCGCCGCCCGAACGCGCCGTGCGCGCCGCGAACGCGCGTAAGTTCTCGGGCAGGGGACTGTGTATGTTTTTGGGATTGGATGCCGATGCGGACGAACTCGGCATTGAAAATCACAACTATTTCCTGTATGACACGATGGATTCCGTTGCACAGTATGAGAAGATGCGCACCATCCGGGGAAACAACGTGCAGGCGACCGTATGCCTCAACCGCGCCGATCCGGACTGCTCGCCCAAAGGGACTGCCATGATGTACTTTACTACATTATATATGTCGGACGATTGGGCGAATGTTGCGCCGCAGGATTATTTCAAGACAAAGACGTATGTTGCGAATAAGATGATCGACCGCTTCGAACGGGATACGGGCGCGAAGCTGCGCGGTCATATCGAGGAGATCTCCGTTGCCACGCCGATGACCTATGCGCGTTACTGCGGACATCCGCAGGGCGTGATCTACGGGTATGAGTCGCAGTATTGGGACGGACTCATGCCGCGGCTTCAGATGATGGGCGAGGACTACGAAAACGGCGTGCGCGGTCTGCGCTTTGCAAGCGGCTATGCGATGCGTCTTTCGGGCTATTCGAGCGCTTACCATGCGGGCGACATTTCCGGTCGGCAGACGGTCGGCGACATCAAGAGGGAGGGCTGATATGTATATTTTCCGTAAACAGATCTTCGGATTCATGGACCTTCTGCGTTTCAAAAAGATGGTGCCCAAGCGCCGTGCAAAACTTGCCGAAGGGAGCGCGGAGCCGATCCCCAAGACCTACCGCGTCAACGAGACGGCAAAGATCCTTCATCCCGGCTATCAGAGCGCGACGCTCGTTGCCGTCGAAGAAAAGAGTGCGGATATGCGCACGCTGACGTTTGAAACGGAAAAGCCTCTGTACTTCCGTGCGGGACAATATGTGACGGTGGGCTGCAAGGTGGGGGAAAGCGATGTTTCCCGTCCCTATGCTGTTTCGTCCGCGCCCAGCGAGGCGCTTTCCCGGCGCCTGAGTGTCACTGTCAAGAAGTGCGGCTTTTTCAGCGGGTATCTCTGCGACGAAGCAAAGGTCGGCGATACCTTCCTGATCGGCGATCCTTCGGGCGATTTTTATTACGAGCCCGTGCGCGACGCTTCCCTTGTCGTCGCCTGTGCGGGGGGCAGCGGGATCACGCCGTTCTATTCGATGGCGCAGGCGATCGCAGACGGGACGGAAGATTTCTCGCTCGTCATATTCTACGGCGCAAAGGCGGAAGAAGACCTTGCACTGAAGGCGGAGCTCGATGCGCTCGCATGCGATAAGATCAAGATCGTCTATGTGCTGAGCGACCGACCGAAAGCAGGCTACGAACAGGGCTTTATTACAGCGGAACTCATTAGAAAATATGTCCCGCAGGAAGGTTTTACCGTTATGATGTGCGGTCCGCAGGCAATGTACCGTTTTCTGGACGGAGAAACCAAGAAACTCGGGCTGCCTCTGCGCCGTATCCGCAAAGAGGCAAACTGCGTCGGAGACCGCGACGTTGCGCCGGCGGAATATACGCTCACCGTGCATATCGGGTTCGAAACGTATACGGTCAAAGCGGATGCGCGGGAAACGGTGCTTGTTGCGCTGGAGCGCGCCGGTCTGCGGGTTCCCTCCAAGTGCCGTGCGGGCGGATGCGGTTTCTGCCACAGCAGGCTGATCCAAGGGAAGTTCTCCATTGCGGGCGCGGATAAGCGCAGGCTTGCGGATCAGAAGTTCGGCTACTTCCATCCGTGCTGTTCCTATCCCGATTCGGATATGGAATTTTCCGTTCCCAAGCGCAGCTGACGATGAGAAAAAGGCGGGCTTCTGCCCGTCTTTTTTGTGTTTTCCCGAAGTCGCTCGCGAATTTTTATAAGGGTAACGACCGTCGTCTGCGTATGGTCGGTCCGATTTTCATGTGTTTTCCGCAAGACGGACGGGGACTTGCAGCCGGTAGTTCCATTGCAGGATTCCCGTAAGCACGACGATATGCACGGAAAAGTCGGGTGATGCGGAATAGCGCTCCTTCGCCGTCTGCAGCAGGCGTTCCGCCGTGGATCGGCGCGTCTCTTCCGTACAGTCGGCGCAAAGGTAGGTCCCTGCGGGCAGTGTGCGCAGATTGTCTGAGGGAGCGTATGCGGAACACACGGCGAACATACGCTCTTCGCCGTCCGCGATATAGACGCCCGCAAGGTCTTCAAAGGTAAAATCGTCCTTTCGGTCGCCGACCTGCGCATAGAAATGGCGGTGGTAGTTCCACAGATTGCCGACTGTCGGCTCGTGCAGTTCGTCCGAAAGCAGGATGACGCGCCGCGGAAGTTCCTGCAATACAGGTTCGCCCTGCGTATCGGGCGCGGCTTTACTCTCGTAAAAATGCCGCGCGCGTGCGATCTTTTCCTTGATCTCGGCAAGTTCGGCGATTTTTTTGTCTGCATTTTCTTCCGCGCGCTTCAATAGTTCCACGATCTGTGCAAAATCATTCAGCTGCAGAATGTCCTTGATCTCGCGCAGGGAAAGATCCATGCGGCACAGCGCGCGAACGGTATTCAGGCGCGCAAGTTCCTGTTCGGAATAATAGCGGTACCCCGTCCATTTGTCCGTTTTGCAGGGACGCACCAGACCGATCCGGTCGTAATGGCGCAGCGTCTCCGCCGTCACATGGGCAAGTTTTGCCGTTTCGCCGATCGTAAAAAATTTTTCCATAAAAACGGCTTTTTCTCCTTGACATTTGTGTCACACAAAGGTTTAAGATGATTGTACCATAGAAAATACGAAATGTCAATATGCCGGACGGCAAGGAGGAATGGTATGAAAAAGGTTGCAGTATTTTGCGCAGTCGTTACGGGCTTTACGGCGCTCGCTTTGGGCGGCTGTTCAAGCGAGACGTTTGCGGAGCGAACATATTCGTCCGGGGAAGCGGAAATTTCTTCCGTCACCATCGATGTGGAGGACAGGGAGGTGCAGATCGGCGCTTCCGGGGACGGGCAGGTCCATATTCATTGTTTCGAAAGTGAAAAGCAGTTTTACGAGATCGGCGTTTCGGAGAGCGGCGAGCTGTCGGTGACGCTTCTCTATCAGCAAGAATGGTCGGATTTTATCGGCACGAAGCCGGCAAAGGAGTACCGCGTGCTCGAAGTACTGCTTCCCGACGCGTTGACCGACCTGACGGTGACGACGACCAATGAAACGCTCAGTGTTTCCAATGTTGCGGTGAGCGGAAGCGCTTCGCTCGATTGCAACGGCGGCGACGTGTCGGTGCAGACGCTCGACGCAGGAAAGGATGTCCGCCTGACGGTCAAAAACGGGAATATCGCGGGAACGCTCGTCGGCGGCTGGGACGACTATTCCATCTCCTGCACGATCAAAAAGGGAGAGAGCAATCTGCCCGAGCGCAAGGAGGGCGGCACGAAGGCGCTGCAGGTGGACTGCAACAACGGTGACGTGAGCCTTACCTTTCTTGCGTGAGGTGACATGCGCTTTTTAGCGGCGCGTCCGAAAGCATGATCGGCTTTCGGACGCGTTTTTTATCCGGAGGCGGTCATAAACCATTTGTCCGGCAGGGGCGAAGCGTGGAGTGTGGCGAAACTTCTTTCTGTCCTCTTTATTAGTGAGTACACCTTGCTGAATGTAGTGCATGGGTCGGTACACGCTTTGGTGGTCTTTTTCTGGAGCGAGAAGTTTGAGATTCTCCTCTTTAGGTATCTCTATGTTTACGCTCAGACGGTCGGCATAGAGTCCCGCCTCGTTTACCAGCTCGCGACTGGCGCCGGGAATGCTTTTCAGATGGATGTAACCGTTGAACCGGTGTATGAGTCGCAGGTCTTTGGCAACCCGCACGAGGCGTTCCATCGTATAATCGGGATTCCGCACTACACCCGAACTCAGAAAAAGCCCTTCGATGTAGTTGCGCCGATAGAACTCGATGGTG
>URHP01000058.1 GCA_900547645.1 uncultured Eubacteriales bacterium
CGAGATGAGCGCTAGTCTCGTGGGCTCGGAGATGTGTATAAGAGACAGCAAGAACTGTCATAGCAACCTCCTTTCTGCCCTTTTGGTCCAAGGATAGAATACTCTATTCTATGTGGAAACGCAAGCAACTTGTTGTCCGCTTTTGGACATTTATTGACTTTCAGATGTTGACTTCGCCCTTCTCGCCAAGCAGCGCGTCATGCTTTTCAAGAATGGGATCGATCTCATTTTCGATAAATTCAACTGTCTGCTGCGGCGCGCGCCCGACAAACTTCTTTGCGTCGAGGATCTCGTCGAGCCGGTCGCGGACCGCCTTGAAATCGTCATCCTTCCGGATAAGCTCGATCAGATTGTTTTCCTTGCCTTCGATCTTCACGTTTTTCCCTGCTTCCATCGAGAGCACGCGGATCTTTTCGTGCAGTTCCTGACGGTTTCCTCCCGCTTTCACGCACTCCATCATGATGTTCTCGGTCGCCATAAAGGGAAGTTCCGCCGCAATATGCTTGGCAATGACCTTGTCGTATACGACAAGTCCGTCCGCCACGTTCATATAAATATTGAGGATCGCGTCCACCGTCAGAAACGCCTGTGCATTGACGATGCGGCGGTTTGCAGAATCGTCCAGCGTTCGCTCAAACCACTGCGTGGACGCCGTGACGGCGCTGTTCACAGGAAGGGAAAGCATATAGCGCGCCAGCGAACCCATCCGCTCGCAGCGCATGGGATTGCGCTTATACGCCATGGCGGACGAACCGATCTGCGTCTTTTCAAAGGGTTCTTCGATCTCCTTCATATTCTGAAGGATCCGAATATCGTTGGAGAACTTATAGGCGCTCTGCGCGATCTGAGAAAGAACACAGAGCACATTGTAATCAAATTTGCGGGGATAGGTCTGCCCGGTGACGCCGTACACGTTCCGATAACCCATCTTTGCGACGACGTGGCGCTCCAATTCCTTGACCTTTTCCGTATCGCCGTCAAAGAGATCGAGAAAACTCGCCTGCGTGCCCGTTGTGCCCTTCACGCCGCGCAGACGGAAATGATCATAAAGATTGACAAGATTTTCATAGTCGAGCATGAGATCCTGCAGCCAAAGCGTCGCGCGTTTGCCGACCGTCGTGAGCTGCGCCGGCTGAAGATGCGTGAATCCCAGCGTCGGCACATCTTTATAGGCAAGCGCAAACTTTCTGAGCTTGTCCATCACATTGACGAGCTTTTTCAGCAGAATATCCAGCCCGTCCTTCATGATGATCAGTTCGGAATTGCAGTCCACAAAGCAGCTCGTCGCGCCCAGATGAATGATGGATGCTGCGGAAGGCGCCGCATCGCCGAACGCGTGGACGTGCGCCATAACGTCGTGGCGGAACTGCTTTTCATAATTGTCCGCACGCGCATAATCGATGTCGTCCGCATGCGCTTTCATGTCGTCGATCTGCGCCTGCGTAATGGGAAGCCCGAGCTCCATTTCCGACTCGGCGAGCGCGATCCACAGCTTTCTCCACAGGCGGAAGCGCTTCCGGTCTCCGAAATTTTCCTGCATCTCGCGGCTTGCATAGCGCGTGTTCAAGGGGTTTTCGTACAATACTTTGTCAGACATAATACTCTCCTAAATGCGTTCAGGTTCGGGATATTCAACGCCGAACGTCTCAGCCGTCACCTTTTTCATCTTCTGTTCTTTCAGGGGCTTATCGCGGAAATCGGTCGGCGTCTGCGCGATCGCATCCACAACATCCATCCCCTCCGTCACTTTTCCGAAGGCGGCATACTGACCGTCAAGGTAGTCCGCATCCGCATGCATCACAAAAAATTGGGAACCCGCAGAGTCGGGATGCTGCGCACGCGCCATCGACAGGACGCCACGCGTATGCTTCAAAGGATTCCTGACGCCGTTCGAGGAAAATTCCCCTCTGATATGATAGCCGGGACCACCCGTTCCCACACCCTTCGGATCTCCGCCCTGGATCATGAATCCCGCGATCACGCGGTGGAATATGATCCCGTCATAAAATCCCTTGTTGACAAGAGAAAGAAAATTGTTCACCGTGTTGGGCGCAACGTCGGGATAGAGCTCCGCTTTGAACGTCTTGCCGTCCGCCATTTCAAACGTGACAATCGGATTGTTTGCCATAAATTCTCCTTATTTTACAGATCCTCATATTTTTCCAACTTGGTTCCGGCTTCCTCAAAGAGCTTCAGCGAAAACTCGTCGGGATAGCCTTCCTTATATACCACACGCGAGATCCCCGCATTAATGATCATCTTTGCGCATATGACGCACGGCTGGTGCGTACAGTAGAGCGTTGCGCCCTGAATGTTGATACCGTACCGCGCCGCCTGAATGATCGCGTTTTGTTCGGCATGAACCCCGTAGCACAGTTCCGCGCGCGTCCCGGAAGGGATCCCCAGCTTCTCCCGCAGGCATTCTCCGCGCTCGATACAGGATGCGATCCCCGCAGGCGCACCGTTATATCCCGTCGTCATCACGCGCTTGTCGCGCACGATGACCGCGCCGACCTTGCGGCGGAAACAGCTCGACCAGCTGCCGACCTGCTCCGTGAGTTCCATAAACCGCTTGTCCCATTTCTCCATGCTCTTCACCTCACCCGACATTATACACAAAATTTCGCACACTGTCAACGCAAGAAGAAAAAAACGGGCAAAAGCTGCAGAAATTTCCGAAATTTTCTAAAAATTGTGTTTGATGCGCCCCGTCGCGTGGTTATAATATATGCGATAACAAAAAACATATTGTTTTCGGAGGTCATCATGAACATCAAACCCTTGTTCGATAAGGTAGTCGTTGAGGCGGTTACCGTCGAGGAAAAGACCAAGAGCGGCTTCTTCCTTCCCTCTTCCGCACAGGAAAAGCCCCAGACCTGCGTTGTCGTTGCCGTAGGTCCCGGCGGCGTCGTGGACGGCAAAGAAGTCGTCATGCAGGTGAAGGTCGGCGATAAGGTCCTTTGCTCCAAATACGCCGGAACCGATTTCAAGGTAGACGGCAAAGAATTCACAATCATCAAGCAGAGCGACATTCTCGCGATCGTGGAGTAAACCGCTTTCGCAAGCCAAGCAGCTAATATTCCGCACTTGCGGATCATGAAACAAAAAATATTGAAACTGAAAAATAGGAGTATTTATCATGGCAAAGCAGATCAAATACGGAGATGAAGCAAGAAAGGCGCTTGAAACGGGCGTGAACGTCCTTGCGAACACGGTCAAGATCACCCTCGGTCCCAAGGGCAGGAATGTGGTGCTCGACAAGAAGTACGGCGCTCCCCTCATCACGAACGACGGCGTTACCATCGCAAAGGAGATCGAACTTCCCGATCCCTTCGAAAATATGGGTGCTCAGCTCGTAAAGGAAGTTTCCACCAAGACGAATGACGTTGCGGGCGACGGCACGACGACAGCCGTTCTGTTGGCGCAGGCAATCATCCGCGAAGGTCTCAAGAACCTCGCCGCCGGCGCGAATCCCATCATCCTGAGAAAGGGAATTGAAAAGGCCGTGGACGCCGCGGTAGCGCAGATCCGCTCTATCTCCAAGAAAGTGGACGGCAAGAAAGCAATTTCGCAGGTCGCATCCATTTCGGCAGGCGACGACACGATCGGCGAACTCATTGCAAAGGCAATGGAGATCGTCGGCAAGGACGGCGTCATCACTGTGGAAGAAGGCAAATCCATGACCACGGAACTGACCACGGTGGAAGGCATGCAGTTCGACAGAGGATATGCTTCCGCCTATATGGTCACGAATACCGATAAGATGGAAGCCGTACTCGACTCCCCTTACATTCTCATCACCGACAAAAAGATCTCCAATCTGCAGGAGATCCTGCCCATCGTCGAGCCCCTCGCACAGCAGGGCGCGCGGCTTCTGATCATCGCGGAAGACGTCGAAGGCGACGCGCTTGCCGCCCTCATCGTCAACAAACTCAAGGGCGTGTTCAACTGCGTTGCCGTCAAGGCACCCGGTTTCGGCGACAGAAGAAAGGCGATGCTGGAAGACATCGCTGTCCTGACGGGCGGAACGGTCGTCTCCTCCGATCTCGGATACGAGTTCAAGGACGTGACGATGGATATGCTCGGCAGAGCCAATCAGGTCAAGGTCGACAAGGACAACACGACGATCATCGACGGCGCCGGCGACAAGGAAGCCATCAAGGCACGCGTCGCATCCATCAAGGCGCAGATCGAGGTCACCACTTCCGATTATGACAAGGAGAAGCTGCAGGAGCGTCTTGCCAAACTTGCAGGCGGCGTCGCGGTCATCAATGTCGGCGCGGCGACGGAAGTCGAGATGAAGGAAAAGAAGCTCCGCATCGACGATGCGCTTGCGGCAACGCGCGCGGCGGTCGAGGAAGGTTATGTCCCCGGCGGCGGAAGCGCTCTCCTCTCCTGCGTTCCCGTGCTGAAAAAGCTGGTCGCAGAACTGTCGGGCGACGAAAAGACGGGTGCCGCAATCATCCTCAAGGCATGCGAAGAACCCGTCCGTCAGATCGCCGCAAACGCAGGTGTCGACGGCTCGGTCGTCGTCGACAAGATCCTCTCCAAGAAGTCCGCAACGTACGGCTTCGATGCGCTCAAGAACGTCTACACCGATATGGTGGAGAGCGGGATCATCGATCCTACCAAGGTCACCCGTTCCGTTCTGCAGAACGCGGCGTCCGTTGCTTCCACGCTGCTGACCACGGAGTCCATTGTGACGGATATCCCTACCCCTCCCGCACCCGCAGCTCCTGCCGGCGGAGATATGGGCGGCATGTATTGATCCAAAAACACAGCAAAAAACCTGCCCTGCGGGCAGGTTTTTTGTTATTCAACAACAGATCAGAATCGGTACGGCAATTCCGGAACATATTTCTGAACGGTCGTTTTCAGCTTCCGATAGTTCTCCACAGAATTTGCCGCAAGCAGTAAAACAGGTCTGTCATGACGAAGGCATTCACCCGCGATCGTTCCGACCACGCCGCCCGCCTCACGAATGATCACTCCTGCGGCAGCCCAATCCCAAGGGAAAAGGCGCATTTCAAAATACAGCTCTCCTCTTCCGGCGGCAAGATAACAGAGCTCCAGCGCGGCGCTGCCCAGGCGGCGGAAATCATCACAGCCGGCATACAGTTCCTTCAGGACAGCTTCACAGGCAGGCGCATATTTCTTTTCATACAGGCTGAACGCCGTAAACAGAAGAGCATGTGCAAAATCGCGTCCGGAAACATGAATACGCGTACCGTTCAGATAGGCGCCCGCTCCCTTGGCAGCGCAAAACAATTCCTCGGAATACGGGTTGTACACGACGCCGAAGATTTCTTCTCCGCGATCGACAAGGGCAACCGAAACGACGCTCAGACGCATCCCTCGCACAAAGTTGGAAGTCCCGTCGATCGGATCGACTACCCAAAATGTTCCGTCTTGCCGATATTCCTGCGATTCTTCCCCCAAAAACCATGCCTGCGGCAGGATTTTTTCGAGCATCCCTCTCAGATGTTCCTGCACGGACGTATCAGCCGTCGTCACAAGGTTGGAAGCTCCCGCCTTTTCAGACACGGTAAATGCGCCCAGCATGATCTCCTTGCACGATCGGACCGCAGCGATCACCTGCTCTGCAAAACCGCGCGTGATCTCCATATCGTTTTCTCCTGATCAATTGATAAGAGGCGAGCCCCAAGCTCGCCTCTTCTGTTTTACTTTTTGCCAAGCATACGGCGAATGAAGGGAGGAAGTTTATTTTCGCGTTCCTCCTGTTCGGGTTCCGACTCCGGCTCGGGACGGTTCTGCTGAACAGGCTGCGCCGGTTGCTGATACTGCTGCCCGTAATAGGGTTGCTGGACGCCCTGAGCTTGCTGCCCGTAGTAAGACTGCTGCGGGTTCTGAGCTTGCTGCTGCCCATAGTAGGGTTGCTGCGGCTGCGCCGCAGGCTGGGGCTGCTGTGCCGGCTGCTGCGTAGCATAAGGATTGGATGCCGTCTGATAGACGGGCGATGCGGGTCGCGGTTGAACTTGCGGCTGTGCCGCAGGAGTCTGTACCGCTGCGGGAGCAGGCGCTTCCGCAGGCGGCACCGTGAGCGTTGCGCCGTAAACCGCGTTCTGCCGTGCCGCATTCTGAGCCGCTTCCTCGCCGGAAGGGAATCCCGTGGCAATGACGGTGACTTCCACTTCATCCTGCACGTTTTCATCCACACAGGCGCCGAAAATGATATTTGCCGAATAATCGACCACGCCGTGAATGAGTCCCGCCGCTTTGGTCACTTCGTCAAGCGTCAGATCGGGACCGCCGACGATGTTGAGAATGACGCCCTTGGCGCCCTCGATCGTCGTCTCGAGCAGAGGCGAATTGACAGCAAGACGCACCGCGTCGATGATGCGGTTTTCCCCCTTGGCGACGCCGACACCCATATGTGCAAGCCCCTTATCCTTGAGCGTCGTTCTGACGTCTGCAAAGTCAAGGTTGATGAGCGCGGGCGTGACGATCAGATCGGCGATCCCGCGGATCCCCTGCTTAAGCACTTCGTCGGCCACGCGGAGCGCATCCGTCATGGTTGCGTTCTTGGGCACGACTTCGCGGATCTTCTCGTTCGGAATGATGACGATGGTATCGACGTATTTTCTCAGATTTTCAATGCCTTTGACGGCATTGTCCATTCTCCGCTTCCCTTCAAACTCAAAGGGTTTGGTGATGACGGCGACCGTAAGGATCTTTTTGTCCTTTGCGATCTTTGCAACGACGGGAGCAGCGCCCGTACCCGTACCGCCGCCCATGCCTGCGGTGATGAACAGCAGATCGGTCCCTTCGATCGCGCTTGCAAGCTCTTCCTTGCTGTCTTCTGCCGCCTCTCTGCCGATTTCCGGTTCTGCGCCCGCCCCAAGTCCCTTGGTGCGCTGAGCGCCGATCTGGATCTTTCTCTGCGCCTTATTGCAGGCAAGGATCTGCGCATCCGTATTGACGGCAATATAATCGGCGCTCGTGATCCCCGCTTCGATCATGCGGTTTACCGCGTTGTTGCCGGCGCCGCCGACGCCGACAACGCAAATGCGTGCCTTGCCGTTGGCGACAAAATCATTTGCGGCGGGCGCGGCGGAACGCTGCGAACCGTCCTCTCTCCCCACAAAGGGAACATTTTCGTTGAACATGTTAACCTCCGAATATGTTTAAGAGTTTATAGAGAAATCCGCTCTTGCGCTGATCTTCATAGGCAAGATCGGTCAACGCGATGCGCGAACTCATCGCGGGTTTGTTGTAATACGGCAGATCGGGAGCGAGCATTTCGCAGACACGGCTCACGCGCTTGGAAACGTGCTCGAGCGCGCCGCGGATCTCAGCCAGTCCCTCGCCCGAAACATAGAGCGGCTTGAAATCAAGCTCTCTTGCGGAGCATTCCTCCAAAAAGCCGCCGATCGCCTCGCAAATCGCGTCCAGCCCCTCTTTGACCGCCTCGATCAGCTCGTCCGTATCCACTTCGTAGGATACGCCCTGCACGGATACTTCCGTCTTTCCCGAATTGCTGCGGACAAACAGATTCGCCTTGGCGAGCAGCGCGACCGCCGCATCATACGGCAGGGAAAAACGCTGCATGAGGACGGCTGCGATCTGTCCCTTTCCCACAAAATAGGTACGCTGCGCAAGAACACCGTTCCCAAGCAGCACGCAAAGCGAGGACGACATAAATCCGACATCCAGAAAGAGCGCATATTCATCCCGCGTTTCGGAAGGGATAAGATAGGTCGCCATGGCATATTCCGCAGGCAGAAAGCTCAGCTCGATCTTCATGCCGGAAAAGATGCGTTCCATGGTCTCCGCAAAATAATCGCTGCAATAAAAATAGGACAGCACCCCGCTCAAAGACGCGGAAGACAGCCCGACGGGATCGACGACGCGCCGGTCATCCGACGTCACATAGATCATGCTTGTCGCGCGGATACACCGATACCCGTCCAAAGGCTCCCGCCCGCTTGCAAACAACGCGGCAAGATCCTTATGCCCGATCGTCCGACGCTTTGGAAATCCGATGACCTGCTCGCGCGGGATCACGCGCGTAAATGCGCCGGGCACGCCGACATACAGACGACGCAGCCGCTCCCCGCAGATGCGCTCGACGGCAGAAACGGCGCGGAAAACCGCGTCTGAAAGTTTGTCCGTATCGAAAAAAGCGCTCTCGTCGTATCCGTCGTACGGTTCCGTCTTGCTTGCTTTGAACACAAAGGTGTTGTTTACCCCGCGCTCGCCGACAACGACGGTGACCTCCGAGGAACGCACGTCCAGCACCGCTACGCTTCTGCTGCTCATCGGCAATCCCCTCGCATGTATTTGTTCAGCTGTTTCTTTCTACTATTATAACAGCAGACGGGAGCGTTGTCAAGAAAACGCGGACTTTTTTCGAATTTCCCTTGTAATTTATCAAAAAAGGCGCGCCGTTTTAGGCGCGCCCTCATGCAGTCAAACATAGTGATTCATTCTGATTCCGCGGCGATAAAGTCGTCATATCCCGCGGTCACTTCTCCCGTCTGTCCATTGATCGCCGTGATGATCGTTCCGGTCACGCGCTCGCTCTCGCTCAGCGAGAAGTATGTTTCGAGCGCCGCCCGCGCTTTGTCTCCCGCGCGGACGGACGGTTCACCGATCAGGATCTGAACGCCTTCGCGCATAGCAATGCGAAAATTATCAAATCGGTCGGAGGAGGTATTGCCTCTGTCTTCCAGCGTCACGGAAAGAATATTGGCGCGCGGTTCTCCCAAAAGCTCGGACAATACGCCGTACAATTCAAGGAGCTGCGAAGCATACGCTCCGTCGATCACGCCGTCACGGTAGGAAAACGAAAAATCACCGGCAAGCACAAGATGGTCCTGTGCAGAATCGACCGTGTCGATCCGGAAGCCGTCCGCATCCAGAATATCCCATCCGTTTTCTGCCTGCATCGCGAAAGCGGCACGGCGCTCCTCGATTTTGATTTCGACGGCGGCGGGGTACCGTTTTTCCACGGAAACGACTCTGAAGCGAGGATATGCTTCCGCCGTCGCACGCACTTCCGAAAGATCGAGAAAGGTCGTGCTTGTTCCGAGGTAGCCGTTGAGTTCTTCTTTCAGTTCCTGCGCCGCGCGTTCCCCCTCCGGCGTATACGTGAGAAATCCCGCGTTCACATATGCGACGGTAAACACGGCGTTCAGCCCCGCCGCAATGACCGCGACGAGGAGGATAAACGCAACGACGGTTGTCAGGATCGTTCTTTTTTTCATTGGTATCTCCGCAGGGCGTTTTCAGATATGTACGCGACGGATGCTCGCCCCGAGTTTTTTAAGCTTTGTACGGAAATCGGCGTAACCTCTGTCGATATGGGACAGATCAAGCACTTCGGAAATGCCCTCCGCGCCGAGCGCCGCGATAACGAGCGCCGCGCCGCCGCGCAGATCCCCCGCCGTAACGGACGCGCCGTGCAATCTGCCGACGCCGCGCACAAAGGCGGTGCGCCCCTTTACTTCAATGTCCGCCCCCATTTTCTGCAATTCCGGAACGTATTTGAAGCGCGTCTCGAACAGATTTTCCACAATGAGTGCACAGCCGCTGCACGATGCATTGAGCGCGGTCGCCTGCGCCTGCAGATCGGTGGGAAATCCGGGGAAAGGCATCGTCTCGATGCGGCGGTTGCACTTGAGCCTGCCGCGGTTTTCTATTCTTATTTTATCATTTTTTGTATGGATTTTGCAACCGTTTTCTCGCAGTTTATGTAACAGAAGGCGAATATTCTCGGGCGTGACGCCCACAACCTCCACTTCCTGTCTCTTATACACATCTGACGCTGCCGACGAATAGCCT
>URHP01000059.1 GCA_900547645.1 uncultured Eubacteriales bacterium
AGGCTATTCGTCGGCAGCGTCAGATGTGTATAAGAGACAGCGGAAAATTCGCCCGGCTGGAAGTTCAACGAATGGGAGATGAAGGGCGTTCCCGTGCGCATCGAACTCGGCCCCCGCGATCTGGAGGCGGGAAAGTGCCTGCTTGCACGCCGCGATACGCTGGAAAAGTCCGAGTGCGCGCTTGCGGGCGCGGCGGAGACCGTGAAAGATCTGCTCCGCGGCATTTCCGAAAACATGTATGCGCGCGCAAAGGCGCGCATGGACGCGCGCATCGTTTCCGCCGATTCGCTCGACGCGCTTCTGGCGGGCGTGGAAGGAGGGAACTTCGTGCGCGCGGGCTGGTGCGGCTGCCGTGCCTGCGAGGACAAGGTGAAGGAATTCGCGCAGGCGACCGCGCGCGTCCTTGACAAGGAGCATACGGCAAAGACGTGCGTCGTCTGCGGCAAAAAGGCGGAGAGCACCGTTATTTTCGCAAGGGCATATTGAGGTCCGCATGCTTGCGTGAGCCGCGGCATCCGCAGGAACGGAAAGAGGCGCTGCCGTCGGTCGGAAGAGGTCAGGATTATGAAACACATTGATATTGCAACGGTTTTACAGGATAAGACGCTCATCGGCAGCAGGGTGACCGTGTGCGGCTGGGTGCGTACGTCGCGCGATTCTTCGGCGGTCGCCTTTCTGGAAGTGACGGACGGGACGAGTTTTTCCCGCCTGCAGGTCGTCGTGGACAAGTCGAAATTCGCGCTCGATCCCGAATGCGCCAAGTGCGGCGCGTCGGTCGCGGCGACGGGCGTCGTCGTCAAGGCATTCAAGGGCGAGGGCGCGGAGCTCAATGCGGAGTCCGTGACGCTGCTCGGCAGATGCCCGAACGACTATCCCATTCAGAAAAAGCGCACCACGCTCGACTTTTTGCGCACGATCCCGCATCTGAGACTGCGTACGAACACATTTTCGGCCGTGTTCCGCGTCCGCAGCGTGGCGGCGCAGGCGATCCACCGCTATTTCCACGCCAACCGCTTCTACTACATCCATACGCCGCTCATCACGGCGAGCGACTGCGAGGGCGCGGGCGAGATGTTCCGCGTGACAACACAGCCGTGGGACGCAAAGTATGAGAGCGAAGCGGCGTACTACAAGGACGACTTCTTCGGGCAGAAGGCGGGGCTCTCCGTCTCCGGACAGCTCGAAGGGGAAGTCGCCGCGATGGCGCTGGGCAGGATCTACACGTTCGGTCCTTCCTTCCGCGCCGAAAATTCCAACACGACGCGCCACCTTGCCGAATTTTGGCACGTGGAGCCGGAGATCGCCTTTGCCGAGCTTCCCGAGGTGATGGAGATCGCGGAGGAGATGATCAAGTACGTCGTGCGCGCGGTGCTCGAAGAGTGCCCCGCAGAGATGGATTTCTTCGAAAAATTCGTGGAGCCCGGTCTGAAGGCGAAGCTGCAGAACATTGTGGAGAGCAAATTCGCGGTGCTCGACTATACGGACGCCATCGAACTTTTGAAAAAGGCGGACGTCAAGTTCCAGTTCCCCGTCGAATGGGGGTGCGATCTGCAGACGGAGCATGAAAAGTATATCACCGAACAGGTCTACAAAAAACCTGTGTTTGTCGTCAACTACCCCAAGGAGATCAAGTCCTTCTACATGAAGCAGAATCCCGACGGGAAGACGGTGGCGGCGACCGACCTGCTCGTTCCCGGGATCGGCGAGATCATCGGCGGAAGCGAGCGCGAGGCGGATCCCGATAAACTGCTTGCCGCCATGCAGGCGCGCAATATGGATCTCGCGTCCTACGAACAGTATCTCGACCTCAGAAAGTTCGGTACGGCGCCGCACGGCGGCTTCGGGCTGGGCTTCGACCGCTTTGTCATGTACGTGACGGGCATGGAGAACATCCGCGACGTCGTCCTGTTCCCGCGCACCGTCAAAAACATCATGTGACCGATTCTGAAAATTGCGGCGCGCCTCTTGTAAAAAGGGGCGCGCCGTGGTATAATGTGCATATGGAACTGGTTCTTTGCTGTGATTACGGACTGGATGACGCAGCGGCGACCGTGGACGCCCTTGCCCATGCCGCGCAGGACGGATATACCCGCGCGGTGCTTGTGGCTGTGGGCGGAAACGTGCCGCCCGCGGTTTCGCTTGCCAATGCCGGAAAGCTCGTTGCGCATCTGCCGTTTGCGACCGTGCCGCTCACCGTGGTCGACACGACGGCGGAAAAGCAGCCGTTTGAATTTCTGAAGACCATTCACGGCGGCGACGGCATGGGCGATCTGTTTTCGGACGATGAGGGATTTTCCGCGTCCGTAGTACCGTTTTCCGCGTGGCTGCAGACGTTGCAAGGGGATTACGATCTGCTTTCTCTGGGGCCGATGACGCTTATTCCGCGCATTCTCGCGCGAAAAAATGCCCGCAGGTTCGTTTTTATGGGCGGAAATATTGCCGAGGAGCCCAACTTTCACGGGTATGAATTCAACCATGCGCTGGACAGAGGAGCGTTTGCCGACGTTGTAAGCGCATATGCGCATGTCGCGGTAACGATGGACACCTGCCGCGTTCCTGCGCTCAACGTGCAGGAAGCACCGCCCGAAGGCGAAGGACTGCTTGCCAAAATCGTGCGGCGGGCAAGGGAAATGACCTTTGTTTCGGGCGAAAAGGGGTGCTACGTCTGGGATGATATGGCAGTCAAAGTCCTGCGTCATCCCGACTGGTTCCAGACTTACCTAGCGGAGGACCGTGACGGCAATCTGCTTACCGTTGCGCGCTACGTCCTGGGGAAGCCCTATCGGGAGATCATGGAGCAGTGACGCGCGCCTGCGGGGCGGGCAAAGAGAGCAAGAAAAAAGCGTTCGGCGGAGGGCCGGACGCTTTTTTGCCCTTCGTCGTATTGATGATGCGTTTGTTCGTCACCGTCATCGTCATCGACAATTTGCCGCCGCCGAGCCCGCCCTGTTTGCCGGTTCCGCAGTTCCGGCTTTTGACCATTTCTTCGCCCTGCGTCAAAGAAAAGCTCATTGTTTTTTCACCTCTCTTTTGTTTACTTTATTTTATTATATTCTTACTATTGTAAGAATCCAAGCATTTTTCTTACATGCGTAAGAAAAATATAGGTATGGAAAATCTCTTTCGGATCAGGTTGAAAGAACTGCGCGAGGAGCGCGGGCTCGGACAGGTGGAACTTGCCGAGCGCATCGGCGTGAGCAAGGGGATCATCAGCCTTTGGGAAAACGGATTGCGCGAGCCGAAAATGACCGCGCTGATTTCTCTTGCGAAGTTTTTCGGGGTGACGGTGGACTATCTGGTCGGAATGCAGGATTTTTGAAGGACGGCTGTGGTCCGCGCAGAGCGTCGGGAGAGCGTTGGGGAATGCGCTTCATTTGAGGGGATTCCTTTGTCGCCTTCGGCTCCTCTGAATGACGGGAGAAGGAAGAGGATTCTCGCGTCGTGCTGCGCGCCTTTCAGAACCACGAGAATAAAAGGATTCTTCGTCGTTGCGCTCTTCAGAATGACGGAAAGGGTATGTCAAAGAGAATGGAACAATAAAAGACCACCGGGAATTCCGGTGGTCTTTTATTGCGTCAGGCGTTGATTCCTTTTTGTTTTTCGTTTTCGTAAGGCGTGTTGTAGAGCGCTTTGGGATCGAGACGGAACAGCGGTTTCCCCGCGCCGTCAAACTGCACCTTCAGCACGTGTGCGTGCCGGTTATGGTCGTCGAGCGGATCGCCGACGATCTTTTCATAGTCGCGGAAGTGCAGCAGTGTAAGCACTTCGTTTTCGTCGCCGCGCACGAAGCAGTTGTGTCCGGGACCGTACACCCTGAGCGATTCATCCGTCTTGAGTACGGGGTAGCGTTCCTTCGACCAGCTCCTCGGATCGAGCAGGTCGGCATTTTCATCGGCGCACAGCATGCCCATGCAGTAGCATGCGCCCGTTGCCGATGCGGAGTAGGTCATGTAGAGTTTGCCTTTGGTTTCGGGACCGTGCAAAACTGCGGGACCTTCGTTGACCCAGAAGCCGCCGTCGCGCTCCCAATCGTAGTCGGGCGAGGTGAGACGGACGAAGACCGTTTTCAGCTTGGTGGGCGTTTCCAGCTCGGCGATGAGCAGATCGGAGATGGGTTTTTCCGCGCGTGCACAGCCGAATTTCTGCGCCCAGATCGCGTACCACCTGCCCTTATTTTCAAACACCGTCATGTCGAGCGAAAAATCGGTGAAGGGGTAGGGATCGCCGTCTGCGGGCTGCATGGGTACGGCGTCGCCCCAATCGTCCTTCATGGGATCGTCGCCCTTGCATACGAGCGCATAGGGGCGGATGTCCCAGACGTCGGGCATGTGCCCCGCGGCAAAGTAGATCACCCATTTGCCCATGATGTAGTGCAGTTCGGGCGCCCAGATGTGGGACGCGAGCGCGCCCGTTTCATGCTTCATCCAGACAGTGCGCGCGGGAGCGGACGCGATGCCATTCACGGTGTCCGCGCAGCTGAGTTCGATGCGGTCGTACAGCGGGCAGGTCGCCGTGAAGTAGTACGTTCCGTTGCGTTTGTACAGGTACGGATCCGCGCGCTGGGGCGCGAGAGGGGAAAGATAGGTTGCCATAAATTCATTCCTCGCCAATCGTTTATTTGAACTGCGCTTGCGCGCCGATCTTTTTGCGGACTTCCGCAGACGGCGTGCGCCTGCGGGACATATTTACCATACTACACTTTCGGGGCGTTGTCAACGGGGAAACGCAAATTTATTTGCGCTTTTTCCGATATTTTTCCCAAGGGAGCAGGAAGAGATACACGCCGACGATGACGAGGGCAAGTACCGAGAGAATGACGATGAGCGCGATGCGCAGCACCTCGGCGTTGTCTTTGTCGATCATGTCTTCGGTGACGACGGCGCTGTACGCGATGTCGTCCGCAAGGCGCGCGGTGTACGTTCCGTCGCCGTTGTCGTAGAGGCGCACCTGCACGCGCTGCATGACGGTCTGTTCGGAGCCGTCCGCCGCCGTAAAGAGGATGCCGTCGCTTGCCTTCAGATAGCCGAGCGTATACGTTTCGCCCGCGGAAAGGTCGGGGGAGACGGCGGAGAGATAGGAGGCGGGGATCCAGCCGCGCGCCGTTGATCTGCCTGCGCCGTCGTCATATTCCACGAGCGCATATTCGCGGTCGGGCGCCGTGAAATAGCCGAGCACCGTTACGGATGTGCCGCGTGCCAGGGTGAGCGCGGAGAGCGGGGCGGTCAGACAGGGCGCATAGTAGGCGCCGACGGCGTTGGAAGTCCAGCGCTGCGCGCTCTCTTCGCGCCAGGTCTCCTGCATGGGCGTGATCGCCTCCGTCCGATACAGTCGCGCCGTATAGGAGCCGTCCGACTCCGGGAAGAGGACGAGCGAATAGCCGCCCGCCGATTCCGGCGTAGAGGCAAGCAGGATGCCCTGCCGCGCTTCAACGGAGCGCGCGTAGCCGCAGTAGGGGAAGTAGGCGCCCTCCGCATCCGCACGGAACGCGGCAAGATCGGTCTCGATGCCGACGGCGCGCGCCGCAACTTCGACGAGCAATCCCGCCTGTTCGTGGTGGGAGAAGGTCGTCTCCCGCGCGCCGCTCTCCGCGATCTCCCCGAGCGTCGGGATCGCGGCAAGGGGACCTGCCGTATCTGCATCGCTGGCGTCGCTCACGGCGACGTAGTTCCCGAAGTTGAAGTAGACGGCGTCGTCTTCAAAGCCGAGCGCAAAGGAGACGGGCAGCTGTTCGCCGTCTGCATGGACGAAATCGCCGCCGTCTACGGTCGCGAACCGTTCATCGTTGCGCCAGAGGGCGCCGTCCGAAAGATAGTATAGGTTGCCTTCGAAATCGGCGCGCAGGGAGGTCGCATCGCTCGCCACGGCGATGCCTGCGTCTGTTCCCGCGGCGTTTGTTGTAAATTCATCTTCGGTGAAACGGCGTACGTTGCCGTTCGCGTAGGAAACGTACAGATTGCCGTACAAGTCGCAGGCAAGTCCCGTCGGAATGGAGCCGCCCATTTCGACGGCGTTTCCGTCGACTGCACCGCGCGTGCCGTTGCTCTTTACATAGTACGTTTCGCCGTACAGGACGGCAAGTCCTGCAACAGTGACGCCCGTTTCGGGCAGTTCGGCGGAAGTAAATGTGCGTTCGCCTGCAGCAAAATTACAGAGATAAATCTGTGAACCTGCGGCGCAGGCGACGATTTCGCCATCGGTGGCGACCAGCGACGGGGCGGCGATGCACGGGATTGCGGTATATTCTCCGGTTGAAAAGTCGTAGACGCTTACGCGGCTGTTTCCCGTATCGGCCGTTATAAGCAGATTGTCCGCCCGCGCCGAATCGGAGGCGCCTGAAAGACGGTTTTCGGAAGACGAAGCGGAGGCGATCTCGTAGTCGGTAAAGGAAGCGGACGTATCCGTCACGGCGATCTCGCGGACGGAAGTGCCGGAAATGCAGTAGAGCATGCCGTTATAGAAGCTCATGGCGGCAAGTCCGCGCATGTCTGCAGCGCCGTTTGCATCGGAAAGCTCGGTCACGTCGCCGGCGCTGCCCACCCCGCGGCGGAACAATCCTGCGGAGGAGGAGAAGAAAAGGTCGGTTCCGTCCGAACAGACGGAGGTAACGTTGACACTGAGCGAAGCGTCCGAACTGAGATGATAGACCTGCTCGTCGGCGAACGTTCCGGTGGCGTCCGTATAATAGAGACTGCCGTCTGCAATGCAGTACAGACTGCCGTCCGCCCAGACAAGACTTGGATTGTCAATGCGTGAGACGTTGAGATTTGCCGTCAGGTTGACGACGTTTTCCGTCGGTTCGGCAAGTGAACTGCGTGAAATGTTCAGTTTTCTGCTGGTGTCGATATATGCAATATAGAGCGTGTCGCCGACGATCAGGAAGGTGGTGCAGTTAAGGTTGTCGATCCGCGTCTGTTCCAGAGCGGGATCGGAGCAATCGACTGTCCAGAACGAATTTCCGAGCGTCGTGCTGAGCGCATAGTAAAGCGTATCGCCCGAGAATTGGATCTTGCCGATTGTTGCATTGTCTTCCACCGTGAAGACGCGCCACGTCGGCACGCTTTCGCCGCGCGCGAACAAGTGCATCGTATCGCCGTCGGCGATCGCAATGTAATGTTCGCTCATCGCCACGTCCGTCGGGGTTTCGAGCGCAAGATATTGTTCGTAGCTTTCGGGCAGGAAAAGGGAGGCGTTGTCCGCCGTGAGTTGGACGGGGGAGACGGTTGCCGACGCTTCTTCTGCGATCGCTTCGGTTGTTGTCTGCGGGATGGCGGCGCATACCGTCCCTGCCAGAAGCAGAGCGGCGAGCGCGGCGCCCGCGGTCTTTCGTACTGTCATGTCTCCATTATAACACGCGCGCGTGAAAATTACAATTCTTTCGCCTGAAAAATTTCAGGGAAGGGCTGTGCTGTTTTCTTTGATCGCGGAGAATTGCCGGTGACGCGCCCAGAGGACGACGTCGCGGGGGGGCTTCGCCGCGCTCTGAATGACGGCGGCCGGGGCGAGGCGGGGAAAGGCGAGAGCGGGCGGACCTGCCTGCCGGTCTGAAAAAATTTTTTGGAAAATTTTGGCATACAGGCAGCCGTCTGTCAACTTTCAATGATAAGATAAAAAAGCAAACAAATGTTCGTATATCGTTCGCCGTCCGGCGGACGAAAGGGGAGGAAAGGGTGTCTTACGAATACGCGAAGGTCATTTTATATGCCTATCCGCATCTGCACGCGCTTGCGGATGCGGCGGGCACGGCGGCGGAGAACAAGGCGCTGCTCTCATTCCGCTCCCGTCTGAGCGCATTCGAGGAGACGGCGCGCGTCGCACAGGAGCTTGCCGTGCGTTCGCGGCTTTTGCGCCTTGCGGAGACGGTCGACGGGTTTTTGTCGCTCTGTTCGCGGGAAGAGCTGTTCTTGCTCGAATACCGCTATTTCCGCCGCAGACGGGCGCTGCAGGCGTTCGGCGATTATACGGTCCCCTGTTCGGAACGCACGTATTTTCGCCGTCAGGGAGCGCTGTTAAAGAAAGCCGCGTGCCATTTGGCGGCGCGCGGCTGGACGGAGCGGGAATATTTTGCGGCGTTTTCCGACTATTCGCCCTTTTGCCGTCTGCTGCGGGCGATCCGCGACGGGCGGGAGAGCGCGGTATCCGCGCGCAGGGAAAAGCGGGGACTTGCCTTTTCGGGGCGTCAGAATTCCTGCTGTTCGCGCGGGGGCTTTTTACCGCGCAGCAGGATGACTGCCACGGCGACGGCGGCGAGACAGGCGAGCAGGATGACGACGATCTGCACGGCGTTGGGGGAGGAACTCTCGGCAGGCGGTTCCTCTTCCGCGGTCCCCGACGTGGCGGACAGGTAGTCGTCGTTGCGCTCGAATACGGGCGGTTCTTCTGCGGGAATATAGCCGAATACGCCGTCCGAGAGCACATAGAGATAGAGCTGATCGCCGTCGTAGCGGTCGCCGTAATAGACGAACGTGCGCTCGTATCGGGTGAAGTCCTCCGTGCCGAGGTCGCCCGTTTCGGGCAGGGTGTACGTGACGGTGATCTGTTTGCGCAGATAGGGGCGTTCGGGAACAAAATCGACGAAGGTGAGCGCGTCCGTGCGGCAGTAGCCCAAAATCTTTTTATACGGCGCGTCGTCCGTCAGATATTCGACGGTGCAGTACGGTTCGCCCTGTTCCAGGATGCGGACATAGTAGGTTTCCGGCATGAGAAAGAGCTTTTCTTCCTCGCTTGCGCCCGCGTAGAACCATACTTCGCCTGTGGCGACGGCATAGACGCCGTCTTCTGCGGCGGAAGCGGCGCGGGGCGCGGGGAACGCAGCCGACAGGCATGCGGCAAGGAGCAGGAAAAAAATCATCGATCGTTTCATATGCGTCTTATGATAGCGCGTGCGAAAGGGCGGGAGGGGAATTGTTTTGACGAATGAGAGCGAATTATCGCTGAAACTGCGCGCAGTGGAGGGGGAGCTGGCGCGCAGAAGGGCTTCGGACAATCTGGCAAAGTACAACGCGGGAAGAAAAAAGCACAAAAAACAGATTGCCTTTCACAAGTGCAGAAAGCGCAACCGCTGGGTATTCGGCGGCAATCGTTCGGGCAAGACGGAGTGCGGGGCGGCGGAGGCGGTGTGGATGGCGCGCGGCAATCATCCCTACCGGAAGAACCGCAAAGACGTGTTCGGGTGGGTGGTGTCGCCCACCATGCAGGTACAGCGGGATGTCGCGCAGAAAAAGATCCTGCACTATCTGCGCCCCGACTGGGTGGCGGACGTCGTGATGGTGAGCGGAAGGAAGGACAATCCCGCCGCGGGCATCGTCGATCAGATCGTCGTCAGAAACGTGTTCGGCGGAACGAGCGTCATCGGCTTCAAGAGCTGCGACCAGGGCAGGGAGCGCTTTCAGGGGAGTTCGCTGGATTTCGTGTGGTTCGACGAGGAGCCTCCGCGCGACATTTACGAGGCTGTCTCTTATACACATCTGACGCTG
>URHP01000060.1 GCA_900547645.1 uncultured Eubacteriales bacterium
GTTGACGCTGAAGGTTGTGCCCGCTTCCGAAGCGGAATGCGCACCGAACAAAAAACTTCATATTTTATGCACTCGTGGCGCAATTGGATAGCGTGTCAGCCCCGTGCGCAGCCCAACCGAGGGACCCCATTGGGGTATCGGTTGACGCTGAAGGTTGCTCCGCTTCCGAAGCGGAATGCGCACCGAATAAAAAATTTCATATTTCATGCACTCGTGGCGCAATTGGATAGCGTGTCAGCCTCCGACGCTGAAGGTTGTGGGTTCGATCCCCGCCGGGTGCACCAAAAGCCCCTTTCCGGGGCTTTTTGCATTTCCAATGAAAATATTGCGCCCCGAAAGCGAACTGCTTTCGGGGCGCAATATTTCAATTTCATTTACAGCCGGAACAGGTGGCGCAGTGACCGGAACATTTTTTTGCGGGTTTTCCGGTCGAAGAAAACATTTCACCCGACCATTCGCGCGAAGCCTGCGCGCCGCAGACGGGGCACTGCACGGCAGCGTCGTATCTGGAAACCAATTCATCGAACTTTTTGCCGCACTGCGGACAGACATACTGAAATACGGGCATATCCTTCTCCCATGCCGTACGCTACTCCCTGCGATCGTCGCGGGGATGATGCCCGCGTCCGCGCCTGATCTGCCGCGGCGTTTTGATGCGAATGGAGTTGGTGGAACGGATGATGAAATACGAGACGACCGCCGTGATCACGGCAGAAATGCCGATGACCAGCCAGAAGCCCCACGAAAGATTTGCAAACGGAACGGGTACGTTCATGCCCCACAAGCTCGCGATGAGCGTAGGGACGGAGATGACGAGCGTGATGACCGCGAGCAGCTTCATGACGACGTTCAGGTTGTTGGAAATGACGGAAGCGTAGGCGTCCATCGTGCCGGAGAGAATGTCGCGGTAGATGTTACACATTTCCATTGCCTGGCGCGTCTCGATGACGACATCGTCAAACAGATCCTTATAATCTTCGTTCCCCGAAATGGATGGGAAGCGTTCAAGTTTGTTATAGACGTTCAGATTCGCGCTCAGGGACGTGGAGAAGTAGACGAGGGAATTCTCGATGCCCAGAAGCTGAATGAGCTCCTGATTCTTCATGGAGCGGTGCAGTTCCGCCTGCAGGCGCAGCGATTTTTTATCGAGCTGGCGCAGGTTGGACAAAAACCGCTTTGCGTTGCCCATCATGAAATTCAGGATAAAGTAGACGGGCTTTGCCGTGTCGACGATGGTACGGTTGCTGATGAAGTCCCCGAGCACGGAATTGCCGCGCAGCGAGACCGTGACGATGCTCGTTTCATTATGGATGAGCGCCAGAGGGATGGTCTCGTAGGTATCCCCTTCGTCCGTATCCGTAATGGTGGGCGTATCGAGAAGGCACAAAAGCGCCCCTTCGTCGCGCTCCACACGCGCGGTCTCCTCCTCGTCGAGGGCGGCGCGCAGCATCTCTTCGGGCACGCCCGTCAGCGCGCAGGCGTCCTCAAGTTCGTCGTCCGTCGGATTGACGAGATCAACCCAGCAGCCCTGTTCAAAGGCTTCGAGGCGGTCGATCTTGCCGTCTTCCTGCGTCTTGAAAAATTTCAGCATGACACTTCCTCACTTTGCAGATTGAGTCAGATGCGTTTTTCTATCCCGGTCGCGTCCGCGATTCCGGGCATCAAAAAAGCGCACGGGAAAAACGCCGTGCGCCTGCATTTGCTCTTCCTGCGAGGAAGGTTTCAATCAGATCACACGGGCAGTTGTGTTCGCAACGCATCGGTTGTTTGGCGCAGCGTCCATTTTCCGCTCCTTCGACCATATCGGTCTATTTCATTATAAACCCTGCCGCAGAATTTGGCAACTGTTTTCACGGAAAAAATTCTCAGATCACGCAGGTTCCTTCCAGAAAGGAATCGAAGATCCCCTCCGCGTAGTTCCCGCGCGACGAAAAACAGGCGATCAGCGCTTCGGGCGGCGCGATCTTACCCGCATAATCGCGCGCATATTCGCGCAGTGCGGCGAGCGTTTTACCTTCGCCGAGCGTTCCGTACAGGCGGTCGAAGAGAATGAGCCCCTTGTCATAGACGACGTTGCGGTATTCGTACTCCCCGGCAAAATCGGTGAGCGCGCGCCGCATGGACGTTGTTTCGCCGTCCGCGATCTGCGTCCAGACGGAAAAGAAGGCGCGGTACGACCGTTCGGAACCGGCGACGCATGCCTCGTAAGTCGTACCGTACTCGGGATGCGCGCCCAGAAAGAGCGCGGCAGAAAATTCTGCAAGCCCCTCATCCTGCCATGCCTCGCAGAACTGATCGCTCCCGACCATCGCATACCACCACTGATGCGCCGTCTCGTGCGCGACGACGAGCGGGATCTCCTCTTCCCGCAGATCGTTCGCGATCATCGACAGCATGGGGTATTCCATCCCGCCGTACGGGAAATCCGTCTCCACGACGGCATAGGCGGGATAAGCGTACTTAGTGAACTGTGCGGAATAGTAGGCGAGACTCTGCTCCGCCGCCGCCAGCGTACGCGCGGGCGCGGCGTCGTCCAGATAGTAGTATGTAACGGGCACGCCGTCCGCGCTGCCCTCCAGGACCTGAAAGCGCTCGGAGCATACCATGGCGAAGTCGCGCACCCCTTCGGCGCGGACATGGTATGTCGCCTTTCCGTCTGAGACGGTGCGCTCGCCCGTGCCCGTATGCGCGACCCGATAGGAATCGGGCAGGGTAAAGACGACCTCGTAATCGGCGCATTCGCTGACGAACGGATCGCCGAGATCGGCATAGACATGCTCCTGCGTACCGCCGCAGGCGCAGAGCACGGGATAAAAGCCCGTGAGCGTGACGGCGTTTTCGCCCACCCCGAGGCGGTGATCGACTGCGGCAAGCGTCACGGTGAAAGTCATGGTCAGCGAGACGCGCTCATCGGGATAGAGCGGCTCCGCAAGCGTCACTTCGAGAATATTTTCATCCGCGCCCGCAACGCGGAATCCCGCCGCCCCCGTGACTTCGGTCACCTCGATGCCGCCGTAACTTTCCCCGCCGTAGTAGGCCGCCGGCGCAAACAGCTCGGAGACCGGGGCATACTTTGCCCCCTCGCGATAGGCATTTGCCCAGAGCTGAAAGCCGAGCGTCTCGCGCGCCGTATCCGTTGTATTGACGATCTCCGCCGTCATCTCCCCCCCGAGGGTGCGCGTCTCCGGAACATATTCGAGCGTCATCGAATAGCGGCTGCGCGCTTCCTCCTTTGCGCAGCCCGCGATCCCGAGCGTTCCGAGCGCAAGCGCGCCGCACAGCGCGCCGCAGATCCACCGTTTCATACAGTCCTCCTCCCGCGGGCGGCTCGTCCCGCCCTTCCCCTATTGTATGCCCCGACGGCGGCGGAATATTTCCTCCCCGGGAAAAAATCCGGCAGACAGCGCCCGCTCCCGCGCCGGACGGCGGTATAATAATAGGGCGACGGGGAAAAGTGAGGTAGTTAATGTCGGCGATCCAATACCTGAGCACCTTCCGCCTGTACGGGTGGGATGTGCTTCTCCTCGCGGGCGGCGTAAGTCTGCTTACGGCGCTCCTCAAAAAGATGGTCCTTAAGAACGCATCCAAAAAGCTGTACGTGATTCTGCCGTTCGCGCTCGGAATCGTGCTGTACGCCGTATACCGCGCGCTCGTCACGCTCTCGGCCGCGCCCTTTACCGCGGAGCTTGCCGCAACGCTGGAAGGCGGCTTCGCCTGCGGCTGCGCCGCGACGCTGTACTACGTCGTATACGAACAGTTCTTCCGCAAAAAGGCGGACGGACAAGCCGCGGATACGGGTACCGCGGACGACGGCGGGTCACAGGACGCAGACGCAGGCGGCGCAGCGTCGCCCGTTGCGCCCCTGCTTGAAGGATACGTGCCCGAAGAGACGCGCACCGAGGTCGCGCAGGCGCTTTATGAAGGCGCGCGCGGCAAGACGGGCGATGCGCTCCGCACCTTCGTGCGGGAGACGCTCTTTTCCGCCGCCCCCGCCGCGACGGAAGCAGAGCTGATCGCGCTGACGGAGCTGATCGCGGCGTATCTTACGTCGCTGACGGGCGCATGACCGTCTTTTCCCCCTCCCCCTGCGGGAGGGGTTTTTTGATACGGAACCATCCGCCCGCATAATCCGCGGCGGCGGGTGCATACTTTCGGTGACATGGAAAAAAAGGAAATTTCGGGAAATCTTGACCGGGACGCCGCGGCGCTCAGAGCGCTGCTGCCCGCGCAGGACATTCTGACCTTCGCCTTCACCGACAAAACAGGCCGCCGCTTTCTGTGCGTCTTTGCGGATGCACTGACGGACAAAGATCTGCTGGCAGAACAGGCGCTTCGCCCCCTGCGCGGCTATGCGGGCGCGCCCGAGGCTAAGACGGTGGCGCAGAACGTCCTGTCGCCGGAAGTGCGTACGGACAAACAAACAAAAACGCTTGCCGAAGAAGTGCTGGCGGGCAACCCCGTCCTCCTCTGGGAAGGCGCGGACGAAGGGCTGATCGTCGGCACCAAAAAGGTGACGGTGCGCGCGGTGACGGAACCGCCGACGGACGTCGCCATCAAGGGCCCGCGCGAGGGGTTCATCGAGGACGTGAAGACCAACACCTCGCTGGTGCGGCGGCGGTTCAAGACGGGAGAACTGCAAATCGAAATGGTGACGGTGGGGCGGCGCTCCGCGACTTCCGTTGCCGTGTGCTGGCTGGAGGGCACCTGCCGCAAGGACGTCGTGGACGAGGTAAAGCGCAAACTGGAAGCCATCGACATCGACGCCGTGCCCGATTCCTCCTACCTGACGCGCTTCCTTTCCGAACGTCCCTATTCCCTCGTCAAGCAGGTCGGGACGACGGAAAAGCCCGACATCTTCTGCGCGAAACTTGCCGAAGGGCGGGCGGGGCTGCTGGTGGACGGCTCCCCCATCGCGCTGACCGTCCCCTACATGCTGGTGGAGGACTTTCAGTCGAGCGAGGACTACTTTGTCCCCGCTTACCGTGCAACGTTCACCCGTTTGCTGCGCCTGTTTGCGCTGCTGGTGGCGATCTATCTGCCCGCCTTTTACGTGGCGGCACAGCTGTTCAAGCTCCAGCTTCTGCCCGTCAAACTGCTTCTGACCATTGCGGGGAGCATCCGCGACATTCCCCTCTCCCCCTCCCTTGAAATGCTGCTGGTGCTGCTCGTGCTGGAAGTGCTGAACGAGGCGAGCATCCGCATGCCGAAATATGTGGGCATGGCGCTGTCCGTGGTGGGCGCGCTGGTCCTCGGCGAGACGGCGGTGAGCGCGGGATTTGTCTCCACGCCCGCCATCATCATCGTGGCGTTCAGCGGCATCGGGCTTTACGCCGTGCCCAACCTCATCGAAGAGACGAGCGTGCTGCGCCTTGCCATGCTGCTCGCCGCGGGGAGCGTCGGCACGTACGGTATCATCCTTGTGTCCGCGCTCTGCCTTGTATATCTTGTGACAACGGAAAACTTCGGCGTTCCGCTCGGCGCGCCCTTTGCGCCCTTTCTGCGGCGGGACCTGCGGGATACCTTCCTGAAATACAACCTGCTCTCGCTCAAACAGCGCCCTTCCGCGCTTGCAAGCCCCAACAAAAGGAGGCAGAAATGAAACTCAATTCACGCCAGATCCTCTTCTTCCTCGCAGCGGTCGCGCCCGTCGGGAAGCTCATCCTGATGCCCGCGCAGCTCGCCGCCGCCTGCGACAACGATCTGCTCTTTCCCGTAGCCGCACAGCTCCTTTTACAGGCGGCGCTCGTCTTCTGCGTCCTGCTGCTCGCACGGCGGGAAAAGACGTTCTACCGCCTCATCTGCGATGCGGCGGGCGGCGTGTGCGCCAAGACCGCTTCCGTCGCTCTGGCGGCGTTTCTGCTGTTTGCCGCCTTCCTGCCCGTCGTCGAACAGAAGATCCTGGTGCGCGGGATCTTCTATGACACCATTCCCGCCCATCTCGTCTTTACGCCCTTCTTCCTCTTTTCGGCGTATCTGTGCGCGCGTCCCCTCGTCACGCTCGGACGCATGTGGGACATCCTTGCTCCGCTCTCGGTGATCGGGCTCGCCGGCATCCTCCTGCTCTCTGTGGGAAGCGCGGACTACGGCGCGCTTGCGCCCGCGGGGGTGGCAGGCATACAGGCATTTTGGGGCGGAACGGCAACGACGTTCGGCCGGTTTTACGACACGGCGCTCCTGCTCTCCCTGATCGGCCGGTTTGGCTATACCAAAGGGCTCGCCTGGAAGGGCGCCCTGTGCTATCTGGTGGGCGGCGGCGTTCTGCTCTTCTTCCTTGCCACCTTCTACGGCGTATTCTCGGAGATCGCCGTCATCCAGCCGCATGCGTTCGCCAGAATGAGCGGTTTCTTTTCGGGCATGACGGTGCTCGGCCGCATCGACTATCTGTTCATCTTCGCCGTCGCGTTCGCCATGACCTTCTACGCCGTCTTTCCCATGCAGAGCGCGGTCAACACGGTATCGGAAGCATTCGGCGATCCGAAACCGCTTGCCCCCCTGCTCTCGGTCGGCGTCAACCTCGGCATGCTCACCGCCGTCTATCTCTCCAACTTCCATACCTCGCAGGCGATCACGACGGTGACGCAGACGCTGTTCTGGATCTTCCCCGTCTTTACCGTCCTGCTGCCGCTGTTGCTGCTGATCATCTTCGGGAGGCGCCCGCATGAAAAAGTTTCTTAAAAGTATTCCGATGAAGCTGTGGGCGATTTTGTGCGCGCTCGTCCTTCTCACGTTCTTTTCCAACGATTTCGGGCTGGTGGACATTCAGAAGACCGCCCTCGTGCTGGCTGCGGGCATCGACCGGAACGACAACGAATTTACGCTTACGGCGCAGATCGCCGTCCCAAAGGGCACGGACCGCACGACGGGCGGTACTTCCGGCGTGGAGATCGAGGGAACGGGCACGACCGTCTCCGACTGTCTTGCCGATCTGTACGGCAAGACGGGCTGGGTTCCCAAGCTCATCTTCTGCGACCTTGTCGTACTCGGCGAAACGGTAGTCGCCGAAGACGCCTTCGACTGCCTTGACTATTTTTTGCGCAACGAATACGTGCCGGACTCCTGCCTGCTGGCAACCTGCGAAGGCAGCGCCAAAGATCTGCTCTCCTCGACCAGCGCCATCGACGACACTTCCGCCCTTGCCCTTGAAAAGCTGTTTTCGGACGCGGCGACAAAGTCGGGACAGGTCATGACGACCACGCTACGCGAATTTGCGATCGGCTACTTCGGCGAAAGCCGCAGCGGATACATGCCCTACGTCCGCGCGCAGACGCAGGAAGGAAGCGATCAGGGACAGGGCGGCGCACAGAGCTCGGGCGGCACGGCGCAGCCTTCCCAGGAAGAAAAGATCTATTCCGCACGGGAGACGGCGATCTTTTCCGGCGGACGCATGGCAGCGCTGCTTTCCCCCGAAGAGACGTTTGCATTCAGTTTGCTTGAGGGCAACGTCTACGCCGGCACTTTTACGACGGACGGAAAGACGTACGTCATTTTAAAGAACGGCGGTTCCGTCTCCGTCCGCGCGGAAGACGCCCCGGAAATTTCGCTGGAAGCCACCTGCAAAGTGCAGGTGTACGGCGAGAGCGAGACCGCTTCCCCGCAGACGCTTGCGAAGGGCATGCTCACACCCGAAGAGGAGAAGCACGTTTCGCAGGTGCTCACGGACTACCTGACGCAGCTCTGGGATACCTGTGCGCAGGCAGACTGCGACCTGCTCTTTTTCCGCCGCTCCCTGCGGCGGTCCTCCCCAGAAGCGTACGGCAAGTGGAAAGATCTCCCCCTTTCCTCCGTTTCCGCTCAAATCGAAGTGCGGGCGGAAAGCCTGCGCTGACGGAAAATTTTTTCGAAAAAATTTTTCCAAAAACCCTTGACAAACACAAATTTCATGCTATAATAAAGGTACAAAAAGAGAAAATAACTTTCATGAAATGTTATTGACAAACAAGGAAGGACGGTCCAATGAACAGGTAACAGCCTGCGGGCATGACTGGAAAAGCAGACAGGAACGTCTGCTCTTCACAGGGAGACAAGGCGAAGGAGGTAACGTCTCCGAAAAATTCAATGCAGGGAGGTGCTCGTTATGTTCAGATTCATTTCCCAAGGATTGAAGATTTCGTAGAAGGAGGACAGACCAATGTACAATTCCACCCGGAGGGCGGAGAAGTAAATCGGCTTTGATTTCAGACGCGGCGGCGAGTTTCCCCCGCGATGGGTTTTGACCCGATATACTTAAGCGGAAGCCGAGAATCTCTCCCCTACGCCGAACGAACCGAAGACAACGGAACAACGGATTCTGACAACCGATCGCGGAAGCGTAACTCCGCGGCAGCGCCCAAGCGATAAGGGCGTCGGTCGGCAGACGGACTGTTGTGATCGGCGGCATTCGAACGAAAGCATTCCGATCCCGCGTGCGGAGCGAACTCCGCGGTAGCGCTTTGGCACAAGGCAATCGGAAGGCGGACGGGACGATCCCCCGAAAGCGACCGGACGAATGCGGACAAGGGATCCGCCGAAGTCAACGGCAAGGAAAGCGGAGCGCGCAGGGAATTCTCTGCCCCACTTACAACTCAATCATGCAAATACTCCCCCGTGCGGTTGCGCGGGGGTTACTTTTTGCTGCGCCGTCTGCCGTTGTCTTGTACGGGGTTGGTCATTCAAATCGGCAACAGAGCAGCGGCATAGGAATATCGGCGGAGTATTGTAGCATTGCGCTCTTTCAGCATCGTGCGCAGATGCCGTCCAGGATCTCGTTGTCCCCTTCCCGTACATAGCCGGACGCCTCGACCGCAAGCCGCAGCCCGAACCTCACGCCCGCCCTATCATTTGTGAAACTGCTTTCTGCCTCTTTCGCTCCGTCCAATTCCAGAATCTTTTCCAGCCACCCTTTTTGTTCTTCGGTCAATCCCGCGATCAGCTTCCGATGGTATTCCTCCAATTTGTCATCCAGCTGTTCATACAGGCGGCTGCTTCTGATCTTTTCCCACTGTCCGCAATTGTCATAGTAAATTTCCGCGATGATCGATTCAAAC
>URHP01000061.1 GCA_900547645.1 uncultured Eubacteriales bacterium
GTCGGCGGAAAAAACCGCCTTCGCTCTTGCGGAACTCGCCGTACAGACGGCGGAGAAAGCCGGGAAATCGATGGGCGACGTGCAGGCGATCGGCATCGGTGCGCCCGGTGTCATTGACAGCGCCGATGGCGTGATCGTTTCCTGGACGAATTTCGGTTGGAAACATGTTCCGCTCGGTGCGCTTGTTGAAAAATATACCGGGAAAAAGACGTTTGTTCTCAACGATGCCAACGCTGCCGCGTTGGGGGAAGCAAAATTCGGTGCGGGAAAGGAATATTCCGACAGCGTGCTCGTGACGTTGGGGACGGGCGTAGGCAGCGGCATTATGATCGGCGGGAAACTTTTTGAAGGATTCCGCAGCGCCGGTGCTGAGCTGGGGCATACGGTGATCCGCGTGGGGGGCGAGCAGTGCAGCTGCGGAAGGCGCGGCTGCTTTGAACGTTATGCATCCGCCTCTGCACTCATCCGCCTGACGCAAGAGGGCATGCGGCTCGATCGCGGCAGCGCCATGTGGCGGTTTGCGCATACGCCGGACGAGGCGGACGGGCGTACGGTATTTCTTGCCATGAAAGAGGGAGATCCCGCGGCGCAGCGTGTCTTTGACGACTATATCGAAGGGCTTGGAGAGGGGATCCTGAATATTGTGAACACCTTCCGGCCGCAGGCAATTATCCTGGGCGGGGGGATCTCCGCCGAAGGCGAGACGCTGCTGGAGCCGCTTCGCCGCTATGTATTTCCTCGGCTATATGTGTCGGTGGATTACGCGCCGCTTTCCATTGTCTGCGCCTCGCTTGGGAATGATGCCGGTCTGTATGGGGCGGCGCAGTACGCCTTTGACCGTCTTTGAACAGCGACGATCCGAAAATAGAACCGCGCGTTTGCGCGGTTTTTTATTGATATTTGAAAATTTAAAATGAAATGCCCGCCGTATAGCCGGCGGGCATTTTTTTCAGTCTTTTTTCGGTCTGACCTGCAGATAGTAGACAACTCCGAAGAGCACAACGCCGAGATAGGCGATCGCCGGGATGGTAACCCAGGAGGTCAGCTGTACGGGATCGTTGAGATCGGCTCTTGCCGAGAGTGCCGCGATCAGCGTAACGATGACCAGCAAAATGTATCCGACGACTACGTTCAGGATGACAGGACCGGTCCTGCGCAGGGCGCGTTCGCCGTAACGGTTTGCGTAAGCAAGTCCCGTCACGAGGAGTACGGCGAGTCCGATGCTCCAGATGAGATAGGGGTAGAAGACGGGCAGACCTGCCGAGGGCGTGACGCCGAGCAGAATGCTGCCGAGGGCGACGCAGAACAGGAATGTGACGATCCCGCTCAGAAAGAGCGCTTTCCCCTTGTGTACAAGGCTTACCGATTCGTTTTCTGCTTGTTTTGCAGTGCTGCCTGCCGTCTGAATGCGGATGCCGTCCTGTGCGGCGCGCGCTTCAAGATCGGTAAAATCGATCCCGTCCAATGATTGCGCTTTATTTTCAGATGCTGAAGCCGGTTCGCCCGAGACTGCGTTTGCGTACAGTCTGTGAACGACGGTGCGGTAGTCTTCTACGGGTGCGGGTTCATTGTTTTCTTCCCGGGGAGCAGGGGGCGTATAGTAGCTGTAATCGTGCGGCGGCTCTTCTTGCTGCGGCGCATTGACAAGATCGAGATAATTGCGGTGCAGCAGCTGTTGTTCCCGCTTGCGGAAGAGTTCTTCCTGCTGTGCCACGATGCGGGATTCCTGTAACTTCAGTTCCTCTGCGTGGCGGGCGCGCTCTTCTTCAAGCGCCTGCGTCAGCTTTTCATCGTACAGACGCCGCTCGGTTTCGCGCACCTCTTCCAGCTGAATACGGCTTTCCTCTGCCTGCGTCTCGCTTTGACGGCGCGTATTTTCAAGCGCTGCCTCGCTTTCGCGCAGCTCATACTCGAGAGAGGAGATCTTGCCCTGCAGCGCCTCCGCTTGTTCGTTTTCTTCGCGCGTCTTTTGTTCTTCCCGCTGTGCGCGGAGGGCTTCCAGCTCGGCGCGTTTTTGCGCGAGCGCCTGTTCGCGTGCGGCGATCTCGTTTTCTCTCCATGCGCGTTCCCGGATAACGGCTTCGTTGCGGGCGCGCATCTCTTCTTCGAAGGCGGTTTCTCTTTGTTCGAGTTCGCTGCGCTTTTCGTCCAGCTCCTTGAGCTGATCGCGATAGCGTGCTTCCAATTGCGCCAAGGCTTCCGTCTGAGCGGCCGTCTCAAGAGCCTGCGATTGTGTCTGCTGTGCGCGGAGGGTTTCCAATTCGGCGCGCTTTTGTGCGAGCGCCTGTTCGCGCGCAACGATCTCGCTCTCCCGCCAGGCGCGTTCTTTGTCGGCTGCCTCGCTGCGGGCGCGTATCTCTTCTTCGAAAGCAGTCCTGCTCCGCTCGAGTTCGCCGCGCTTTTCTTCCAGCTCTTTGAGCTGTTCCTTGTAACGCGCTTCGAGTTTTGCGAGTTCTTCCGTGTCATTGAAGGACGGCTCATAGTCGAGTTCGTCGTCGCTCCATTCGCCGCGCGGGACGCGGGACGTCGTTTCCTTGAGAACGCGCATATTGACCGCGGTAGGGGCGGGGTTGGAGAAGTCGAAATCCTTATCGGAGATCAGACTGTCGATGACCGTGCGGGAATATTCCCATTCCGATTGATTTTGCTCAGAAATGGCTTTCCCCGATTCGGTGAGGGAAAAGTATTTGCGCCTTCCGCCGCTGACAGATCCGCCCCAATAGGATGTGACATAGCCGTCCTTTTCCAGCCGCTTGAGGGCGCTGTAGAGGGAGGGCTGTTTGAGCGAATATTGACCGTGGCTCTTGCGCTCGATCTCTGCGATGATCTCGTAGCCGTACTTGTCGCCGTCGTAGAGTGCGCGCAGGATGATCGTGTTGATGTGCCCGCGGATCAGGTCGGAACTGACCGATTTTTCGGGGCGTTCTTCCAATACGATGCTTTCGTCCATGCCGTGCTCCTTTGCTTTTTCTTACATTATATATGAAAAGAAAAAATTTGTCAATAGTCAAAGTACTATGTCAGACATAATTTTCTGATTTTTTTCTCAAAACGCATACTTTTTTTGTGCGGCGCGTAATGTGAAGAGAATATGGGAGTGGTGCGTACGGCGCTTTTTCTGATCGGAACGACGATCGGCGCGGGTTTTTTGACGGGAGCCGAGCTTATCCGCTTTTTCGGCGGCAACGGGTATCTTCCGGCGCTTGCGCTTGCCTGCGCCGTCTATTGTCCGGCGTGCGCTTTTTTTCTGTCGCTCGGAAAAAAATACGGCGGTTTTGCCCAAGCCATGCGCGCGCTGTTCGGGCGCGGTGCGCATGTTGCGGCCTGCCTGACGCTTGCGGTTTCCTTTGTGCCGTGCGCCGGGATGCTTGCCGGATTGGACGCGCTCTTCCCTGGTCTCGGTCCGCTGCCTTCGGTCGCGGGACTGGCGGTCGTCTTGCTCTTCCTCGGGAGGGGGATGAAGGGGGTGGGACTTCTCAATTGCATTCTCGTCCCCGGTCTGCTGCTCTTTGTGGCAGTGTCGGCAAAGGGAGGAGTTTCGCTTGCCGTGCCTTCCGTGCCGGAGGCGGGTAATGGATTGTTGTATGCGGCAATGAATACGGCGTTTGCCGCTCCGGCGCTGATGGATGCGGGGCGGGACGTGCGCGCGCCGGTGCGGTCTGCGATCCTTGCGGGCGGTGCGATTTTTCTCAGCGGGGCGTTCGTTCTCGCCGGGATCTTTCGTGCCGGAGCGGATGCGGTCCGATCGCCGATGCCGTATCTTTATGTCATGCGCGGGAACCGGCTGTTTTTTGTGGCGGCCGCCTGCGCGGTATTGACTTCGCTTGCTTCCGCGCTCTTTCCGTTGCTCCGTGCGTGCGGACGGTTTGCGGGCGCAAAGAAAAACGCCGCAAAGGCAGTTGTCCTCCTTGCGGCGTTTGTTTTGTCTCGTCTCGGACTGAGCGGTGTGATCGATTTGCTCTATCCTGCGGTCGGTGTGTTCGGTGCAGTATTTTCAGCTCTCTGCATTTTTGACGAGTATTTTTTCAAGCAGCACGACCAACGCATACATTCCCGCCGCCAGCAGGCAGAGGAGAAAGGTCGCGCTCATCACAAGATCGAGTTTGAACACCTGCCCGCCGTACACGATGAGGTAGCCGAGTCCCGCACGGGAAACGATATATTCTCCCATGATCGAACCGATCCACGCCATCCCCACGTTGACCTTCAGCATGGAGATCACGGCGGGGTAGGATGAGGGGATCACGAGTTTCCAGAGGATCTGCGGCTTGCTCGCGCCCATCGATTTCATGAGCAGGATCTTGTTCGGATCGGTCGCAATGAACGCGGAAAGCATATGGATGATCGCCACAATGATGCCGACGAGCACGGTCATAAAGACGATCGCTTCGCTTCCCGTTCCGAACCAGATGATGATGAGCGGACCGAGCGCAATTTTCGGCAGGGCATTGAGCACGACGATATAGGGTTCAAGCACTTTGCGCAGCGTCTCGCTCCACCACAGGAGAAGGGCGATCCCGAATCCGAGGACGACCGCTATGGCGAAGCCTGCGAGCGTCTCCCAGAGGGTGACGCCGATATGGTAGAACAGGCTCCCGTCCGCATAGAGCGACGCGATCGTTTTGGCGATGCGGGAGGGGGAGCTCATGATGAAGGGATCCACCCAACCGCACGCGGTGACAAGTTCCCACATGCCGAGCAGCAGCCCAAGCACGCCGATGCGAAGCGCCCATACAAGGGCGAGGTTTTGTTTGCGGCGGCGCAGAAAGCGCGCGTGTTCTTTTGAGTAGGTCATGTTTTTCATGCGTTGAGTTCTCCCCAAAGACGTTCGAACCAGCCCGAAAAACCCGCCTGCTCCCGCCGCTTGAGGGGCGGTACGTCTCCGAAATCGAGTGTATGCGAATGTGCTACGCGCGCGGGACGCGCCGTAAGGACGAGCACGCGGTCCGCAACGGAGATCGCTTCGGAAATGTCGTGCGTGATCAGGAGCGCCGTCTTTTTTTCACTGCGTATGATATTGGAGACGTCTTCGCAGACGTTCAGCCGCGTCTGATAGTCGAGCGCAGAGAACGGCTCGTCAAGGAGCAGAATATCGGGATCGGTCGCAAGCGTTCGGATGAGGGCGGCGCGCTGGCGCATCCCGCCCGAAAGCTGGGCGGGATAACTGCCGAGGAAATCGCCGAGTCCGTATTTTTTGGCAAGTGCAAGCGCGCGTTCCTTGTGTTCTGTTGTCTTCTGCCGTCTGATTTCGAGCGGAAGGAAGATATTTTTTTCAATGGTACGCCACGGAAAGAGTTCGTCTTTTTGCAGCATATATCCGAAGCTCCCGCGGCTTTCGATCGTTCCTTCCGACGGTTTCAGAAGCCCTGCCGCAAGCGACAGCAACGTCGTCTTCCCGCAGCCGGACGGTCCGATGATCGCGACGAATTCGCCTTCGTCCACGGAAAAAGAGAGGTCTTTTGCCGCGACGAGCTCTCCGCGTACGGTATGGTAGATGTAAGTTACGCCCTGAAATCGCAGGATATTTTTCATAGGCAGGTCCTTTGTTTGCGTATTTCTGTTTTTGTCAGCTCAGCTGTGCGTATACTTCCTTTACAAAGGAGTTATCCACGAGCGCGCCGAAATCCGCGCGGCGGTCGAGTTCGCCTGCGCTCTCGATGATGTCCTGGAGACGGTTGAAACTTGCTTCCGTCATTGCCATATCCGTAACCCACGCGTCGATGTTGCGGTAGCTGGTGACGCTGGTCGCAAGCGATTGTACGGAAGTGGAGGGGAAATGTCCGACCAGATGTTCCGCGACGGTGTTTGCGTCTTCCGTCTGTGCATACTTGACGCCCTTTAAGACGGCGCGCAGGAATCCCTTTGCAAGGTCTTCGTTATCGCTGAGCCAGGAGCGTTTGGCAATGTAGCTGGTGTAGGGGACCTCACCGCCCGCTTCGCCCACCGATGCAACGATATAACCCTTGCCTGCCGCCTGATATTCGGAAGCGACGGGTTCGAACATGGTGCAATAGTCCGCCGTTCTGGCTTCAAATGCGCCCGTCATCAGGTTGAAAGCGACGTCAAAGTTCAGGTTGATGTCGTCGTCCGTGAAGCCGTGCTCGCGGAGAATGTATTCGAAAGTCATTGCGGGAACACCGCCTTTGCGTCCCGCCAGGATCTCCTTGCCCTTGAGGTCTTCCCATCGGAAGTCCGGTTCTTCCTTGCGTGAAACGAGGAAGGAGCCGTCCCGTTTTGTGAGCTGTCCGAAGACGGTGGGAACGTCCTGCGAGCCGCCCAGCAGCACATAGATCGCCGCTTCCGGTCCGCAGAACCCGATGTCGGCATCGCCCGAAAGGACTGCCGCCATTACGGCGTCCGCGCCGCCGCCGTTTGTCAGTTCGATGCGGATGCCCTCTTCTTCGAAATATCCGAGGGAATCTGCAAGGTACATGGGCGCGTAAAAGACGGAGTGCGTCACTTCGTTGACTTTGATCGTCGTGATCCCGTCGCTGCTTTCGCCGCAGGCGGAGAGGGGAAGGAGGGCGAAGGCCGCCGCTCCCAGAGTTGCCAAGAGTTTTTTCATAGTCGGCTCCGTGAAAAATAAAGGAATAATATATCCTATGTCCGCGGCGGAATAATTGACAACGCGCCGAAAATGTTTTATAATGATTTTCCGTATAATATTCCGCGCGGAAAGAGCCGTGCGGCGCAAACAAAGTACAGGAAAAGACCGACATGGAAGAGATGCAGACGACGTACAATCCCAAAGAGTTCGAGGAAAAGATCTACCGTGCATGGATGGAAAACGGCTGTTTCCGCGCTGAGATCGACAGAAACAAGGTTCCGTTTACCGTTATGATGCCGCCGCCCAACGTGACGGGACAGCTTCACATGGGGCACGCAATGGACGAGACCATGCAGGATATTCTCGTGCGCTTCAAGCGGATGCAGGGATATTGCGCCCTTTGGCTGCCCGGGACCGATCATGCCTCCATCGCGACGGAGGTCAAGATCGTCGAGCAGCTGAAGAAAGAGGGACTCTCCAAACAGCAGCTGGGGCGTGAAGAATTTTTACGCCGCGCCTGGGCATGGAAGGAAAAATACGGCGGCAGGATCGTCGAGCAGCTGAAGAAGCTCGGTTCTTCGTGCGATTGGTCCCGCCTTGCCTTTACGATGGATGAAAAATGCTCAAAAGCCGTGCGGGAGGCGTTTTTCAGGCTGTATCAGAAGGGACTCATCTATCGCGGCAGCCGCATCATCAATTGGTGCCCGAGCTGCAAAACGGCGCTTTCCGACGCGGAAGTGGAGTATGCGGAAGAGCAGGGGCATTTTTGGTATTTCTCCTATCCCGTCGAAGGAAGCACGCAGTCGATCACGATTGCGACCACCCGCCCCGAGACCATGCTCGGAGATACCGCGGTTGCCGTTCATCCTTCGGACAAGCGGTATGCGGAGCTGATCGGAAAGACGCTGCTTCTGCCTTTGACCGACCGCAGGATCCCCGTGGTCGCCGACGAATACGTCGATCCGGAATTCGGAACGGGGGCCGTCAAGATCACGCCTGCGCACGATCCCAATGACTTTGAAGTGGGGCTTCGGCACAATCTTCCCGTGATCCGCGTCATGAACGACGACGGTACGATGAACGATCTTGCGGGCGAATATGCCGGACTTGACCGCTACGAGGCAAGAAAGCGCATCGTCGCCCGGATGGAGGAGCTCGGGCTGCTCGTCAAGATCGAACCGCACGCGCATAACGTCGGGCACTGCTATCGCTGCCATTCCACGGTGGAGCCCATCGTCTCCAAACAGTGGTTCGTCAAGATGAAGCCGCTCGCGAAACCCGCGATCGACGCGGTCGTCAAGAAAAAGACAAAGTTCACGCCCGACCGCTTTTCCAAAATTTATTATAATTGGTTGGAAAATATCCGCGACTGGTGTATTTCGCGTCAGCTTTGGTGGGGGCATCGGATCCCCGTCTGGTACTGTGGTGATTGCGGCGAGACGATCTGCGCGCGCGAGACGCCGACCGTCTGTCCGAAATGCGGCGGCACCCGTCTCACACAGGACGAAGACGTGTTGGATACCTGGTTTTCTTCGGCTCTCTGGCCGTTTTCAACGCTCGGCTGGCCGGATGAAACGGCAGACTTCGATTATTTCTACCCGACGGACGTGCTCGTAACGGGATACGATATCATTCCGTTCTGGGTGATGCGCATGATGTTTTCCGGGATCGAGCATACGGAGAAAGTTCCTTTCCGAGACGTGCTCATTCACGGCTTGGTGCGCGACGAGCAGGGCAGAAAGATGTCGAAATCGCTCGGAAACGGGATCGATCCGCTGGAGGTCATCGACCGGTACGGCGCGGATTCGCTGCGGCTCTCCCTTGTAACGGGTGTTGCGCCCGGGAACGATACCCGCTTCACGGACGCGAAGGTGGAAGCGGCGCGCAACTTTATCAACAAGCTGTGGAACGCCTCCCGTTTTGTGCTCATGAATGCAAAGGGCGCGGCTATCCCTGCGCTCGGCGACATCCGTTTGCAGCCTGCCGACCGCTGGATCATATCCCGCCTGCAGGCATGCATCCGCGAGGTGACGGCTGCACTCGGTAAATTTGATCTGGGGATCGCTGCAGATAAGCTTGTCGATTTTGTCTGGAACGATTTCTGCGATTGGTACATTGAACTCTCCAAGCCCGCGCTCTACGGCGGCGATGAGGAGAAGAAGCGCGGCGCGCTCGGCGTGCTCATGACCGTGCTTGAAAATGCGCTCAAGCTGCTGCACCCGTTCATTCCCTATGTGACGGAAGAGATCTATTCCTACCTTCCCACGACGCAGGGGATGATCATTACGGCGGATTATCCCCGCTACAATTCGCGGCTCGCCTATAAAAAGGAAGCGAAAGCTTTTGAGGGCATCATCGATCTCATTAAGACCGTCCGCGCGATGAAAGTGGAGGTCAATTGCCCGCCTTCGCGAAAAGTACATGTC
>URHP01000062.1 GCA_900547645.1 uncultured Eubacteriales bacterium
TTTTTCTTGCGGGTGATGTCGCCGCCGTAGCACTTGGCAAGCACGTCCTTCCGGACCGCCTTCACCGTTTCGCGGGCGATGATCTTCCCGCCGACCGCCGCCTGAATGGGAATTTCGAACAGCTGACGGGGAATGGCGTCCTTCAGATTTTCCGCCAGCATCCTGCCGCGCTTGTAGGCGTGATCCTCGTGCACAATGGTGGAAAGCGCGTCGCAGGGTTCGCCGTTCAGCAGGATATCCAGCTTGACGAGCTTGCTGCGCTGGTAGCCGTCGAGTTCATAGTCGAAGCTGGCATACCCCTTGGTACGCGACTTCAGTTCGTCGAAAAAGTCGTAGACGATCTCGTTGAGCGGCAGCAGATAGTCGAGACGGACGCGGCGCGCGTCAAGGTAGGTCATGTTCTTGTAGACGCCGCGCTTGTCCTGACACAATTCCATGATGGAGCCGAGATATTCGGGCGGAGAATAAATTTCCGCCTTGACGATGGGTTCTTCCATGAAATCGATGTCGGTGGGCGGCGGCAGATGCGAGGGATTGTCCACATAAAAACTGTCGCCGTTCGTCTTGTGCACGAGATAGGAAACGGACGGCGCCGTGGTGATGATGTCGAGATTGAATTCCCGCTCGATGCGCTCCTGCACGATCTCCATGTGCAGAAGTCCCAGAAAGCCGCAGCGGAACCCGAACCCGAGCGCCACCGAATTGTCCGGTTCGAACGTGAGCGCCGCGTCGTTGAGCTTGAGCTTCAGGATCGCCTCTTTCAGGTCGCCGAATTTGCTGCCGTCCAGCGGATAGATCCCGCAGAAGACCACGGGCTGCACCTTTTTATAGCCGGGAAGCGGCTCCCTGGCGGGACGGTCGGCAAAGGTGACCGTATCGCCCACCTCGACGTCCTCGATGGATTTGATGCTTGCGGCAATGTAGCCGACCTCCCCCGCAAGCAGGACGCTCTTGGGCTGCATCTGCGGCGCGAAGGCGCCCACTTCGGTCACGTCGTACGTGCGTTCGGAGAGGAATGTCCTGATCTTGTCCCCCACCTTCACCTGCCCGTCGCGGATGCGCACGAACAGAATGACGCCCTTGTAGTTATCGTAATAGCTGTCAAAGATGAGCGCGCGCAGCGGATCGTCCGTATCCCCCTCCGGCGGCGGGATGAACTTTACCACCGCTTCCAGAATGTCGCGGATGTTGGTGCCCTCCTTTGCCGAGACGCAGGGCGTCTGCGAAGCGTCCAGCCCGATCACTTCCTCGATCTCCTCCTTCGTCTCGTCGATGCGCGCGGAGGCAAGGTCGATCTTGTTGATGACGGGCACCAGCTCCAGATTGTTTTCCAGGGCGAGATAGACGTTCGCCAGCGTCTGCGCTTCCACGCCCTGCGTGGCGTCCACCACGACGAGGGCGCCCTCGCACGCGGCGAGCGAACGGCTCACTTCGTACGTGAAATCGACGTGCCCGGGCGTATCGATGAGGTTGAATTCATACTCGTTTCCGTCCAGCGCGCTGTAGAACATTCTCACGGGCGTGAGTTTGATGGTGATGCCCCTCTCGCGCTCGATGTCCATGGAGTCGAGCAGCTGTTCTTCCATGTCGCGCTTGCTCACCTGTCCGGTGAGCTCCATGATACGGTCCGCGATCGTGCTCTTGCCGTGATCGATATGTGCGATGATGCAGAAATTCCGTAAATACTTGCTTGCCTTTGCCATGCTTTCTCCGGCGCGCCCGCAGGGCGCGTACTCTGTGTTTATTATAACGAATCTGCAAAAATTTTGCAACCGCTATTGCAAACCTTCCGCGGATTTGCTATAATCGTTGCATGAAACTTCCCGCTTTTTTGAAAGAGACGCCCATCGCGCACCGCGGCCTGCACGGCGGCGGCATTCCGGAAAACAGCCTTGCAGCATTTGAAGAAGCCGTCAGATGCGGCTATGCCGTCGAGACCGACGTGCGTTTTACGCGCGACAGGCAGCTTGTCGTCTTTCACGACGACACCGTGGACCGCATGACGGACGCTTCGGGAGAAGTGTCCGCGTTTCCCCTTGCCGCACTCTCCGAACTGCGCCTGTCCGGCACGCAGGAACGCATTCCGCTCTTTTCCGAGTGTCTTGCGCTGATCGCGGGGCGCGCGCCCCTTCTGCTGGAGATCAAGGACATGCCCGGCGTTTCGGGCAGGGAGATCGCCGAAGCGGTCTCGGAGCAGATCGCCGCCTTTCCCGCGCTCGAATATGCGGTACAGTCCTTTCAGCCCGCCTACCCTGCGGCCTACAAAAAGCTGCATCCCGAAATCGCCTGCGGCATGCTGGGCATCGACAAGACGTACACGAAGGCGGACTTTCACGGCTCGCCCCTCTGGCGTCTCAAGGCGAAGCTGCTGCCCGCGCTCTGCATGCGCACCGCAGACAAGCTCGACTTTCTCAGTTACTGCACGGACAACTACCCTTCGGCAAAACTTTCCGCCTACCGCGGCGTCAGACTTGCCTGGACGGTGCGCTCCGCCGAAGAAATGGCGCGCGTGAAACAATATGCAGACAACGTGATTTTTGAAAATTTCCGTCCATAAAATCCAAACATCTTCATAATTCAAAAGGCTTTCATGAAAGAAAGCCTTTTGAATTATTTTTAACTTATAAAGAAATATGACAACACGTATTGTATAAAAAAATATTTTACCGATCAGTAAAATTAGCGACTGCCAAACTCCATCTCTTTGCCGCTTTCATATGTAATTAACTCGCTACCATTATAACACATGTTTGTAAAATAATATTCGATTTCAAAATTATTGTTATCACTTTTCCAAATACTTGTACGAGCGACGCCCGACGACAAACTATTTGACAAATACGACAAAATAGCTTATAATTTTGACATTACGGCACGGGAGGGCAAGGACATGCTCACCATCGAAAAGATCATTCACGCGCAGCGCGTCCTCGAAGAGGCGCTCTACACGACGGAAATCAAGCGCGCTGCGGGGCTCACCGACCGCTGCGAGCTGTTTTTGAAGACGGAAAACCTACAAAAGACCGGATCGTTCAAGATCCGCGGCGCGTACTATAAGATCGCCTGCCTTTCTCCCGAAGAAAAGAAACGGGGCGTGATCGCCTGCTCTGCAGGCAACCATGCACAGGGCGTGGCGCTCGCCGCGCAGAAGAACGGCATTCCCGCTCTCATCTGCCTGCCGGACGGCGCACCCATCTCCAAGGTGGAGGCGACGCGCAGCTACGGCGCGGAACTCTGCCTGGTCCCCGGCGTGTACGACGACGCATATGAGCGCGCCCTTCAGCTTCAGAAAGAGCGCAAACTGACCTTTATCCATCCCTTCGACGACGAAGACGTCATTGCCGGTCAGGGCACGATCGGGCTGGAGATCCTGTCTCAACTCAAAAATGTGGACGCGGTCGTCGTCCCCGTAGGCGGCGGCGGGCTCATTTCGGGCGTCGCCTTTGCCGTCAAACAGATGAATCCGAACGTCAGGGTGTACGGCGTACAGGCGGCCGGCGCGGCAAGCATGCTGAATTCCCTGCACGACGGCAAGATCGAATGCCTGCCCTCCGTCTCCACCATCGCAGACGGCATCGCCGTCAAACAGCCCGGCGTTCAGACGTTCGACTACTGCAGCAAATACGTGGACGGGATGGTCGCCGTCACGGACGAAGAGATCTGCGCGGCGATCCTTGCGCTCATCGAAAAACAGAAGATGATCGCCGAGGGCGCGGGCGCGGCGCCCGTCGCGGCCGTCATGGCGGGCAAACTTCCGGAGCTGGACGGGAAGCGCGTGTGCTGTCTCGTCTCGGGCGGCAATATCGACGTTACCATTTTGAGCCGCGTCATTTCGCGCGGGCTTATGATGAGCGGCAGGCAATGTACCCTCACCATCGAACTTTTGGATAAGCCCGGACAGCTCGTTGCCGTTTCGCAGATCATTGCGAAATGCGGCGCAAACGTTGTGGGCGTTCACCATGAACATGCGAATGCGGGCAGCGAAGTGATCGGATGCTTTTTGCGCATCGACCTGGAAACGCGCGATTTTGCACAGATCGAAGAGATCAAGCGTGCGCTGACGCAAGCGGGATTCAAACTTTGCTGACAGGAGGATCATATGGAACGCATTTTTACAGACAACGCGCCTGCGGCGATCGGCCCCTACTCGCAGGCGGTCAAGGCAAACGGATTTGTCTTCACGTCGGGACAGATCGCCCTCGATCCCGCCACGGGCGAAGTGGTAAAGGGCGGCATCCGGGAACAGACGGCGCGCATCTGCCGGAACCTGAAGGCCGTACTCGAAGCGGCGGGCTCCGCGCCGGAACGGGTGATCAAGACCACCTGCTTCCTTGCGGACATGAACGATTTTGCGGCGTTCAACGAAGTGTACGGGCAGTATTTCACGGAAAAGCCCGCGCGCAGCTGCGTGGCGGTCAAAGCGCTGCCCAAGGGGGTTCTGGCAGAGATCGAAGCGGTTGCCCTTGTCTGAAACCCTTACCCGCATGCGGATTTGGAAAAAACACGGAATCCCCTTCTGCGGATCCCATGCTTTTTTGTATGCGAGTTTTTTCAATATAACCGATACCTGCAGACAGATTTAACAAACAGCCCCGGGAAAATCCCGGGGCTGTTTGCGGATTTACAGATTCCAGATTTGCTTTGCGTAATCGCTCACGGAGCGGTCGGCGGAGAACTTACCCACGTTTGCCATGTTGACAAGGCACTTTTTATTGAATTCGTCGGTGCCGAAATCGTACAAGAGCTGCGTCTTGACGCGCACATAGTCGGCAAAATCGTAGAGCACCAGATAGCGGTCGGGTTCATACCCCGTGAGCAGGCTCTCATACAGCTTGCGGAGCATGCCCGATCCGTCCGAGAACGTGCCGTCCACCAGCGTTTCAAGCGCGCGCTTGAGGCGCGGGTTCTGTTCCACGATCTCGCGCGGGCAGTAATACTGTTTGATCGCGGCGACCTCTTCCACCGTCGCGCCGAAGATATAGTTGTTCTCTCTGCCCGCCTCTTCGCAGATCTCCACGTTCGCGCCGTCCATGGTGCCGAGCGTCACGGTGCCGTTGAGCATGAACTTCATGTTGCTCGTTCCGGACGCCTCCATCCCGGCGAGCGAGATCTGCTCGGAAATGTCCGCCGCGCACACGATCTTTTCCGCGTACGAAACATTGTAATTCTGCACGAACACGACCTTCATTTTGTCCGCCACGGCAGGGTCGCCGTTGACGAGCTTCGCCACCTCGTTGATGAATTTGATGATGGCTTTTGCAAGGTAGTACCCGGGCGCCGCCTTTGCCCCGAAGATGAACGCCGTGGGCGGGAAATCGGTGATCTCGCCGTCCTTGATGCCGAAGTAGTACCAGAGCACCGAGAGCGCGTTGAGCATCTGCCGCTTATACTCGTGCAGCCGCTTGACCTGCACGTCGAAGATAAAATCGGGCGAAAGGTCCACGCCCTCGTGTTCGGAAATATAGGCGGCGAGCTTTTTCTTGTTTTCCCGCTTGATGCGCACGAACGCGGGCAGCATCCCGTCGAGGAAGGGCGTGAGTTTTTTGAGCTGCGGGAGATCGGTGTGCCATCCGTCGCCGATCTTTCCGTCGATGAGCCGCGCCATTTCGGGATTGTTGAGAAGCAGCCAGCGGCGGGGCGTGATGCCGTTGGTGATATTGACAAACTTTTCGGGATACCGCTCGTACCAATTCCTGAAGGTCTGCGTCCTGAGGATATTGGTGTGGATCTCCGCAACGCCGTTGACGTGCGCCGAGACGTAGATGGCAAGGTTTGCCATATGCACCACGTTATCGCGCACGATATAAAAGCTGTTCGGATCGAGCCCTTCGCTCTGCAGCCGCTGCTGGCAGGCGACGATCTGTTCGTAAACGTCGGGCAAGAGGTCCGAAAACGCCAGCGCGTCCCACTTTTCAAGCGCCTCTGCCATGATGGTGTGGTTGGTGAAGTTAAAGCACTGCGCGCAGACGCCGAAGGCTTCCTCGAAAGTGAGCCCCTCCGTCTGCAGAATGCGCAGAAGCTCGGGAATGGCGATGACGGGATGCGTGTCGTTGAGCTGGAAGCACCACTTTTCGGGCAGCGACCGCAGATCCTTCCCTGACGCCTTGAACTTTTTTACGATGTCCTGCAGGGAAGCGCTGACCATAAAGTACTGCTGCCTGAGGCGCAGGATCTTGCCTACCATCGTGTTGTCGTTGGGGTACAGTACGTCGGTGATCTTGGTCGCGTTGAAATTTTCGTTTGCCTTGACCTCGCCGCGCATTTCGTTGAAGGACGCAAAGTCGAACGCCTGCACGGGCTCCGCCTGCCACAGTCTGAGCGTGTTCACCACGCCGTTGCGGTAGCCGAAAATAGGCATGTCGTAGGGCACGGCGCGCACCGTCTGATCGGCGAACTTCACCAGGACCGCGTCCCGCTCCACCCGCACGCTCCAGGGATCCCCCCACCTGAGCCAGTCGTCCCCTTCCTCATGCTGGAAGCCGTCTTCAAAGGTCTGGCGGAACAGCCCGTAGCGGTAACGGATGCCGTAGCCGTCGAGCGCGATATTTTTGGAAGCCGCGCTCTCCAGATAGCACGCCGCAAGCCTGCCCAGACCGCCGTTGCCGAGCGCGGCGTCCTCCACCTCTTCAAACTGATTGAGGTCTTCGCCGACGCTTTTGAGCGCGTCGCCCACGTCCTCGAGAATGCCGAGGTTGAGAAGGTTGGAATAGATGGCGCGCCCCATCAGAAATTCCGCCGAAAAATAACCGCAGCGGCGGCGCGCGGCGTTCCGCTCCCGGCTCCAATCGTCGTAGGTCTCCTCCATGACCGCCTTGGAGACCGCATTGTAAAGTTCGCGTCTGCCCGCCGACTTCAGATCGCAGGCATAATTCGCGTTGAGGACGCGTTCCACGTCCGCAAGAAACGTCTTCTGATCGAATTTCATGTTTCACTCCCCGTTGCGCCAAAACGGCGCGATTTGATAACGGATGCCCAATATATTGTATGCAGCGCAATTGTCCTGCACTATTTTTGCACTTGCATCATTGTATCATACGCATCGGGCAATGTCAAACGCTTTTGCGTTTTCTCTTGCGGAAGCGGACGGGAATGATCGCAATAAAATTTTTCCGACAAATTTTTACATTTCCCGAAATTGTATTGAAAAATCCGAGCGGATATGTTATAATAGTCATAATGTCGTCATACTGTCCGCCCGGACCGAAGACGCGGGCGGCGTCATTATGAAAGAACCATATGATCAGGAGGTTGTTATGAAAGAGTGTGAAGCATCGTGCGGAACGCCGGAACAGCTGGCAAAGCTGAAAGCCGTCATCGAAGAATCCCGCACGACGCCGGGCTGCCTCATGCACATTCTGCAGGAGGCGCAGGGCATTTACGGATATCTTCCGCTGCCCGTGCAAAAGACGATCGCGGAGGGACTGAACATTTCGCTCGCCGAAGTGTACGGAGTGGTCACGTTCTACTCGCAGTTCTCCCTCAACCCCAAGGGAAAATACCGCATCAGCGTGTGTCTGGGTACGGCGTGCTACGTCAAAGGATCGGACAAGATCCTGGAAGAAGTGGAAAAAGAACTCGGCATCAAGTGCGGCGAATGCACGGCGGACGGAATGTTCTCCATCGACAGCTGCCGCTGCGTGGGCGCGTGCGGGCTTGCACCCGTCATGACGATCAATGAGGACGTGCACGGAAAGCTCACGCCCGAAATGGTCAAGGGCATTCTCGACAAATACCGTAAGGAGGCGCAGGCATGACCATTCAGGAACTGGAAGCCATCCGCAAAAAGAAGAAGCCGCTCATTGACGTACGTCGCGTCGTGCGCGAACAGGGCGAAAAACTTGCCAAGCAGACGGGCTACAGAAAGCAGGTGCTCGTGTGCGGCGGTACGGGCTGCACCTCTTCGCACTCGATGAAGGTCATCGAGCAGCTGGAAAAATCCCTCGAAGAACTCAACCTGAAAGACGTGCTCGTGGTAAAGACGGGCTGCTTCGGCCTGTGCGCGCTCGGTCCCATCATGATCGTCTATCCCGAAGGCGCGTTCTATGCTCAGATGACGCCCGAACACGCCAAGACGGTTGCCGAACAGCACCTTGTCAAGGGCGGTTCCATCGTCAAAGAGCTCCTGTATCAGGGAACGGTCGCACAGGACGGCTCCATCATCCCCTTTGCAGAGACGCCCTTCTATAAAAAACAGATGCGCATCGCCCTCAGAAACTGCGGCGTCATTGCGCCCGAAGACATCGAGGAGGCGATCGCCGCAGGCGACTATGCGGCTCTGGAGAAGGTGCTCACCTCCATGACGCCCGACGACGTCATCAACGAGATGCTTGCCTCGGGGCTGCGCGGCAGAGGCGGCGCGGGTTTCCCGACGGGCAGAAAGTGGTCGTTCGCCAAGGCGTCGCAGGGCGACGTCAAATACGTCTGCTGCAACGCCGACGAGGGCGATCCCGGCGCGTTCATGGACCGCTCCGTGCTGGAGGGCGATCCGCACTGCGTGCTGGAAGCCATGACCATCGCGGGCTATGCGATCGGCGCGCATCAGGGCTACATCTATGTGCGCGCGGAATATCCCGTCGCCGTCGAACGTCTGAAGATCGCCTTGAAGCAGGCGCGCGAATACGGACTTCTGGGCAAGGACATTCTGGGACTCGGCTTCGACTTTGACATTGAGATCCGCCTCGGCGCGGGCGCGTTCGTCTGCGGCGAGGAAACGGCGCTCATGACGTCCATCGAAGGGCACCGCGGCGAACCCCGCCCCCGTCCCCCCTTC
>URHP01000063.1 GCA_900547645.1 uncultured Eubacteriales bacterium
CCCATCGACATCTATAACGAACCCGCCAATACATTCGTCGCAGACTTCATCGGCGAAAGCAATATCTTTAACGGAACGGTCGTAGGCGAGCGCAAGGTCAAATTCTGCGGCAAGACGTTCGACTGCGTGGACGATTTCGAGCGAAACGAACCGGTAGACGTCGTCGTGCGCCCCGAAGACGTGCTCATGTGCGCACCCGACGCCGGCATGCTGAAAGGGACAGTCATCTCCGTCGTATTCAAGGGCATTCACTATGAAATCACCGTGCAGGTAGGGAAATTCGAAGTCGTCGTGCAGAGCACGGAGAGCCGTACGGAAGGCGAACTGATCGGGCTCAACATTGCACCGGACGGCATCCACCTGATGAAACCCAAGTATACCTCCAACGTCTTCGACGGCGTGATCACCAAGCGTAACACTGTGGAATTTGCGGACGGCGAATTCGAATGTGACGTCACGCAACTCTATCCCGGGAGTCATATCGACGAGGAAGACTATCTTGTCACGGCAACGGGTGAAAAGCTTGACCTGACGGGCACGGAGGTCAGAGTGGAGATCGGGCTCGGCGACGTCACGATCAGCGACGACGAAAACGAGGGCGGCACGACCGGACACATCATCTCCATCATTTATAAGGGCGACCATTACCGTCTCATCGTGCGCACCGAGGGCGAAGACGAGGAGGACTTCGTATTCGCAACAGACGATCTGTGGAACGAAAATGACCGCGTCTCCGTCATTGTGCCGAAGGACAAGATCAAACTTACCCTCAAGCATGTGGAGGACAAGAAGAAATGAAGCTGCGCTTTTCCAGAAAGCTGCTGGGCATCCCCTACGCTGTCTTTCTCATCTTCTTTGTCATCATTCCCATGCTGGTCATCCTCTTTTATGCCTTTACGGACAAAGAGATGCACCTCTCCTTCGGGAATTTCATCCAGTTTTTCTCCGATCCGACCAAGCTCAGCACCATCGTCTATTCCCTTGTCATCGCATTCATCACGACGGCGGTGTGCCTGCTGATCGCCTATCCCGTCGCCTATATCCTGGCACGGAGCAAGATGAAGAAAAAGTTTGTCATTCTGCTGCTCTTTGTTACCCCTATGTGGATCAACTTCGTTCTCCGCATCAATGCGATCAGAGAGCTCCTTGCATGGATCGGACTTCTCGGCGAAGCAAACTATTTCAATACCATCTTCGGCATGGTCTACGACTTCCTGCCGTTCATGATCCTTCCCCTGTATACGACCATGCTCAAAATCGACGAAAGCCTGTATGAAGCGAGCGCCGATCTCGGCGGAGGCGCCTTCACGACGTTTACGCGCGTCACGCTCCCCCTCTCCATGCCCGGCGTTGCCAGCGGCATTACGATGGTCTTCCTTCCTTCCATGACCAACTACGTCGTATCCGACATGCTGGGGAATTCAAAAGTCACCATCATCGGCAAATTTATCTACGAATACTTCGGAACCAACTGGCACATGGGATCGATGGTCGCACTCATCCTGCTCATCGTCGTATTCCTTTCCACCTGGCTGACGGGCGGTTTCAAAGAAGATGAAACGGTAAGGGGGGCAAATCTGTGAACAAGAAGGCTCTTGTAATCAAATGCATCAAGGCAGCGTTTATCGGGATCGTGCTCCTTCTGCTGTATGCTCCCATTCTGCTGCTCGCCGTCTACAGCTTCATCGGCACCGACGTCATCGGAACTTCGGGCGAATTTTCCTTTGAACACTATACCGCACTATTTACCGATTCGCAGGTCCTGACGATGATCGGCAACACGCTCGGGCTCGCATTCGCATCCGCAGCGCTCTCCACCGTACTCGGCACGCTCGGCGCGCTCGGCATGTACTACAGCAAGCGCCGCGTAAAAGCGGCGATGGGTGCGATTTCCCGCATCCCCATCATCAATGCGGAGATCGTTACGGCACTGTCGCTCGCGATCATGTTCGTTGTGTTCGGGCTGCCAAAATCCTACTTCACGCTGCTGATGGGACACATGGTCATCTGTACGCCCTTCGTCGTACTGTCCGTTATGCCGAAACTCAAACAAATGGACAATTCCCTCTATGAAGCGGCACTCGATCTCGGCGCATCGCCCGCAAAGGCGCTGTTCAAGGTCGTTCTTCCGCAGATCATTCCCGGCGTCATTTCCGGTTTTATGCTGGCGATCACGCTCTCGCTGGACGATTATATCGTCACCGTCTACACCCGCCCTTCGGGATTCGACACCATTTCCACCTATGTGTTTAATGCGACCATCCGCGGCAACGCGCATACGGCGGAAACGCTTTCCTCGTTCTGGGCACTGACGACCATCATCTTCGTCGTCATCCTCATCGTCGTTATTACTGCAAATCTTGCAGGCCGCAGAAGAAAGGAGGTCGGAAAATGAGAAAAAAACGCATCGGCGCACTTGCACTCGCCGCGATCGCAGCCCTTCCGACACTTCTGATCGCATCCGGCTGCGGCAGCGATCAGACGGTCGTCCTGCGCGTATTTAACTGGGAAGAGTACATTGACGAAGGCGGGGAAGATTCCTGGGACGGAACGGAAGACGCCCCCGCCATGATCGAACGCTTTGAAAGCTGGTATGAAGAACAGTACGGCACCCCCATCCGCGTGGAATATTCCACTTTCGGCACCAATGAAGACATGTATAATCAGCTTCAGCTCGGCGACACGTACGATCTTCTGTGCCCTTCCGAGTACATGATCATGAAACTTGCCGCAGAGGACTATCTGCAGCCATACGACGAGGATTTCCTTGATCCCTCCATCGAAGGCAACTATTACGCGCAAAACGTCTCCCCCTATATCAGAAATATGTTCGAAAGCAACCGCATCAACAAAAAGGATGCTGACGACACGGCGACGTGGAGCGACTATGCCGCCGGCTACATGTGGGGCGTGACGGGATTCATTTACAACACCGACTATGTGGAGCTTGATGACCTGACACAGCTCGGCTGGGACGTCATGCGCGCGCCGCAATACCGCAACAAAGTGACCACCAAAGACAACGTTCGCGACTCCTATTTTGTCGCTCTTGCGATCTGCTATCGCGACGAGATCGCCGCGCTTGACCGGAACGCCCCCGATTACGGCGTAAAACTTGCCGAAATCCTCAACCGGACAGATGACGAGACCATCGATCGGGTGGAAACGATCATGCGGGAGATGGATGAAAACATCTACGGCTACGAAACGGATACAGGCAAGGCAGACATCGTCAACGGAAATATCTGGCTCAACTTTGCATGGAGCGGCGACGCCGTATATGCCATGGATCTTGCCGAAGAAGAGGACGGCGTCAGCCTCAACTTCTTCATCCCGGAAGACTGCGCAAACCTCTGGTTTGACGGTTGGGTGATGCCGAAAGGCGCCAACAAACAGGCGGCGCAGGCATTCGTCAACTTTCTCTCCATGCCGGAAAACGCCGTGCGCAACATGTACTATATCGGCTATTCCGGCGTGATTGCCGGCGAAGAAGTGCTCGACTACGTCAAAGAGTGCTACGAAATCGATCCCGAAGAATATGAAAGCGAAGAGGATTATACGACCTATAATCTCTCCTACTTCTTCGGCGACACCGTGGAAGAAGGCGAAGCCGTATTCCTTGCCGACCGCGAACAAGCGGAGTCCCGCCAGCTCCACGCGCACTATCCGACATACGAAGTGACGCGCCGCTGTGCAGTCATGGATTATTACGGAGAAGAAGCCAACGAAAGCATCAACGAACTCTGGTCGCGCATCAAGAGTGAAACGCTGGATACCTGGGCGATCGTCGTGATCTGCGTCGGGATCGTCCTTGTCGTTGCCGCCGTTCTGATGATGAAATTCGGCGGTAAGATCGACTTTTTCCGACTCCCTCCCAAAAAGGGATATAAATTGGTCAAACAGGAAAACTGCAAATAAGCCAAATACAACAAAAAGGCGGGCTATCATGCCCGTCTTTTTTATAGTTGTTTCAATCTGCGCAAATCCCCTTCTTTCGCGCATAGCGCAAGATCTGCCGATAATATCCCTTCCATATCCGTCCGTTCCAGGTCCATTTCCCGTTCCGATAGAGAAATTCGTCTTTCCCCTGCTTCCCTTTCAGACGGACGGAACAGCGGATCGCCGTCAACGAGACCGCGCTCCGATCGAGATAGGTAAACATCCCGTAAAGGACCAGATACGCAACGTCCGACGGTTCAAGCGTCTGCAGAAATGCACTCAGATCGATCTCAAGGCGATGATCCGCACGCTCCAATACGGCGCCCGTCAACTGACGGTTATCTTCCGCCGCAATTTCGATAACAAAGGAAAGCAGACCGTTTTCCTCATGCCATCCGTCGGCAAAAAATTCCCGTGCGTATAGCAGCAACGCTGCGGCATATACGGGTTTGCGCCTTCCGTTATCATCCCGCCCGCTCAGCTTTGCACCGATCAACGAAAATATGATCACTACCGCGAAGCCGACTGCCCCGAGCACGATCCCAAGCGTCTGAAGCGCCGGCGTTCTCATCTCTTCCGGAAGCCAGTCCATACAGACGAGCGCGCCGATCAGCAACAAAATGCCCACAACCGGTCCAATCCACAGCCATTTTCTGAACTGTTTTCCCTTTCTCAAATCGGAAAGCTGTCGCTGAAAAGGTTCGGATGCAATATATTCCTGAAATGTCATGCGATGCCTGCCCTCGTCAAAAATAGCGAGCTATACAACCACAATAGGAAATCAACGCATGCTTTTCCCAAACACTGATGTATTATGCCACACATACTACTATCAAAATAGGTCTGTTTTTTCTATTTACATCAAACTACCGCTGTTTACAATGGGCTGCGCATCCTTATTTCCGCACAGCACCACCAACAGATTGCTGACCATCTGCGCTTTCTTTTCGTCGTCAAGCGTGACGATCTCTTCATCCGAGAGCTTATCGAGCGCCATTTTCACCATGGAAACAGCCCCTTCCACGATCTTCTGTCTGGCAGCGATGATCGCCGATGCCTGCTGCCGCTGCAGCATTGCCGCAGCGATCTCCGGCGCGTATGCAAGGTGCGAAATACGCGCTTCCAGAATCTCGATCCCTGCCATATCGGCGCGCGTCTGAATTTCCTCTTTGAGAATGTCCGCAACTTCCTGCGCCGATCCGCGCAGCGATTTTTCATCGCCGTTTGACGAAACATCATAGGGATACTGCCGCGCAACCTGACGGATCGCCGCATCGCATTGCGTTGAAAGATATGCCATGTAGTTGTCCACGTTGAATACCGCACGTGCTGTATTCGTAATGCGCCAGATCACGACAACGGAGATTTCAATGGGATTGCCTTCTTCGTCATTGACCTTCTGCTTTTCGTTATTCAGCGTCATCGCTTTCAGCGAGAGTTTTTTGGCAGAGCCCATCGTCGCGCGCGCAGGATTGACCGCCGCGCAGAACGGATTTACCCAATAAAATCCGTCGCGTTTCAGGGAGCCATAGTATTTTCCGAACAGCGTAAAGACATAGGACTCGTTCGGCTGAAGCGTCTTGAATCCGCATAGCATGACGATCCCCACAAAAAACAGCACGATCCCCAAGACCATGATCGCGGCAAGCGCCGGGATCTGATCCGTGTATACCGCCCCGACGGCAAACATGGCGATTCCGCCGATCATCACAAGCAGCACAACAACGAGCATCACCCAGCCGTTCTTTTCCCGCGCGCGCTTTTCATTGATCTCTTTTTCCATTTTCCACCTCCGTATGCCTGTTGCATACCTTCTTCATGGTATCATACCCCGCCGCATATGTCAAGATGCAAAGCAATAATTCCGACTTTTTCCGCCGAAAACTTGACAAGCGCAGAATGATGCGCTATACTGTAATAAAAATATATGACAAGGCAGAAAAGATGAACGAAATTATTGCGCGGAGACAGTTTTATCCGCTCTATATCTGGCTGGACATCGCATTTCTGATTATTTTTGCAGCGCTGTTGCTGCTCCGCAGAAAATATATGACGGTGCTTGTCGGGCTCTGCTTCGGCGTGATCTACTTTTTAGTAGATTACGGACTCTTTCACCTTGTATTTCACGCCCGCAGCATTCAGAACGGCGACTTGTTCGGCGTGCTGCTCTGGATGTCGATGAGCTACGGATTCACCAATTTCGTATGGATCTGGCTGTGGATCTCAAAGGACAAACGTCTGCTTGAATGGTCGGTCTTTATTCTCCTTTGGTGGCTCTGCTGTCCGATGCTCGCCTCGACGTTCGGCAGTCATGAGACGCCCATCATCATCCAACGGACAACGGGCTCCTACCACGGTTGGATGGCGCTGCTCCTCTTTCTCGGCTACGCGGGGCTCATCGTCTGGAACCTCTTTCAGAAAGACCGATCCCGGCGTGTCAATTTGCTCTGGCTGCTCGCAATCGGCATTCTAGTGCAGTTCGGGTGGGAAACAGGTCTGCTTCTGGGCGGGATCCGCAGCGCCGGATTTGAAAATTTTTCAGACAAACTTCTGACGCTTGTCACCAATTCCCTGCTCGAAACCAACCTCGGCATGCCGTATATCTATCTGATCTTCCTCGCTTTTTCAGCCCGCTTCACCGAAAAACTGAAAAAACGGGAACATCCACTTACTCTGTTCGAACGGCTTGCGGAAAACAACGCCGAACGCGTCCGCGGGGAAGACCTCTCCGAATATCTTGCATAAAAAAATGTGCGCCCGCAGCGGCGCGCATTTTTTATGATCAGGAAAGCAATTTTTTCAGAACTTCGCGGACGGCAAGTTTGCAATGTTCATACGTCAGACCGCCCTGAAAATAGGCGACGTATGGCTCGCGGATGGGCGCGTCCGCAGATAGTTCAATGCTTGCACCCGAATTGAAGGTCCCTGCCGCCATAATGACTTTGCAATCATACCCCGGCATATCCCATGCCTCCAGCTTCACAAAGGAATCCACCGGAGAAACATCCTGTACGGACTGAATAAAATCGGTGAGCTGCTTTTCGGTATCAAAGCGCACCGCACGCGTGATGTCAGGCGGCAACCGATCGAGCGCGGGATAATTGACGTAGCCAAGCTCCTGCATGCACTGACCGATCAGCAACGCGCCCTTGAGCGCCTGCGCAACGACGTGCGGCGCCAGAAAGAATCCCTGAAAATAGAGCTGATACCCGTACGCGTAGGAACCGACCTCGCCGCCGACCGAAGGCGCCGTCAGACGATTTTCACACTGTTCCACACAGTCCGCCCGTCCGGCAATATATCCGCCCGTCGGCGCAAGCCCGCCTCCGGGATTCTTGATGAGAGAGCCGACAACCAGGTCCGCACCGACTTCCGTCGGTTCCCGCTCCTCCACAAATTCGCCGTAGCAGTTATCGACGAAAATACAGCCCGAAAAGCCGCTTCCCCGCACGCAGGAACAGACCTTTCCGATCTCATCGACGGTAAAGGAATCGCGCAATTCGTAACCGCGGGACCTCTGAAGATATACCATCCGATACCCGCCTGCTCGAAGACGCTCCCGCACAGCCGGACAATCAACCTTTCCGTTTTCATCCAACGGCACCGTATCGAACGCGATCCCGAAATCCGAAAGCGAACCATTTCCCTTTCCCCAAACGACGCCGCGCAGCGTGTCATAGGGCGTTCCGCTCACACACAAAACGCGGTCCCCGGGACGAAGGATGCCGAACAGTGCGACCGTCAGCGCATGCGTGCCGCTCAAAAGCGCGGGAGAAACAACCGCCCGTTCTGCCCCGAATGCACGTGCATATACACGCCCGAGCGCATCCCGCCCTTCGTCGCCGTATCCGTAACCCGTAGTCGCCGCAAAATGCCGCAGCGCAATGCGCTCTTCACGGAACGCACGAAGCACCTTTTCCTGATTCAGAAGCGCAATCTTATCGATCTGCGCAAACATCGGCGCAAGTTTTTGTTCTGCTGCGGAAATTCTCTCCTCAACCGTCATAAATACCTTTCGATCTCCTTCGCCGCCGAAATCGGATCGGTCGGCCTGAGCCAATGCAAATTGGGCATTTTTTTGAAAAAGGTGAGCTGTCGTTTGGCGTAATTTCGCGTATTTTTTTCTATTATGCCAGACATAGTACTTTGCGAATCGCCATTTTTCAGACATTCAACGACTTCTTTGTAGCCGATCCCCTGCATGCACTGCGCATTTTCGGGGACTCCGCCGGCAAGCAGCCCCTCCACCTCCCGGACCAACCCGGCATCCATCATCGCACGCGTGCGCACGGCAATACGCTCATACAGCGTTTCGCGCGGATAGTCGAAGGCAAACGCCTCATACGGGTAGCGCGGCACGCGCGTATCCCGCTGATCGGATTTTTTTCTTCCCGTGAGATCGTAGATCTCAAGCGCGCGGACAACGCGCTTCACATCGTTCGGATGTAATTTTTCCGCACTTGCAGGATCGCGTTCGGCAAGCAACGCATGCAACGCCCCTCTCCCGTTTTCCGCAGCGTACGCCTCATATC
>URHP01000064.1 GCA_900547645.1 uncultured Eubacteriales bacterium
CTATTCGTCGGCAGCGTCAGATGTGTATAAGAGACAGCGTCAAGATCTACGAGACTTCGGCGGGAAAACTTGGCGTCATTGTCGCGGAAGATCTGTACTTTTCCCGCGTTGCTGAGACGCTCTCCGTCTGCGGCGCAGATGCTGCCGTATGCGTATTCGAGCAGTTTTCGGAGGGGCTGGAGCCAATGCTTGCGCGCGCACAGGCGTTTTTGTGCGGGCTGCCCGTTCTGCTGTGCGGTTACGGTTATGCGCTCATTGCGGATATCGGCGGGAAAGTGCGCTTTGCTTCGCCCAAAAGTCCCTGTATGTACGATCTGGAGCGGGAACAGGAGTATCACCTGGTGGAGACGCGGCGCCGTGGATTTTACCGCAGCGGACGAAAAGGATTTTAGCTCTTGCATTTCATGCCGCGGTATGGTATACTTTTCCCATGAGCAATGCAATCGAATTTATTTCCGCTTATAACACCATCGATTCCCGCCTGCGCGCCATCTATCGCGGCAAGGGGAACCTGCAGTTTTCCGATCTTGTGCGGCGCTGCGCCGAGTTCAATAACACGGTCAGAAAGTATGAGGACGATCTTCTGCTCTGCGCACGGCTGCGCAACGTCATCGTGCATGAGAGCAAGAAGGACCGCATCATCGCCGAACCGTGCGACGAACTGACGCGGCTCATCTGCCACGTTGCCGACCTGCTGAGCATGCCGCCCAGACTGTCCGTACTCAAAGAGAAAAATGTAACGGGCATCGAGGCGGAAGCGACGCTTGCGGATGCGCTCGTGCGCATTGCGCAGACCAACTATTCCAATCTGCCCGTTTACCGCAAGGGGCGTATGATCGGCATTTTGAACAACCGCCGCGTCGTGCGCGTCGTGGGGCAGGCGCTGGAACGGGGGGACGACGTCGATGCCTGTTTGCAGACGCCCTGTTCGGATGTCCTGCGCGAGGAGGACATGAACCGCTTTTACCGCGTGCTCGGGCGTGACGATACCGTGCAGGAGGCGATCGACGCCTTTGAAGATAACCGCAAACTGCTTGCCGTAGTCGTTACCGAAAGCGGATATGCGGGAGATAAGATCGTCAATCTGCTGACCAGTGCGGATATTCCTCAGCTGATCCGTATTCTGGAAGAATAAGTATCACAAAGCAAAGAGCGGACGAAACTGTCCGCTCTTTGCTGTTATGGTGGTTATTTTAAAATTCTTGTTGCCGTAACGGCAAGCGCTCCCGGTCCGATATGGCAGGATACGGAGAGGGAAAGGGGATCGACGTAAGTTACAGGCACATCCGGGAAGATTTCCTGCAGTTCATTGCGGAACGTCTCCGCTTCGGCATAATTGTCGGTATGCGCGACGGAGATGGTCATTTCGCCGTCCTTGCGGAACTGAACGAACCGCGTTGCAAGGTCATTGCGGATCGCGGCGATCATTTCCTGCTTTGCCTGTTTGAGAGAGTGTACCTTTTTGAACGCGTCAAGTTTTTCTCCCTGGATCTGCAGGACGGGCTTGATCTTCAGGATGGTGCCGATCAGTGCAGCCGCAGGGGTGAGGCGTCCGCCTTTTTTCAGATATTTGAGCGTGTCGAGCGAAATATAGATGCTGCTGTCAAACTTGGTCGCCGTAAGGTACTCCGCGATTTCCGCCCCCGATCTTCCCGCAGCGGCAAGTTTCATCGCGTCGAAAACGCTCTGCTTCTGCGTGACCGAAATGCGCTGATTGTCCACGACGTGTACCTTTCCGCCGTATTCTTTTGCCAGATTCTGCGCGGTGTGACAGGTTTCGGACAGTCCGCTCGACATGGGGATGTGCACGATCTCGCAGTCCTCTTTCAGCAGTTTGTCCCACAGTTCCGTGACGCTTGCGACGGAGGGCTGCGATGTGGAGACGGCGGCGTCCCCGCGCAGGTGTTCGTAAAACTGTTCCTGGGTGAGGTTGATGTCTTCGAAGTACTCTTCGCCGTCGATCAGAAAGGGCATCGGGATCACGGAGATTCCCAGTTTCTCCGCTTCCGACTGCGTGATGCCGCTGTTCGAATCGGTGACGATTCTGATTTTCGCCATAACACACTCCAATATTTATTTCATTTTTTGAACTAATTTCCATTATATCCCATTGCGCCCCGTCTGTCAAGGGATTGATTGCGGAAAAAGCGAAAAAATCCGCCGCCCCTGTTGACAATCCGTCCGGATATATAGTATAATATGCGTCGGAATTCATACAAGGAGATTGTGCAAAGTATGTTCGAAATCGTAAAGAAAGAAGCGCTCAATCCCACCGTGATGCGGATGGACATCAAGGCGCCTCTTATTGCGAAAAAGGCGCGCGCAGGTCAGTTCATTATTCTGCGTGCAGACGACCGCGGCGAACGCATTCCGCTGACGGTCGCCGGTTGCGATCGGGAGGCGGGGACCGTCACCATCATATTCCAGATCGTGGGCGGGGCAACCATGACGCTTGCGACTTTGCCGCAGGGCGGCTGTGTCGCCGACTTTGTGGGACCGCTCGGAACGCCTACGCACATTGAAGGGTTAAAAAAGGTCGCCGTGGTCGGGGGCGGCGTCGGCTGCGCGATCGCGCTTCCCGTGGCGCGCGCACTGCACGAACAGGGCTGTGAAGTCACCTCGATCGTCGGGTTCCGCAATCGCGACCTCGTCATTCTGGAAGAGGAATTCAAAGCGGTCAGCAATCGCTTCTTCATGATGACGGACGACGGTTCATACGGGGAAAAGGGGAACGTCTGCGTTCCGCTCAATCGTCTTTTGGAGAGCGGGGAGACCTTCGACGAGGTCATCACCATCGGGCCGCTCATCATGATGAAATTCGTCGCTGCGGCGACCAAGCCGTATGCGATCAAGACGGTCGCAAGCATGAATCCCATCATGATCGACGGGACGGGCATGTGCGGCTGCTGCCGTGTCACGGTGGGCGGCGAGATGAAGTTTGCCTGTGTGGACGGTCCCGATTTTGACGCGCATCTCATTGATTTTGACGAGGCGATGAAGCGTTCGCGCACGTATGTCGAATTTGAGGCGAAGGCGCGCGAAAAGCACTGCAATCTGTTTAAGAAGGAGGTGTCCTGATATGCCGAAGTTCAATATGGATCCCAAGAAGCATCCCATGCCCTCGCAGGAGCCGCTTGTCCGCAACAAGAATTTCAAAGAGGTCGCGCTCGGCTATGATGAAGCGACCGCCGTCGATGAGGCGAAGCGCTGTCTCGGCTGCAAAAATAAACCCTGCGTGAACGGCTGCCCCGTTGCAGTGGATATTCCCGCGTTTATCGCGCTGGTCGCGGAGGGGAAATTCGAGGAGGCGTATGAAGTGATCGCGCGCACGTCCTCGCTTCCCGCCGTGTGCGGAAGAGTGTGCCCGCAGGAGACGCAGTGCGAAGGAAAATGCACGCACGGCATCAAGGGAGAGCCCGTCGGCATTGGCAGGCTGGAGCGCTTTGTTGCGGATTGGCATATGGCGCATTCCGCGGCGGCACCCGTAAAGCCGCAGCCCAACGGACACAAAGTCGCGGTGGTCGGATCGGGACCTGCGGGACTTACCTGTGCGGGCGATCTTGCCAAACTCGGCTATGACGTGACGGTGTTTGAAGCTCTGCACGTTGCGGGGGGCGTGCTCGTCTACGGGATCCCCGAATTCCGCCTTCCCAAGGAGATCGTCAGGAAGGAGGTCGAAGGGCTCAAAGCGCTGGGCGTGAAGATCGAAACGGACTCCGTCATCGGGCGCATTCTCACCATTGACGAACTGAAGAACGAGTACGGATTTGAGGCGGTGTTCCTTGGAACAGGTGCGGGACTGCCCCGCTTCATGGGGATCAAGGGCGAGGGGGCGAAGGGCGTCTTCTCCGCGAACGAATATCTTACCCGCACCAATCTCATGAAGGCGTATGAAGAGGGCAGCGAGACGCCCATCCTGCACGCAAAAAAGATCGCCGTCGTGGGAGGCGGCAACGTCGCCATGGACGCGGCGCGCTGCGCAAAGCGTCTGGGAGCGGAGACCGTCTATATCGTTTACCGTCGCTCGGAAGCGGAGCTTCCCGCCCGTCGCGAAGAAGTCGAGCACGCCAAGGAAGAAGAGATCGTCTTCAAGCTGCTCACCAATCCCGTGGAGATCCTGACGGATGCCGACGACAATGTGGTGGGGCTCAGATGTATCCGCATGGAGCTTGGCGAGCCGGATGCTTCGGGCCGCCGCCGCCCCGTGGAAGTCGCGGGAAGCGAGTTCGACATGGAGGTCGATTGCGTCATCATGGCGCTCGGAACTTCTCCCAATCCGCTTCTCAAGCAGACGACGGCGGGGCTTGAGACGCAGCGCCGCGGAGAGATCGTCGCCGATGAGAACGGAAAGACGAGCCTTAAGGGCGTATATGCGGGCGGCGACGCCGTGACGGGTGCCGCAACGGTCATTCTTGCGATGGGCGCAGGTAAGACTGCGGCGAAGGCGATCGACGAATATATCCGCAGCAAATAAGGGTTCTGGACGCAAAAAGAACGGCGGCGCTCCTGCGGGCGCCGCCGAATTGGTATGGCGGGTGGATATGTCGGATTGGTTTTCAGTGGATCAAATCGACGCCGATACGTTTGCGATCGGTGAGCCGAGACATTGGGAGGAAACGCGCTGCTATCTTGTCTGCGGCAGGGAACGGGCCCTTCTGATCGATACGGGAATGGGGATCGCCGATGTCCGCGCGGTCGCCGAACGTCTGACTCCGCTTCCGGTCATGGCGGCGGTCACGCATGCGCACTGGGATCATATCGGCGGTCTGAACCGGTTTGATCGGTTTGCCGTGCATGAAGCAGAGGCGTCATGGCTGACGCAGCGTTTTCCTATCCCGCTTTCGGACGTAAAACGCAGTCTCCTTTCTGTTCCCTGCGATTTTCCGCCGGATTTCGATTTGGATGCGTATTCGCTTTTCCGCGGAACGCCGCAGGTCCTGCTCCATGACGGCGATCGGATAGAGCTTGGCGCAAGAACCCTGACCGTTCTTCATACGCCCGGACACTCGCCGGGGCATTGCTGTTTTTATGAACCGGAGAGAAAATATCTGTATACGGGCGATCTCATTTACGGCGGTCGTCTGGATATTTTTTATCCGACCACCGATCCTGTACAGTTCCGGAAGTCGGTACGGCGCGTGCTAAGCCTTGACGCGGAACGCATTTTGCCGGGACATCACAGACTCGATCTGTCCTCAGACTTTATTGCAAAAGTTGATGCAGCCCTTTCGGAACTTGATGCCGCAGGTCTGCTGCGTCACGGCAGCGGTTTCTTTGACTTCGGGGATTTTCAGATCCGTCTCTGATTTCCTTGATTCAACCGTTTTTTCAGATAGTAGCAGTCCTTTTCCATGCCGTAGCGCTCATAGAGCGCAAGCGCACTTTGATTGTAAGCGGAGACGCAGAACTGCATCCATTCGCAGCCTTGTTCGGTAAAGTAGCGTTCTGCATGGGCGAGGAGTGCCTTTCCCGCGTTTGGCGGCGGTGACGACAAGGTCGCTGATAAAGCCGCATTTCGGACAGGTCGTTGTGAGTTTGCTTTCCTCGCCATAGGGCGGGATCAGGCAGATGACGACGCCCGCAGCGCTGCCCTCCTCCAAGGCAAGAAAGATTTTGCCTGTATGCTTCCGGACGGCGTTCATTGCGTGTGTGAAGTAACCGTCGCGATAGGTGTCGCGCAGAGTGATGATGCGGTAGGGATCGATCGCCGCAAGATGGCCCTGTAATTCGACGAGCAGATCTTTGACGGCGTCTTCAAAGTCGGGGGTGTATTCGATAATTTCCATGGGCTGCGGTTCTCCGTTTCAATAATTTTATAAAGTCAAAACGCAAAGTGAGGGGCGTATCTTTCGATACGCCCCTGTTTTTCATGGCGTTTATCATCATTCGGTCCGTTGATTCCGAAAAGTTCTGATCTAAAGCCGTATTTTACGCTTTTCAACCTCATTCGCCTTTTCGTCTTGTTTGGTTGAACTCCCTGGCTTTCGATCGGAAATTTCTTTTCTTTTTGCGGATCGTTGCCGTTTGCCTCGATGGGGGGGATTTCTCGCACGCTTTTCACGGATTTGGATTTGTGATCAGCGCTTTGATCGGTCCTTGTTTTCTCGGCTCCGGCGATGCTAAACCCATGCAACGAATGGAGTCTCCGTTGGTTTTCGTTTTCCCGGCTGTCTCCGTACGCGAAACGATTTGTCTGCGGGTGGAACACGGTTTCGTCTTCTTTTTTCGGTTCTTGGTCCGGTGATCCGTTTGATCCTGGTTACGCGCTTCTTTCATCTCTTCGTTTTCTGTCTGCACCGATCTTTCGATCGTCCCGCAGAGGATGCATCTGAAAGCGAACATCCGATCAAAGTCTGCAGCCGTTTTCTTGCGGAGCGCCTTTCTTTGTTCCGATTCGGAAGACTTCCTTTGGTTACTCCCTTGTTGTGCCTTTATTATAGCACGGAAATTGGATTTGTCAATAGTTTTTCTGAAAATAATTTTAATTTTTTGTAAGTTATTTTCTGTATTCCGATATTCAGAAAGGTTTTGCGTTGTAGTTTTCCAAAAACCGGTTGATGCGCGGGAAATCGGAAGGGGTGACGATGGAGAGCGCCTTTTCGCCGAAGACGCCGTTTTCCGTTACGATGACGGCGAGCAGATCTTTTTTTTCTTCAAAGGCGACAAAGATTTCAAAGACCGTTGCGTCCTGGCTCATGATGCGGTATTTTTGCATTTCCGATTCGAAAACGATTTCTTTGCAGGGTGTCTGCGTAAAGAACGCCGCGAGGTCTGCGCCCGCTTTTACGCGTTCTTCGATCTGAGCATAGAGCCCGTAGCTGTTGATGACGCCCACCATCGTGCCGTGATCATAGACGATGAGCGTCTTCTGGCAGTATTCGCGGAAGGCTTCCACGGCGGTGAGGATGGGCTTGTCGGCAAAGACGGATGCGATTTTCTTGACTTTGATTGCATCGATCAGGCGGGGCGGACGGCATAAGAGCGCTTCGATGAATTCAATGGTCTGCACCACGTCGTCGCAGGGAACGGCGATGACGGTCTCGTCTGCCGCGCCTGCCGCACGGTGTACAATGGCGTTGCGCAGTTTTCCGTAGTCGATGAGTTCTGCCGCATACCGGCGTACGGTAATGTCTTCGTCGCTGCACTTTTTCACGAGATCGGTAAAGTTCATTGCCGATTTTGCGCCGTGCAGCAATTTCAGCTGCGCTTCAATGCGGTTATAGCTCTGCAGAAACCGCGCTGCATTGGATATATCCATAACAACCTCCGCAGAAATTATACCATATTCCGTGCGCGGTGACAAGAGCATGATAAAATTTTACGACCGTTTTCGACCCGGTACGACGGCTTTTTTTATGCTCCGCAGGCGGCGCGGGTTTATAATGAAGGGCACGGAGCGGGAGGAAGCGTATGGTCGTCTATTGGGAGTATGCCTTTCTGGAAAACGCCTTGCTGGACGGCCTGCTTCTCTACCTGGCGCTGAAATGCGTCCGCGCACGGGTTCGTCCCGCAAAACTGTTGTTCGCCGCGGCGTCGGGCGGCGCATTTGCAGTCGTGTTTCCGCTGCTCGCACTTCCCGTATGGGCAGCATATGTCGTTAAATTTGCATCCGGCGTTGTGCTGGTACTGCTCGCGGGAAGCGGAAAAAGGGCAAAACCGTATTGCATGACCGCAGCGGTCTTTTTCGCGCTCACCTTTGCATTCGGCGGACTTCTGACGGCGGTCTATTCCTTTTTTGGCATTGAAACTGCGGACGGGACAGGGTTTTATCTGGAGAGAGCGCCTGTTGCGCTGATCGCGGGCGGCGCGGCGGTGTTTGTGGTCTGCGTCCTGACAGGCGTGCGTGCGCTGTGGCGCTACCGCGCAGTCCGCCGGAATCTGCTCCCCTGCGAACTTTCGGCGGGGGACCGGCGCGTTCGGTGGAGCGGATTTGCGGACAGCGGCAATTGCCTTACATTCCGCGGGATGCCGGTGTGCGTTATTTCGGCGGCAGGCGCGTTCGCTCTCTTCGGCGG
>URHP01000065.1 GCA_900547645.1 uncultured Eubacteriales bacterium
CCGCGTGATCACCCTTGTACACGGTCAGTCCGCCGATATTGCGCTTGGCGTGGACGCTTCCGCCGAAATGAAGGCGGGGGGCGAAGGGTACGATGCGCTCGGCGCGGGCGATCAGGGCATGATGTTCGGCTATGCCTGCCGGGAGACGGAGGAGCTCATGCCGCTGCCCATCATGCTCGCACACAGGCTTGCCGCCCGCCTGACGCAGGCGCGCAAGAGCGGCGAGCTTGCCTATCTGCGTCCGGACGGAAAGACGCAGGTCACCGTGGAGTACGAGGGCAAGACGCCCGTCCGCGTGGATACCGTCGTCGTCTCCACGCAGCACGATGCCGCGGTTTCGCAGGAGCGCATTGCGGCGGATATGAAAAAGTATGTCATCGACGCGGTCATTCCCGCGCGCTTTCTCGACGAAAGGACGCGCTATCTCATCAATCCGACGGGGAAATTCGTCATCGGCGGACCGGAGGGCGATTCGGGGCTGACGGGCAGAAAGATCGTCGTGGATACCTACGGCGGCAGATGTCCGCACGGCGGCGGTGCGTTTTCGGGCAAGGATGCCACCAAGGTGGACCGCAGCGCGGCGTACCTTGCGCGTTATATCTGCAAAAATCTTGTGGCGGCGGGCATTGCGGACGAAGTGGAGCTGCAGGTCGCCTACGCCATCGGCGTCGCACGCCCCGTCTCCGTGTTCGCGGAGACGTTCGGCACGGGGAAACTGCCCGACGACGTCATTGCCGAGATCGTGAAACGGGAATTCGATCTGCGTCCCGCCGCGATCATCGACGCGCTGGGGCTGCGCCGACCTGTCTTCCGCGCGACTGCCGCGTACGGGCACTTCGGACGGGAGGAATTTTCCTGGGAGCGCACGGACAGAGCGGAATCGCTCCGCAAATATCTGAAGAAATGACAAAACAGAAGATGAAAAGAGCCGCCGGAATGAAGTGAACCCCAAAAGTTGGACAGACTTTTGGAGGTGCATATCAATCATTACCGGCGGCTCTTTTTTGCTTCATTCGTTCGTGAACTGCGCGTTGTAGAGCTGGGCGTAGAACCCGTTTTGTCCGATGAGTTCGTCATGCGTGCCCTGTTCCACGATGTTTCCGTGATTCATGACCAGAATAAGGTCGGCATTTTTGATGGTGGAGAGTCTGTGCGCGATGACGAAGCTCGTTCTGCCGCGCGTCAGATTGTCCATTGCCGTCTGAATGAGCTCCTCCGTGCGCGTATCGACGTTGGAGGTCGCCTCGTCCAGAATCAGCATGGGCGCGTTTTCCACCATGGCGCGCGCTGCACACGGCAAAGACCAGCATCAGTCCGCCTTCGCGCCAGATGTCGCCCGTCGTCGCGCCGGGAACGCCCATGCTCACCCGCTGGATCGCGCCCACAATGTTGGCGATCTGATCGGTCAGTTCCATGGTAAAGTATACTTGCGCGACGGTGATCCCGATGATGAGGATGACGAGCGCCCAATCCTTTGCCTTCAGATTTTTATAAAGTTTCAGCATCCGGTTTCTCCTGCGGTCAGATTTTCGAGTTTGCTTTCAAAGAACGAAAGGATCTTTTCGCTGCAGGCAAGGTAACGGCTCCGTTCCTCTTCGCCGAGCATCCCCAGCGCAGAGGCAATGTCCTGTTCGAACAGATCCCGCTGCGCCGCGAGCGCGGCGTCTCCTTCGGGCGTCAGGATGACGCTCACCGTCCTGCCCGACCGCTTCCTCTGAATGAGTCCCTCTTTTTCGAAGGGTTTGAGCAGTCTGCTGACGTTGGGCATTGCCAGCCCCGAAATGCGCGCGATCTCCGAGACCGTCACGGGGCGTCCGTTGCGCGCTTCGTACTCCCGCAGACTGCCCAGAATGACGAATTTCTTTCCTCTGTCTTCCGTCTGCGCCTTGTATCTGCGCATGCAGTCCTTGAAGCGGAAGATCAGCGAAAGGGCGCGTTCGGCGTCTTTGTTGTCGTTCATAGCGACCTCCTTTTATGATTATCAAATGATAACTATATATAATCCGGTTTGCTGCCGTTCAAAACGCTTGCGGGTGATTTTTTCCGTGTTCAGATCAATCTTTCACCGTTCTTTCATGTTTTTGGTCAAACGGCGGATTTTATGCGTTCAAATGATTGACAAAATTAGATAACGGCGTTATAATAACAGTGTTATAAAATAAATTGGGTGATTTATGCGGGAAAAGGACGACGGCGCGCGGGAAAAGATCCTTGCTGCGGCAAAGGCGGAATTCATGGAAAAGGGGTTTGCGGACGCCTCCATGCGTACGATCGCGGAATGCGCGGGTTTTACGACGGGCATGCTGTACAGCCGGTTTGCCGACAAAGCGGAACTTTTCCGTGAATTGACGCAGGGGGCTGCCGATGCGCTCTATAATTATTTCCTGCGCGTGCAGGAGGACTTTGCGCGGCTCCCGGAGCAAGAACAGGCGACCGGCATGCACGCGTATGTTACCGACAAAGTGCGGCATATGGTGGATCTCATCTACGATAATTTCGACGCGTTCAAACTAGTTCTGTTCCGCAGCAACGGATCGGATTATGAATTTTTCATCGACCGCATGATCGATGTGGAAACGCGCCACACCTTCCGCTATATCGAGGTGCTGCGTTCACTCGGTTATACCGTACCCGAGATCCGCAAGGATTTCGCCCATATGATGGCAAGCGCGATGCTCAACGGCATGTTCGAGGTCGTCATGCATGATCTGTCCAAAGAGGACGCGACCGCCTATATCGGGCAGCTGCAGGTATTTTTCAACGCGGGTTGGGATAAATTGTTCGGGTTCTGATTGCGGGGAGATTCGCTCTCCCCTTCTTTTTGGCGCATAAGTTCGCATATGCGAACTTAAAAAAGGAGGATATATGCAGGCTTCGGAAGCGGGGGAAAGGCCCCGCAAGAGAAAGAGCTTTTCCGAACTCATGGGGTTTGCGGGAAAGTACAGGTTTCTTACATATGCGTCATGGATCCTGTCAGCGGCAAGTGCGCTTCTTGCGCTCGTGCCGTTCGTCTGCGTCTGGTTCATCATCCGCGATGTGGTGGAGGCGGACGGCAATTTTTCGCAGGCGGCGAACCTTGCCCGTTACGGCTGGATGGCGCTCTTGTTTGCGGCGCTCTCCATGGTGGTCTATTTCGGCGCGCTCATGTGTTCGCATCTCTCGGCGTTCCGTATCGCGAGCAACATCCGCCGTGCGGCGCTCGGACGGGTGGTGCGTCTACCCTCGGGATTTACGGCGCATTTCGGCAGCGGACGTATCCGCCGTATCATCAACGAATCGAGCGGCGCAACGGAGACCTATCTCGCGCACCAGCTGCCCGATATGGCGGGCGCCGTGATCACGCCCGTCGGCATGCTCGTCCTGCTGTTTGCGTTCGACTGGATGCTGGGGCTGTTAAGTCTGGTTCCCACCGTGCTTGCCTTTCTTGTCATGGCGCGCATGACGGGCAAACGGATGGCGGAGAGCATGCGGCAGTATCAGAATGCGCTCGACGCCATGAACAATGAGGCGGTGGAGTATGTCCGCGGCATTCCCGTCGTCAAGACGTTCGGGCAGACGGTGTTTTCCTTCAAGCGCTTCAAGGGGCAGATCGACAGCTACAGCCGCTGGACGATCGCTTACACCAAACAGCTGCGCGCGCCCATGATCGCATTTACCACGCTCATCAATGCCGTATTTGCCGTGCTCATAGCCGCAGCGCTGATCGTCACGGGGCGGGGCGCGACCGATCCGATTTTTCTGCTGAATCTGCTCTTTTACATCGTGTTCACACCTGTTCTTGCGGTGACGCTCAACAAGGTCATGTATATGAGTGAAAACACGATGATCGTGTCGGACGCACTCGACAGGATCCATCTTGTGCTCGATGCGCAGCCGCTTCCGGAACCGGACGCTCCCGCGCTTCCCGCGGACGGCTCTGTGGCGTTTGAGGACGTCTCCTTCCGCTATCCGGGCGCCGGGACGGACGCCCTGCACGGGGTGAACCTGCGCGTCGCTCCGGGACAGACGGTGGCGCTTGTCGGGCCTTCCGGCGGCGGAAAGACCACGGCGGCGTCTCTGGTCGCCCGCTTCTGGGACGTAACGGGGGGAGCCGTGAAAGTGGGCGGCGTCGATGTGCGCAGGATCGGCAAACGGACGCTTGCCGATACGGTCGCCTGCGTCTTTCAGGACAGCGTCCTGCTCAAGACCTCCGTATTTGAGAACGTGCGCATGGGCAGACCGTCCGCCTCGCGCGAGGAGGTCGCCGCCGCACTCCATGCGGCGCAGTGCGACGATATCCTGAGCAAGCTTCCGCAGGGTATGGATACCGTCATCGGCAGCAAGGGCGTGTTCCTTTCGGGCGGGGAGCGGCAGCGCATCGCGATCGCACGCGTCATTTTAAAGGATGCGCCCGTCGTGGTGCTTGACGAGGCGACCGCGTTCGCGGATCCCGAAAACGAATATCTTGTGCAGCGCGCCTTCGAGCGGCTTGCCAAGGGGAAAACGGTGCTTATGATCGCGCACAGGCTGACCACGGTCCGGAATGCCGACCGCATCTACGTTCTCAAGGATGGTGCGGTCGCTGAGGAGGGGACGCACGACGGACTTGTGGAACAGGGCGGAATATACGCTGCCATGTGGAAGGAATATCAGGCGTCCGTTTCCTGGAAAGTGGGAGGTGACTTATGATTGAAAAACTCATGCGGCGCTATGCGCTCTCGCGGCAGGGAGCTAAGGATCTTATCAAGGCGACGGCAGCGTGCACGCTGTTCAATTTCTCGCTCATGCTGCCCGCGGGACTGTTGTATCTTCTGGTGCGCGATCTGCTGGCGGGCGGCATTCCCGTCGGTCACTATTGGGTGTACGGCGTGGGGGTGGCGGCTGCGCTCGCGCTCATCGCGCTGACGACCTGTCTTCAGTACAATGCCACCTATTTCGCAACGTATCGGGAATCGGCGGCGCGCCGTATCGCGCTTGCGGAAAAGCTGCGCAAACTTCCGCTCTCCTTCTTCGGCAAAAAGGATTTGTCCGATCTGACGACCACCATTATGGCGGATTGTACGCTGCTCGAGCAGTCCTTTTCGCATTGGATCCCCGAATTTTTCGGCTCTGTCGTCTCAACGGTTATCATTTCCGTTGTGCTGCTGGTCTTCGACTGGCGCTTGGCGCTCGCCGCGCTGTGGGTGCTGCCCGTCTCGCTTGCCGTCGTCGGATGTTCCAAGCGGGTGCAGAACACCTTCACGCGCAAGCAGAATGCCGCAAAGCTCACGCTTGCGGACGGCATTCAGGAGTGCATCGAATCGGCGCGCGACCTGCGTGCCTGCAATGCGGAAGAGGACTATCTTGCCGGGCTGGATCGCAAGATCGTGCATGCGGAAAGCCGACAGATCAGGAGCGAGCTCGGTCTGGCGATGTTCGTCGTGCCCGCGCAGATGATCCTGAAATTCGGCATTGCCACAGTCGCGCTTGTGGGCGGGATCCTGCTTGCCGCCGGTTCGCTGGAACCCCTCACGTTCTTTCTCTATCTCATGGTCGTCTCGCGGCTGTACGATCCGCTGACGCTCAGCCTGCAGAATCTTGCGGCGATCAATTCCACGCAGATCAACATTGATCGCATGAACGAGATCGCCGATTATCCGGCGCAGACGGGTGCGTCGCAGTTCTCTCCGGATGGGTACGACATCCGTTTTGACCATGTCGGCTTTGCCTATCAGGCGGGAGAGACGGTTCTGAAAGACGTCTCTTTTACCGCGCGCCAGGGGGAGGTGACGGCGCTCATCGGCCCTTCGGGAGGCGGCAAGTCCACGGCGGCAAAGCTCGCGGCGCGCTTCTGGGATGTCGGCGCCGGGACGATCACGCTGGGCGGCGTGGACGTTTCTTCCGTCGATCCCGAGACGCTTCTTTCGGCGTACGCCATCGTCTTTCAGGACGTCACGCTCTTTGATAATACCGTGATGGAGAACATCCGCGTGGGCAGGAAGGATGCGACGGATGAAGAGGTGCTTTGCGCCGCGCGGGAGGCGCAGTGCGATGAATTCGTGCAGCGGCTTCCCGACGGCTATCAAACGGCGATCGGAGAAAACGGCTCCGCGCTTTCGGGCGGGGAACGGCAGCGCATCTCCATTGCCCGCGCCCTGCTGAAGGATGCGCCCGTCATTCTGCTCGATGAAGCGACTGCATCCCTCGATGCGGAGAACGAGACGCTCATCCAACGGGCGATTTCGCGGCTCGTGCAGAACAAGACGGTGCTCATCATCGCGCACCGCATGCGTACGGTCGCGGGCGCGGATAAACTGGTGCTTCTGAAGGACGGCGTCGTCGCCGAACAGGGCGCGCCCGCCGAGCTGGAGCAGCAGGGCGGACTGTACGCAAAGATGCGCGCCCTGCAGGAAGGGAGCGGCGAATGGAAGTTATAGAAGGCGGCGCTCCGGGCGATACTTTGTACGGGAGGGGTATATGAGCAACGCCGCCATGCTTGCGCTGGGCTTTTGCATCATCTTTGTGATGAACGCGCTCGGCGCGGCGCTTGTGTTCTTTTTTAAACGTGACGTATCGTCTGAAATCAATACGCTTTTCTTGGGATTTGCTTCGGGCGTCATGGTGGCGGCAAGCGTGTTTTCGCTGCTTCTGCCCGCCGTTGAGCAAGCGGAAGGATGGGGGAGATGGAACTTTGTGCCCGCCGTTGTCGGATTTCTTGCGGGAGGGGTGTTCCTTGTGCTGCTTGACAAACTTATTCCTCACCTGCATTACGGGACGAATGAGGAGGAAGGACCGCGCGTTGCGCTTGCCAAGCCTGCGCGGCTCTTCCTTGCGATCACCATCCACAACATTCCCGAAGGGCTGGCTGTGGGGCTTGCCTTCGGGGCGGCGGCAACGGAGGGAACGCAGGCGGCGTTTCTTGCGGCGCTCATGCTCGCCGTCGGGATCGGCATTCAGAATTTTCCGGAGGGTGCTGCGGTCGCGCTCCCCATGAAGGCGGCGGCAGGCAGCAGGCGGAAGGCGTTTGTGCTGGGTGCGCTTTCGGGCGCGGTCGAGCCGCTCTTTGCCGCGGTCGGCTATTTTTTGGCAGCGTATCTCGTTGCGGCGCAGCCGTGGCTCTTATCCTTCGCCGCGGGGGCAATGATCTTTGTGGTCGCCGAAGACCTCATTCCGGATGCGAAGTCGGAAGAGCATCCGCACCTCGGCGCATGGGGCGTCATGGTGGGATTTGCCGTCATGATGGCGCTTGACGTCGCATTCGGCTGAATTTTTTGCCGAAAACCGTTGACAAATTGCGGCAAGCGCTGTATAATAAACCGTGAAGTTCGCAAATGCGAACTTAAATTTCCTCCATATGTTCGCATATGCGAACTAAAAAAGGAGACGGCATTGAGCGAGACGGAATATGCCATCGGCAGGACGTGCGGCGTCACGTTTGCGGGGATCAAGCCCGCAAGCCTTGTTTCGGTGCGCAAGCGCGGAAAGGCGACGCTCGCGCGTATTAGGCGCAGCTTTTCCCGCAAAGGGGTTTCTTTCGAGATCATGCGTGAATGCGGCGACCGCGTGCTCGTGTGCGTCTATCACGCAAAGCGGCTGGAGCAGCTTTTGCTCTCGCGGGAGATCCGCGCTTTTCTTGCGGAGCGCGGCTATGCTTACGCAACGGCGGGGGAAGCGGTCGCGCTTCTCAAAGAGCGCATGGCGGGGGAGGCGTTCCCGCACGAGGTGGGGGTGTTTCTCGGGTATCCTCTGTGCGACGTGCGCGGCTTCATCGCCGATCCGCGCGGCGGACGGCCGTGCGGATGCTGGAAGACGTATGGGGACGGCGGCGACGCGGTCAAGACGGCGGAGCGCTGGCGCAGGTGCTCCGAATGCATCTGCCGCATGATGGACAGCGGTAAATCGCTCGCGCAGATCTTCGGCGTGGGCTGAAATCAGGAGGTATCATATGAAGGTCACGATCGTCTATTGGTCTGTCTCTTATACACATCTCCGAGC
>URHP01000066.1 GCA_900547645.1 uncultured Eubacteriales bacterium
GCCCGTAATACTTTGCGCGCAGCGCCTCCTCCCGGCAGAGCGGCGGCGTCAGGACGAGCACGTCCCGCCCGACGCCCGCGGCGACGAGACGGGCGCCTTCGTCCACCGTTGCAACGGCAAACATGCCCACCATGTCCGCGATCGCATGCGCGACGCGCTCCGCGCCATGCCCGTAAGCGTCATCCTTTACGACGGCGATGACGGGGACGCGCGCCCGCCGCGCAAGGGCGCGGACGTTCTTTCTGATACAGCCGAGCGACACCACGGCGACAGGAGTTTGCATACTCCTATCTTATGCGCCGCGTCAGACGGAGCGTCACCTCTTTCAAAAAATTTACTTCTTGTAGACAAAGCGGCGGCAGTGTTCGCACTCCACAACGTTTCCGCCCGCGAGCCGTTCCTGCAGGGCAAGCGGGAAATCCATGCCGCAGATGCACATGTTTCCGTTGAGCGGCGCGATGATGGGGAAGATGTTTTCCTTGCGCTTCTGCTGATATTTGGCGAGCGTCTCCGCGGGGATCTTTTTGCCGATCTCCGTAAGACGGGTGCGCAGAGCGTTCACCTCGTCCTTGCGGGCGTTCACAAGCTCGTCGCGCTTCGCCTTGTACTCCTTGTACTGCTTCTGCATGGCGGCGCCCTGCTTTTTGAAGCGCTCGTACTCTTCGACGGTCGCCGCAATGTCCGCGTTGAGCTTCTGCATCTCGCCTTTCAGCGCGCGCAGACGGTCGAGCAGCGCCTGCGCGTTCTTTTTGTAGAACGACACGTCGCCCCCCTCTTCGACCATCTCGTCCAATTCCGAATATTCCGCGATCTGCCTGGAAATGTCCTCCGCGCGGCGCACGAGATCGTCGCGGAGCGCCGCAAGCTCGACGGCGCGCTTGTCCTGCGCCTCGAAGCGTTCGGGCGCGGATTTCATGAATTTATTTGCCTGCGCAAATTTTTTCTGTTCTTCGCTTGCAGAGACTTCCTGCTCGATCTTGCGCAGCTGCGCATCGACGTTCTGATACTCCAAAAGTTCGCTTAAAACCGACATATCTGACTCCTTATCACAGAAGACGCTCGTCCGTAAATACGCGGACAGGCGTTCCGTTTAATTTATTTTTCAGATTCTGCGCAAAGCGGCAGAACCCGTAATTTTCCGCTGCATAGTGTGTGAGCAGGACGACGTTGACGCCCCGCCCGACGAGTTCGGCGACCAGATGATGTTTGCCGTCCGAAGAGACGAAGGTGTCCGCCCCCTCCGCAACGGCGAACGAAACGGAGCTTTCGTCCATGCCCGCGCCGCAGAAACTTGCGACGCGCAAAACGGGACGGTCGCCGTATCCGACGACGCGCTCCGTCGAAAAGCGCGCCTTCACGCGCTCCGTAAACGCGAAAAGCGGCTCTTCGCGCACTGCGTATACGCGCCCGTAGCCGCCGTCCGAGAGCGTGTGCATGAGCTTGCCGCCGCTGCCGCCCAGACCGAGCATCAGCTCTTCGTCGATACCGCCCCGCGCGCAGTCGAGGTTAAGATGGGCGGAAATCACGGAGATCCCCGCCTTGGCGCACTCCGTCACGGGCTCGCCGCAGCGCAGCGCGCTGACGGGATAGAAGATGGCGGGATGGTGCGTAAAAATGACGTTGCACCCCGTCCGCTTCGCCTCCTCCACGGCGCGCGGCGAGAGATCGAGCGAACACAGAACCCCCGTCACTTCCCCGCCACAGTCGAGAATGATCCCGCTGTTGTCGTGCATTCCGTATGTATCGCAGTATTCGCGGCTCAGCGCAAAGGGCGCAAGCGCGTCCGCCGCATCATAAATATTCTTCAATCGCATCGGCGATCCCCTCCAGTTCGTGCAGTTTTGCCAGCAGCCGTTCCCGCTGCCCCGTCTCTTTCGCGCCGCGCAGCGCATGGCGGGCGGTGGCGGCGCTCCTCCTGATCTTGGCGAGAAAGGCATGCCCGGGCGTTTTGAGGTTGTCCCGCCCGTAGCGGTATTCGAACTCCGAATACGAATCGCCCCCCGCGCCCCTTCCGGCGATCAGGTCGTAACATTTTCCGCCGTCCGAAAACGTCGCGTCAAAATCTAGGTGCGCGCCGCGTCCGATCAGAAAGCGGCGCACCTTTTCCGTATTCTTCATGGGCTGAAGCACGAACACCTCCGGCAGCTCCCGCCCCGAAAAAATACGCACGATCTCTTCGCCCCCGAGCCCCGCGCACAGCACGCAGTCGGGCGGTTCGGGGAGCCCTTCCAGCCCGTCCGCGCAGACGGCAAAGCACCTGCCCGCGGCGATTTCCGCGGAGAGCAGCGTCTCCGCCTTATGAAGGCACGCCGCGCTCACGTCGCTCAGATACGCGCGCTCGCACAGCCCGTGATCGAGCGCGTACCTGGTGCAGTAGCCGTGATCGCATCCGATGTCCGCGAACACCTTGGAAGGCGGGATATGCGCGCAGATGGCAGCAAGCCGTCCCGTCATCAGTCGAGAAAGTCCTTCAGTTTCTTGCTGCGGCTGGGATGGCGGAGCTTTCTCAGCGCCTTGGCTTCGATCTGGCGGATGCGCTCGCGCGTGACGTTGAATTCCCTGCCCACTTCTTCCAGCGTGCGGGGTTTGCCGTCGTCAATGCCGTACCGGAGGCGAAGCACCTTCTCCTCGCGCGGGGTGAGCGTATCGAGCACGCCGAGGAGCTGTTCCTTGAGCATGATGAAGGCGACGGAATCGCCGGGCGTCTGCGTCTTGTCGTCCTCGATGAAGTCGCCCAGATGGGAGTCTTCCTCTTCGCCGATGGGCGTCTCGAGGGAGACGGGATCCTGCGCGATCTTCTGGATCTCGCGCACCTTGGAGACCTCCACGCCCATCGCTTCGGCGATCTCCTCGGGCGAAGGCTCCCTGCCGTTTTCCTGCAGCAGCATGCGCGAGACGCGGGTGAGCTTGTTGATGGTCTCCACCATGTGCACGGGGATGCGGATGGTGCGCGCCTGATCGGCGATCGCGCGGGTGATGGACTGACGGATCCACCACGTCGCATACGTGGAAAACTTGAAGCCCTTCTGATAGTCGAATTTCTCCACCGCCTTCATCAGCCCGAGATTTCCCTCCTGGATGAGGTCGAGAAAGAGCATACCGCGCCCGACATACCGCTTTGCAATGGAGACGACAAGGCGCAGATTCGCCTCCGAAAGGCGGCGCTTTGCCTCCTCGTCCCCCTCCTGCATCTTTTTGGCAAGTTCGATCTCGTCGTCGCTGGAAAGCAGCGGGACTCTGCCGATGTCCTTCAGATACATTTTGACGGGATCGTCCAGCCCGATGTCGGAGAGCGCCTGCTCGAACAGCTCCTTTTCACGCTCTTCCTCGTCGAAGATGGAGACGCCCATTTCTGGCAGGGACTTATAGACCTGCTCGATCTGCTGCGGATTGAGATCGTACTTTTCCAACGCGTCATAGAGATCATTCGTCGAAATGCTTCCCTTCATCTTGTAATCGGAAGCGATCTTGGCGATCAGCTCATTGAGTTTTTCATCGGTTATATTCATACCTTTCCTCCTGCCGACAGGTTTTTCAGTTCTTTGGTGTATTCATTGATGCGGACAAGCGCCGCGCGTTTTTCTTCCGCCGTCTGCGCGCGGTCGTATTCCGCCCGCGCCGCGGCGATCTTTTCCGTCAGCGGACGGCGCCGCAGCGCCGCCACGCAGTCCGCGAAATATTTTTCTGCCGCTTGCGATTCCAGATTGTCCCCGTAGTCGAGATCGAGGATCTCGGCGAGTTCGCCGTCGGCGGGCAGCAGATCGAAGATGCCGCTCGCGCGCACCGCGCCGTTCCTGCGTTCGCCCAGCACGTACCCCGCCACCGTCGCATGGACGGGATCGGGAAAGGTGATCGACGAAAGATCGCACCCGCGCGCATAGGGCTTGTCCAGAAGACACGCCGCCAGCACAAAGCGCGCCGCCTTCTTTTCCAGCCCCGCGTCGTCCTCTTTGAGGGGCGCGGGCTGCGGCGCCTCGGATGCGGGCGCCTTGGGAACATTCTCGAAGTCCCGCGCAAGGGAAGCGACGCTCACGCCCGTTTCGGCGGAAATGCGCCGCAGCAGTTCCTCGCGCTCGGTCGCGCTTCCGGCGTCCCGCACGACGGTGAGCGCTTCGGCAACGTAATCGCGCTTTTCGTCCGTCTTTGTCAGATCGTACTTGCGCTTCGCCGCCAGAAGGCGGAAATCGATGAGCGGCATCGCCTGATCGAGGCAGGCGCGGTACCCTTCCGCTCCCTGCCGGCGGATGACGTCGTCGGGATCCAGCCCCTCTGGCAGCGGCACCACGCGTACCCGCAGCCCTTCCTGCATGAGAATATCCAGCCCGCGCAGGTTCGCCTTCTGCCCCGCAAAGTCGCCGTCGTAGCTGATGAACACGTTCTCCGTGTACCGGTGCAGCAGGCGCGCCTGCTCCTTGGTGAGCGAAGTGCCCATGCTCGCCGCAACGCCGTGAAAGCCCGCTTCATACAGGGAGATCGCGTCCATGTACCCCTCCACAAGGATCACGGAGGAAAGTCCGCCCGCACGCTTTTCCTTTTTGACGAGATTGAGATTGTACAGCGTGCGGCTCTTATTGAAGAGCAGCGTCTCGCGCGTGTTCTTATACTTGGCGCGGTCGCTCTTTTTCAGCAGTCTTCCGCCGAAAGCGACCACCTCGTCCATATGGTTGATGATGGGAATGATGAGCCGTTCGCCCTCCGCGTCGATGAGCCGTCCGTCGTCCGTCAGCGTGCATGCGCCGCTTTCGGCGCACTCCTCGGGCGTATAGCCCTGCGCGCGCAGATGGGACGGGAGCGAAGTGTAGTCCAGCGACGCGCCGATGCCGAACCTGCGCGCCGTGGAAGGCGATACGCCGCGGTTCTGCAGATAGGCGAGGTGCGCTTCCGCCCTGCCCGAATAGAGGTTTCCGAAGTAGAAGCGCGCGGCATCCTTCATGAGCGCGGCAAGCCTGTCCCGCTTTTTCTTCTTTGCCGCCGCCTCCTCCGCCGTGCGGTCGTCATAGGCGGGAACTTCGAGTTTCGCACGCGCCGCAAGGATCTGCACCGCCTGCATGAAATCGACGTTCTCATAATTTTTGACAAATCCGATGACGTCCCCGGAAGCGCCGCAGCCGAAGCAATGATAGTACTTGTCCGCCGCGTTGATGGAAAAAGAGGGTGACTTGTCCGGATGAAACGGACAGCATGCCCAATAGTTATAGCCACGACGCTCCAATTTTATATAACTTCCGATGACTTCCACAATGTCGTTCTTCTCTTTGAGAACGCGTACGAAGTCGGTAAAATTTTCTTTGTTCATACGCTGCCCTCTCTCGGCACGAACAGTTTTTTGAACAGTCCGATGGCATAGCGGTCGGTCATGGAGGAGAGATAGTCGCAGATCGCCCGCGGAACGTCGCTCTCCGCCGTTTTGCGGTAGAGTTCGGGGAGCTCCCCGGGGCGCTCCTCGAAATACCCGTACAGCGACCGCAGCATCCGTTCCGCGCTCTCCTGAATGAGCCGGTTGGCATGCTCGTAGACGTGTTCGAACATAAACGCCCTGAGATCGTCCAGCGCCCTGCCCTTTTCTTCGGACATTCTGACGTACGGTTTTCCCGCAGACGTCTCGTAAATATCCATCACGCAGGTATTGATGCGCGCCGACGTATCCCGCCCGAAGATGCGCACGCTCTCGGCGGGGAGTTCCTCTTCCGTGATGATGCCCGCGCGGACGGCGTCCTCGATGTCATGGTTTATGTATGCAATGCGGTCGGCGAGCGAGACCGCCGCGCCCTCCGGCGTTGCGGGATGCCCGCTCTTGGTGTGGTTGACGATGCCGTCGCGCACCTCGAAGGTGAGATTGAGCCCCTTTCCGTCCTTTTCCAGCTCGTCCACCACGCGGAGAGACTGCTCGCTGTGGCGGAAACCCGCGGGATTGAGCGAAGCGAGCACGCGCTCGCCGACGTGACCGAAGGGCGTATGCCCGAGGTCGTGCCCCAGCGCGATCGCCTCGGCAAGGTCTTCGTTGAGCGAAAGACAGCGCGCGACCGAACGCGCGATCTGCGAGACGTCCAGCGTGTGCGTCAGCCGCGACATATAGTGGTCGCCGTCGGGCGCAAAAAAGACCTGCGTCTTGTTCTTCAGGCGCAGGAACGCCTTGGAATAGATGATGCGGTCCCTGTCGCGCTGAAAGTCGGTACGCATGGGGCAGGCGGGTTCGTCATGCAGCCTGCCGCGGCTCTCGTACGAGCGCGTTGCATAGGGCGAAAGGAAGGCGCGTTCCTTTTCGTAGGTCTTTTCCTTTAACGTGAGTTCGTTCATCATTTGTTTATTTCGCAAAAAAAAGAAAAACTCCTTGTTTTGCGGCAAAAATTTCAAAAAAATTTTAAGACCTGCCGCATCGTGGCAGGTCTTTCCGCTTCTCGGTCTCACCGAATTTCTTTGCGCATTTAAGGCACAACTTCACATATCCGCCCCGTTGCGCCTGTTTTTTTCATCCTCTTCGATCGCTTTGATTCTTTTCTTCAAAGACTTCCCCACCAAAATACTGACGAATGCCACAAGACCTGCTATTCCAAATAATATCAAACCAACCCACCAAATAAACGGATAATTTACTAATACCACTATTCCAAAAATAAGCATGACAGGAACACCAATGAGTGCAGTCACTACAAGACCTTTTAAATTGATTTTATAGATATCCAACAAGGTATATTTTTTCAAACCTTAACCCCCTATTGCCATTTGATTACAATATGCTTTTCTGCTCCGATCATTCCTTTACAATGAAATTCTATCATGAGCCGATGCATTCGTCAATAGGTTTTCAAAAACCAACCCTTGCCTTCGCAATTTATTTTTCTTTCCGGAACCGACCGATTTACAGCCCGCCGCCGTCCACGCCCAGCACCTGTCCCGTGACATAGCGCGCCGTTGCAAGGAAATACACCGCTTCGGCGACCTCTTCGGGCGTGCCGAAGCGCCCCAGCGGGATGCGCTCCTCGATCTCGCGCCGCTCCCCGGACGTATAGCCCGCATTCATGGCGGTATCGATCGCCCCGGGCGCTACGGCATTGACGCGGATCGCGGGCGCAAGCTCGCGGGAGAGCGCCTTGGTAAAGGCGATCAGCGCCCCCTTGGAAGCGGAATAGGCGCTTTCGCAGCTGCCGCCCGTCACCCCCCACACGGAGGAGACATTGACGATCGCGCCCCCGCGGGAGAGCATCCCGGGCACAACGTGCTTGGTGAGCAGAAACGCCCCGCCCGCGTTGACGTCCATCACCCGCTTCCACGCGGCATAATCCGTATCCTGCACCTGCTTCCAAAGATCGATGCCCGCGTTATTCACAAGGACGTCGGGCGCGGAAAACGCGGCAACCGCCCGTCTGACCGCCTCCTCGTCCGCAACGTCGGCGCGCAGAAAACGGACGGCGGGCAATTCCCGGCGCGCGCGTTCCGCCGCCTCTTCGTCGCGCGAATACAGCGCGGCGACTTCGTACCCCATGCGGCAAAAAAGGCGGCAGCAGGCAAGCCCGATGCCGCGCGTTCCGCCGCTGATAAGCGCTTTCATGCCTGCTCCCCGTCTGCGGGAGGGGCGGCCTGCTCCCGCTCCATGAGCGAGATGATCTCGTCCGCCACTTCCTCGACCGACCTGCCGTCCGTATCCACGATATAATCCGCCACATGCTCGTAGACGGGCGTGCGCTCTTCGAGAAGCCGCCCCAGCGTCTCCGCCGTCTTGCCCGTATTCTTGAGAAGGGGGCGCGTCTCGTCGGCGCGCACGCGCTTCAACAGCGTTTCAAACCCCGCACGCATGAAGAAGATGCGCCCGTTCTTTTTGAGCAGTTCGCTGTTTTCGGGTTTGAGTACCAGCCCGCCGCCCGTGGAAATGACCAGAT
>URHP01000067.1 GCA_900547645.1 uncultured Eubacteriales bacterium
CGAGATGAGCGCTAGTCTCGTGGGCTCGGAGATGTGTATAAGAGACAGCATGGGCGACGACGTGATAATTGGTGACGATCTCCGCTTCTCCCGTCTCCCGGTCCAGCTGATAAATGACGCCCGTCCCCGCCGAAAGCGTATTCCCGTACGTTACGGCGATTTCAACGACGCTGCACAGCGCGCGGTTGATCGCGGCGGTATCGTCCTCGGAAGAGAGTCCGAGACTTGCAAGAAACTCGTAATACGTCCCTTTAAACGTCCCGTTATCGACTGCCTCCTCATACAGACGGCGCTCGTAAGTAGAGGGCGTATCCTGCGCGGCGAGCCAGTTTTCGGGAGAACCGTACGTTCCCTCGCCCGCCGCCACGTCGGACGGAAAATTCGCGTCCGCGAACGAGCCAGAAAACAGACTGCACGCGGCAAGCGATGCCGCCGTAACGCCCGCAAGCAGCAGGCATGCGGCGCCCTTGAATATCTTTTTCATAGAGTCCCCTTTTTTCGGTCTTTCTCTCCGCCATTGTATGCAACAAACCTGCATCGGCGCATGTGCGCGGCGTGAAAGAGCGGTGAATTTTCACCATTGAACAATTGCCACTGTTTTATTATACCATATTTTTCCGTAATTTACAAACGCCGCAGCAAAAAACTTCCCGTATGCGCAAAAAATAAGGGCGGGAGAAACTCCCGCCCCGTCCGCTCAGAGGTCGTCCGCATCCTGGACAGGCTTTTCATACGGATCGGAATTGATCCCCGTATAGCTGCCCAGCACGTCGTCTTCCGAGCGCATGTCCGCGCCCTTTCTGAGCGCGCCTCTCTTCTTTGCGTCAGTCACAGTTTTCGGGCGACTGCTTGCCGCAGTTTCTACCGTTCTGACCATTCTGCGCATTCTGAGCGTTCTTCGCGTTCTTCACATTGTTGTTCGACGCCTTGTTGTTTGCCTTCTTCATATTTTTCCTCCTGTCAAACCAATCCGAAAGGTCTCCCCTTCAGATGCTGTCCTTTGCGAAGGGAAGATGCAGCTCCACTTCTCCCTGCGACGCACCGCACAGAGGGCAGATATTCCACGCCTCTTTGGAGGTATGCATGTACCCGCACTCGCTGCAAACCCACAGCATCGGTCTGTCCGCGGCATAGAGGGAGCCGTCCTTGAACGCCTCAAACAGATAGTTGAAGATGATCCGATGATGGCTTTCCACCCTGGCGATCTGTTCGAATTTGAGCGCGATTTGCGCAAACCCCTCTTCCCGCGCGATCTTTGCGAACGTCGGATATAAATCTTCCGCTTCCGACTCCTCGTCCTGCGCCGCAAACCGAAGGTTGTCTTCGAGCGTCCCCGCATGGAACGGATAGTGCGCGTCGATATGAACGTCGTCGCAGCTTCCCGCATGCTTTAAAAGCGCTTCAAAGAAAACTTTCGCATGATTGGTCTCATTCTTTGCGATCGTACGGACGGTGTCCGCAAGGACCTCGTAGCCCTGCTTCATCGCAGCTTTTGCCGTAAGTTGGTACCGCATTCCCGCCTGACACTCTCCCGCAAATCCTCTTGCAAGATTGTGAAAGGTCTGCGTCTTGGTAAAGTCCATGCTTACTCCTCCCTTACACACCGCTATTATGGGCGCAAAACGGGCGCATTATACGCAAAAACGGCGGAACATTCCGCCGTTTTTTGCTTTTTTATTCCTCCATGGGGGGACCGATCGTCTCCGCAAGCTGCTGCGGCGCGTCGCTGTCCTCGCGCAGTTCCCCTTCGACCGTGACCACGTCGCCCGCAAGCAGCACCGTGTTCCCGTCGGGAATGAAGCGCTTTTCGCCCCGTTCAACGCGCGTGGCGCGGGCATCGGCGGGAAACAGCACGTCGCGCAGCGTCCGTCCCGCGGCAAGGCTGTCCGCCGCCACGAGATAGCGCGCCGCAAACGGCTTCACCCGTTCCGCTCCGCCCTCTTCCAGCATCTCGTCGAGCAGCCGGTCATAGACGGGCTTGATGCGGAAGACGTCGCCGATCAGATACCCCGCCGCCACGCCGATGAGCGCGGGCAGCAGAAAGGCGAAATCCCAGGTGAGTTCGAGCGTCATGAGCGCTCCCGTAATGGGCGCGCGCACGACCGTCGCAAAAAACACCGCCATGCAGATGACGATGAGCGCATCCGAATCCGCCGCAGGCATGCCCATTGCCTGCGCAAGAAGGCTCATGAGCGCGCCCAGCCCCGCGCCGATCGCAAGCATGGGAATGAACGCGCCGCACGGCACGCCTGCGCCCATGTTGCACACCGTGACAAGCAGTTTTAACAGGACGACGATGAGCAGCGTCGCCCACAGCGGCGAAGAAAAGACGCGTTCCACGCCGTCCGCACCGCTCCCGAGCGAAGCGATAAAGGCGTGTCCGCCGCCCATGACATTCGCCGTCACAAGTCCCGCCGCGCCCGCCAGCAGAAAGGGGATCACAAACTTGCCCGTTCCCTTCCGGAACGCGATCTTTCCGAACAGCTTCTTTGCCGCAAACAGCAAAAAGTAAAATCCCACCCCCGCAAGCGCGACGATCACGGCGGACAAGAGCACGTATCCATAGAACGCGGGCGCGAGCATGTCCGCCTGCGCAAAGGAAAAGGTGGTAAAATAGGCGCCGACAGGCAATCCGAACGCCGCGTAGAGCGCGTTGCGGATGAGCACGGCGACCGCAACGGACGTAAAGGCACAGACGAACACCTCGGGCGTAAAGCGCTTCTGTCCCTCTTCAAAGGCGAACGCCATGCCCGTGAGCGGCGCATTGAAGGCGACCGCAAGTCCCGCGCAGGCGCCGCCCGTGATCTGATAGCGGCGTATGAGCGCGCTGCGGCGGAGCATGTCGCTCGTGCCCGCGCCCGCGCTGCCGCCGATGAGGATGCTCGGTCCCTCCGAGCCGGCGGAGAGCCCCAGAAAAATGCACAGAAGGCTCGCCGCGAACATGCCCGTGAGCGAACGGTACCAGGAAAAGCGCATCAGCCCGCGCATCTCCCCTTCCGTCTGCGGAATGCCGCTTCCGCGGATATAGGGAAGGAAGCGCACGATCCCCCCGACGACGACCGCGCCGAGCAGGAGCGCAAGAAAGAGCAGCGGAAGAAAGGCGGGCTGCGTACGGAAAAAATCGTAATACCCGCGCGAAAAATCTTCCGCCATCGATGCAAGGACGGTATAGAGCGTGACGACGACGCCCGCAAACGCTCCCGTCAGCGCGCCCACGAGCACGATCTGAAGCCCGTTGCCCAATCTCCGTTTGAAGTGCCGTTTTCCTCTCATGGCAGAAATTGTAGCACAGCCGTCCGGAAATGTAAAGCTTTGCAAACCAAGAAAAAGCAACAATTCTTTCAGCCGTCACCCCGGAAAGCGCGCGGCGCAGCAAAAAAGAGCGGACAAAGCCGCTCTTTTTTACCCCTGCGCGTTCAGAACTGCGCGTTGTAGAGTTGTGCATAGAAGCCGCCCTGTTCCAGCAGCTGTTCGTGCGTGCCCTGTTCGACGATCTTCCCTGCGTTCATCACGAGAATGAGGTCGGCATTTTTGATGGTGGAGAGCCTGTGCGCGACGATAAAGCACGTTCTGCCCTCCATGAGCCGCGCAAACGCATCCTGCACGAGATGCTCGGTGCGCGTGTCGATATTGCTTGTCGCCTCGTCGAGGATGAGCATGGGCGGGCGGCAGATCATGACGCGCGCCACGCACAGAAGCTGCTTCTGTCCCTCCGAAAGCGATCCTTCTCCGCCGATGACGGTATCGTATCCCTTGGGAAGGCGGCGGATAAAGCCGTGCGCATGCACCGCCTTTGCCGCCTCGATCATCTCCTCTTCCGTGCAGTCGGGACGCCCCATGCAGAGGTTTTCACGCACGGTGGCGCGCTTGAGCCACGTCTCCTGCAACACCATGCCGTAATTTTTCCGCAGCGACGCGCGCGTCATTTCGCGCACGTCCACGCCGTCCACGGCGACGCTTCCGCCGTTCACGTCGTAAAAGCGCATCAGAAGGTTGATGACCGTCGTCTTGCCGCACCCCGTGGGGCCGACAATGGCAACGCGCTTGCCCGCGCCCACGCGGACGTTGAAATGTTCGATGAGCTTCTGTTCGGGGCGATAGGAAAACGTGACGTCCGTGAGCGCAACTTCGCCCTTTGCGCGCCCGAGATCGGCAAGCCCTTCGTCCGAAGGCTGCTCTTCCTCCCGCTCCAGCGTGAAGATGCGCCCGGCGCAGGCGAGCGCGTTCTGAAATTCCGCCAGCACTTCGGTGATCTCGTTGAACGGCTTGGTGTACTGATTGCAATAGGAAAGGCAGGTGGTGAGCGCGCCCACCGTAAACGCAGCCGCCGTCCCCGCCGTGGAAATGGCGAGGATCGCGCCCGTCAGCGCGACGCCCGCATAGACCAGCGAATTGACGAATCTTGTGACGGGATTGGGCGTAGACGCGTAGAACAGCGCTTTGAGAGAACATTTGCGGTATTCTTCGTTCTGCCGGGCAAAGAACGCCGCGTTTTCGTCCTCATGCGTATACGCTTTGACGACCTTTAAATTCCCGATCGCTTCGTCGATGAACGCCGTCTGCTCCGCGCGCACTTCCGCCTGCCGCTTGAACGTCCTGTAGGTGTGCGAGGAGATAAAGCGCGCCGCAAACATGGAGAGCGGCGTCACGAGCACGACGACGAGCGCGATCTCCCACCGCAGGACAAAGAGGATGACCAGCACGCCGAGAATGGTGACGACGCCCGTAAAGAGCTGCGTAAAGCTCAGCAACAGGCCGTCGGCAAACTGTTCGGCGTCCGTCAGCACGATGCCGGAGATCTCGCCGTACGGATGGGAGTCGAGGAACTTCAGAGGCAGGCGCTGCAGTTTGGAAAACGCGTCGCCGCGGACGCGGGCGAGCAGATGGTAGACAACGCGGTTGTTGATCAGGCTCATGGCATACTGCGCGACGAACGCCGCCGCAATGCAGGCGCCGATGACAAAGAACAGGCGGAAGATCGAAGCATAGTCCACATCCCCCGCAGCGATCACGTGATCGATCGCCCGCCCGACGAAATAGGGAACGGCGAGCTGCGCCGCCACGTTGACGAGCGCGCACAGGACGGAGATGCACAGCAGGGGCACATAGGACTTCAGGTAGCGCAGAATGGCTCTGAATGTTTCGCGTTTGTTCACAGCGTCCCCTCCTTTTCCTGCGAGGCGGCGATCTCGCGATAGAGCTCGCAGCGCTCCATCAATTCGTCGTGCGTGCCGATCCCCGCCACGCCGCCGTCGTCCAGAACGACGATCTTATCCGCATGCCGCACGGAAGCCGTACGCTGCGAAACAACGATGACGGTCATATCGAGTGCAGCGAGCGCCTTTCTGAGGCGCGCGTCCGTCGCGTAGTCGAGCGCGGAAGAACTGTCGTCAAGGATGAGCACTTCGGGACGGCGCACGAGCGCGCGGGCGATGGTCAGCCGCTGACGCTGTCCGCCGGAGAGGTTGCGGCCCTCCTGCGCGATCTCGCCGTCCAGACCGCCCTTTGCCGCAATGACGTCCTCCGCCTGCGCGATGCGGGCGGCGCGCATGAGTTCTTCGTCCGCGGCGTCCCCCCTGCCCCACAAAAGATTGGAACGGACGGTGCCCTTGAAGAGCACCGCCTTCTGCGGCACGACGCCCACGCGCTCGCGCAGCTCTCCGGCGGGAATGGCGCTGACGTCGCGTCCGCCGAGGCGCACCGTCCCGCGGCTGGCAGGATAGAAGCGGGGCAGCAAACTGATGAGCGTCGTCTTTCCCGAGCCGGTGCCCCCGAGGATGCCCACCGTCTCGCCGCGACGTGCCGAAAAGGTGATATTATGGATGGCAGGCGCACCGCCGCCGTGATAGGCGAACGTGACGTCTTCGAAGGAGAACGCAGGCGCATCGGCAGACCACCCGTCCTTGGCGGGGGCGAGCACGGAGGGCTCCCCCTCCAGTTCGAGCACCGCTTCGATGCGCTTTTCACAGGAGATCGCCTTGGATGCGGTAAAGATCAGATTGGCAAATTTGACGAGTTCCACAAGGATGATGGAGAGATAACTGTAGAGCGCCACCACGTCGCCCTGCAGGATAAATCCCCCGTCCACGCGGATCGCCCCCACCCAGACGAGCGCGATGGCGGCAACGCTCACAAGCGTATAGGTGAGCGGATTGGTGAGCGCGGCAATGCGCCCCGCGCGCTTCTGCTCGCGGCGGAGCGACGCGTTGCGCGCGGCAAATTCGCGCTCTTCGTCCTGCTCCTTGCAGAACGCGCGGATGACGCGCACGCCCGCAAGATTTTCGCGCGTGGCAAGATAGACGCCGTCCATGCTGCCCTGCACCCGCCTGTACATGGGAACGGTAGCGCACATAATGCCCACGACCGCCGCCGCCAGCAACGGCGTGACCGCAACGAACACGAGCGCCGCCTGCCAGTCGACGACGAACGCCATGACCGTCGCGCCCAACACGACGATGGGCGAACGCAGAAGCAGGCGGAGCGTCATATTCACGCCCGCCTGCACCTGATTGACGTCGCTCGTCATGCGCGTGATCATCGTTGCCGTGCCCATGTCGTCGATCTGCGTGTACGAAAGGGACTGCAGTTTATCGAAGAGCCGCCGCCGCAGTTCCGCCGAAGCCCCGACCGCCGCCTTCGCCGCAAAAAACTGTGCGGTGAGCGCAAATGCAAGCCCCGCCACGCCGAACGCGACGAGGATGAGACAACGGGTGACGATGTACGTCACGTCCCCCGTCGCAATGCCGACGTCCACGATCATCGCAACGACGAGCGGGACGAAAAGTTCCATGCACGCTTCGCACAGCTTGAAAAGAGGCGACAGGATCGCCTCGACGCGGTACGCCTTCATGCAGGAAAATAAGTGCTTCACGAAAATCTCCTTTTACGCGGGAAGGAACAAATAAACGTAGTACGCGGCGTATCCCAAAAGGAACACGACGCCCGCCGCCCTTCCCAGGCGGTGTTTGTCAAACATGGCGAGCCAGTACAAAAGAAGCGCCGCCGCCAGCGCGACGAGCGCGTCCACCAGATTGTCCGTCAGGCGGAATTCAAGCGGCGCAACGAGCGCGGAGACGCCCGCAATAAACAAGATATTAAAGATATTGCTGCCGATGATGTTGCCGACCGCAATGTCCGTCTGTTTTTTCGCCGCCGCCACCACCGAAGTGACGAGTTCGGGCAGCGAAGTCCCCACCGCGACCACGGTGAGTCCGATCACGCGCTCGGACATGCCTGCCGCCCGCGCGACATACTTTGCGCCTTCCACCAACAGCGTGCCTCCGCCCACGACCATACCAAGCCCGAGCAGGGTGAGGATGACAAGAAACCATGTCCGCGCCTTGAGTTCCCGATAGCGGGCACCCAGCCGGGTCGCAGGCGGCTTTTCCGCTTCTGCGGGCGCGGTCTGCACCCCCTTGCGCGCATTCTTCAGAAGAACGACCATGTACGCGGCGAACACGGCAAGAAAGATCAGCCCGTCCCACCATTCGAGCGCGTTTCCCCAGACGCCCAGCCCGATCAGAAGCGCGCTTGCCAGCAGCAGCACGGGAATATCGAGGACCAGGGAGGACCGACGCACGGGAAGTTTGCAGATGAGCGCCGAGACGCCGAGGATCAGCAGAATGTTGGCGATATTGCTGCCGACCACGTTGCCGATGGAAAGATCGGCGGAACCCGTCGCGGCGGAAGTGACCGAGACGGCGAGCTCGGGAATGGAAGTGACGAACGCAACGC
>URHP01000068.1 GCA_900547645.1 uncultured Eubacteriales bacterium
AGATATTGTACCCGTTCTTTTAGCCTTTGGTTCTCAGCTATTAAATCTTCTTCCACAGACTTTTCCAATGGCTGTTTCCTCGGCCTGCCCGTACTTTTCCTTCCGCGACGTTCTTCCATTAGTCCTGCCGCTCCTTCTTCTAAGTATATACGCTCCCACCGCTTTAGCCGACCCGTATAATTGTGTTCTTGTCCTCGTGCCAAACCCCAATATTTACGAGCTGTCTCTTTGTAACTCATGTGGTTTTCGCGCATATCCATTATAACAGCTATCTTGAATTCTGACGAGTATTTTGTTTGAAATCTTTTTCCTTTTGACATAAAAATATGCACCCCCTAAAGTCTGTCCAACTTTTGGGGTGCATATCACGATCGCCGGGCGGCGATTTTTTGGGAAAAGGTCGGTTGTCCTTTCAACCGATGCCATAGGCGGCGCACGGTCATCGGAAAAGCGCGCCCGAAGCAGAGCTTCGGGCGCGCCTGAATGCTGTCATCCGTTGATCTGGTCATTGATCGGTGTTTTCCGGATCTTCCGTGTTTTTGGCGTTTTCTGCAGCGTGGTCGTAGTGCTGCCGTTCGCTCGTCTCCCAGGTGAGCTTCGCCTTGCGCTTGAGACGGAAAAATCCCACGATATAGATGGGGATATATTCCAGAAGATAGAAGGGGGAGATGAGCAGCGTCGCCGCCTTTTCTCCCGTGGAGAGCATGGTGAACGCCTCCCAGCTTGCCGACATCGCCAGAATGCTGTAGGTAAACAGCAGGACGTACATGATGACGAACGGCACGACGATGAGGAAGAGGATACTCTTCATCATCAGATCGGGCGTGCCGCCGAAGGCGTATCCGACGGCAAGCACGATGCCCGCGATCATGGTGAAGATGGTGCCTGCGGCGAACAGCGCAAGCGGATAGATCCCGTACAGGCAGTCGCGTTCCGCCTTGCTCATTTTACCGCGCCGTTTTGCCTGCGCCTTGATCTGTTTCTTGTACTTTTCGTCGCATTGGATATACCCGGTCAGCCAGCGCATGCGGCGGTTGTAGTTGTCCCTGTGGCTGGGGGCTTCCTCGGTGTAGAGCACCGCATAGGGCCAATACATGGACGTAAATCCCTTCAGCACGCTGTCCAGCCGCAGTTCGTAGTCCTCGGTAAGCGTGCGGTAGGGCCAGCCGCCCAGCTTGACGACGAGGGCGCGCCGCACCATCATGCCCTGTCCGCACATGGTGAGCGGAATATCGTGCGCCGTGCGGTAGCGGTTGCCCAGATCGTCCAGCATCGCCCAGGTGAGGGCGGAGTTGTTGGAAAATACGGTCCGCTTGTCCCGGTCGCCCAGTCCGTTTTTCATGTATTTGCGGGTAATGTAGATGTCGTAGTTCCATTCGAGCGCGTTGTTGAGCTCGCGCACATAGGAAGGGGACAGCACGCCGTCGGCGTCCACGATGACGAACGCGTCGTAGCTTTCCATCTGTTCGGGCGTAAGCGCCTTGAAAAAGCCGTCGAGCGCATCGCCCTTGCAGGTCTGATCGGGCACGACGAACACCTTTGCGCCGATCGCCTCCGCAAGCAGAATGGTCGGATCGTTCGCGTCCTTTACGATGACGTTCACGTCAAAATCCCCGTCGTAGTCCTGCCGCGCAATGGAGGCGAACAGGTCTCCGATCACTGCGCTCTCGTCCCGCGCCGGCACAATGATGCCGATCTTGCGCTTTTCGGCCGCCTGCTTGTAGGGCGGCTTTTTGAAGGCATAACAAAATCCGACCAGCCGCGGCATGTAGGTAACGACCGCGACGGCGGATACAACGATATAGGCGATGAGAAAGGCGTCGAACATCGTCATACGCGAAACTCCGAAAATTTTCTGCGTTTTTCCGTTCCTTGTTTATTATAACGCATTCCCTGCGGAATTGCAATCGTTTGCGCAAATTTTGTCATAAATTTATATGACTATGTTCATAAACTCAACAGAACGGCGTGCGGGCGGTCAAAAAACGAGCCCCGCGGCGGGCGCGGGGCTGAAAAATTTGCAATCAGAATGCGCACTTTTCGGCGAGGAAGGCGATCGCCTCGTCGGGGGACATGCGGACCTGTTCCATGCTGTCGCGGTCGCGCACGGTCACGGTGCCGTCTTCGAGCGTCGTGAAGTCCACGGTCAGGCAGTAGGGGGTGCCGATCTCGTCCTGACGGCGGTAGCGCTTGCCGATGGAACCCGCTTCGTCGTAGGTCACGGAGAAGCGCTTTTTCAGTTTGGCAAGCAGTTCCTTTGCGGGTTCCGCCAGGTTCTTCTGCAGGGGCAGCACCGCCGCCTTGTACGCCGCGATCGCGGGGTGGAAGTGCAGCACGGTGCGCACTTCGCCGTTTTCCAGCGTCTCTTCGTCATACGCTTCGGACAGCACCGCAAGCATCAGGCGGTCTGCGCCGATGGAGTATTCGATGACGTAGGGAATGTACTTTTCGCCCGTGACGGGATCGATATAGGAGAGCGACTTGCCCGAATATTCCTGATGGCGGGAGAGGTCGTAGTCGGTGCGGTTGTGGATACCGTTGAGTTCGTTCCAGCCCATCGGGAAGTCGTATTGGATGTCGCAAGCCTCCTTGGCGTAGTGCGCGAGCTTGTCGTGATCGTGGAAGCGGAGATGCTCGGGATCAAAGCCGAGGTCGAGAAGGAACTGCCACGCCTTCTGCTTGAACTGTGCGTAGTATTCGCTGTCCGTTCCTTCCTTGCAGAACCACTGGTGTTCCATCTGTTCGAATTCGATGGTGCGGAAGATGAAGTTTCCGGGCGTGATCTCATTGCGGAACGCCTTGCCCACCTGTGCGATGCCGAAGGGCACTTTGGCGCGCGTCGTGCGCTGCACGTTCAGGAAGTTGACGAACTCGCCCTGCGCCGTTTCGGGGCGCAGGTAGATCTTGTTCTGGCTCTCGTCGGTGACGCCGCGCGAGGTCTCGAACATCAGGTTGAACGTACGGATGGGCGTCCAGTCGCACTTTCCGCAGACGGGGCAGCAGACGTGATGCTCGTTGATGTACGCTTCCATCTCCTCGTTGCTCATCAGGTCGGGGTTGACCTTGCCCTTGGAGTGCGCTTCGATCAGGTTGTCCGCACGGTGACGGCTCTTGCAGTTCTTGCAGTCCATCTTGGGATCGGAGAACGAGGCGGTGTGTCCGCTTGCTTCCCAGACGCGCGCGTTCATCAGGATCGCCGCGTCCACGCCGTAGGAGTTGTCGCTCTCCTGCACGAAGCGCTTCCACCATGCGCGCTTTAAATTGTTCTTGACTTCAACGCCCACGGGACCGTAGTCCCAGGTGTTGCCCATGCCCCCGTAGATCTCGCTGCCGGGGAAGATGATGCCGCGCGCCTTGCACAGCGCGACGAGTTTGTCCATCGTGACCGCTTTGTTTGCCATAACCGTATCCTTATCTTTGAATTATCGCGGATATTATACTCTATAATTTTCGGAATGGCAAGCGAAAATCCCACGAATTTTCAGCGCAGCCGAGAAGGACATCCGCAGCCTGCGCGAAAACGCTGATTTACGATACAAACTGATATAGACTATTTTAAGAGAGTTCCGTAGATCAAATCGGAACAGAAAAATGCACGCGCGCCCGATTTCCATCGGGCGCGCGTACGTAGGTTACGCAATTCTTGTGCGTATTTTCAGGGGAACGCAAGAGTTATTTTCGGAAAGAGACAATGTTGTATCTTCCGAACAGTTTTTTCTTGAAGATGTACGTTTTGTCTCCGCTGGAGGAAACCTGCATGATATTATCGCCGTAATCGAGATAAATTTCCGTTTTATCGCTGACGACGACGCTTTTTCTTTCGCCGGGTTTGACTTCGAGATGCAGTTTGGTAAACCCGCTTCTCAGGTAGGATATCCGCTCGTATTGGGTGGCATTGAGACTCAAAATCCCGGTTGTCTTCCTGTAATCATATTGATAGACGCGAACGATCGCTTTTACGCCCGCTTCCACAGAGACGGTGATCTTCCTGCCTGCGGTTTTACCCGAGGGGAGCGTGGGCGGATTGACGATCTGAGTGCCTGCATTGTACCAGCGCTGTTCGTTGCATTTGGTGAGGACGGTTTTGGGCGCAAATTTGATCGCCGCGCCGCTGCTTGATGACGGATTGTAAAAGCAGACAGCCTCCTCGCCGATGATTTTCACGGATGCAGGGATGTAGAGAAATTGTAAATCGGTAAATTTCCCGAAGTAGTCGAGCGCATGATCGGGAATTTCAGTGAGTCCTTCGGGCAGGTAGAGCGCATGAGCGCCAAGTGCCTGCCGATAGAGAAAGAGACTGACTTCTTTGACGCGCTCGCCTTCGATTTTATCGGGGATGTGCAGTTCTGTTGTATCGTCGATTTTTTTGGTGTAAGCGCACACATAGGCGCCGTCTTCGCCGAGAACGTAAATAAATCCGTCGTCGGTCTTTCCGAGCTTGCGGAATCCGCCGACAAGGATATTTTTGAACGCGCAGAAAGAGGGAGTGTATTTTCCGGGAGGGGTGTATACGGTTTCTTTTTGGTAGCAATCGCCGAAGTTTTCCTCAAATTCTGCGGCGTCGCCTTCCACGCACAGAACCTGCCTTTGTGCAAAGGCGTCAGGCTCTACCGATTGCAAAGACTTCGGCAGGATGAGCACGGGAACGGAAATATCTGCAAGGGCGTTCTTTCCGAGATCGCACAGCGACGTACAAGCCGAAAGATCGATCTTGCGGATGATCCCCTCCCGACGCGTACCATGTTCTTCGTCGTCGCCGTCTGGTTCAAATTGGAACGCGCCCTCGCCGATGGAGAGCAGGGTGGAGGGGAGGATAACTTCGTCGTAATCCACCTTGGAAAACACATGATCGCCAAGAGCGACGACGCCTTCGGGAACTTTGATTTTTTTGAGTTTGCCGTTGTATTTGACGAGCGTGCCGTCTTCGATCACGAAAAAACGATTGATCTCGTCCTGATGCAAATGGACGGTCTGCGCGTTGATATTGGTTGTCTGGGAAATGTTTGCGGTGACGTTCGTCTGGCGGTAATAATTGTTGACGGCCTTTTCCGTGATGAACGCTGTACCGCAATGCGGGCAGATGCCCGCCTCGTGCGTGCTGTCTACTTCGATGTTTGCGCCGCATTGCGTGCATTTGGCTGGAATCAGTGGCATGTTTTTCTCCCTTTGCGGTATTTTCGTTGAGACGAACTGTGGCATCGGTCATTCGGACGAATGCCCGATGCATTATTTAGAGTATAATATATTTTGGCTGTGAAGTCAAGATTGGATTGAAAAAAAATAAAGCAAAATTATCAAAGATAGTTTATAAAAAAAAGAGCAGCCATGGGGTCGAATGGAAGAATTTTTGAAGCATTAAGACGGCGGCAACGGCATCGGGCGCGGCGGAATCTTCCGCCGCGCCCGCATTTCTTCACAATTTTTTGCGAATGTAGTCTGAAACGGTATCATTTTCGGCGGGAATATGCTATAATCAAAGGGAATCAACGACGGAGAAAACCATCGGAGGAACAGGATATGGCGGAAGCCTCCAATTTCATTGAACAGATCATCGAAGAAGACCTTGCCGCGGGCAGGATCAAGGCGGTACAGACGCGTTTCCCGCCCGAGCCCAACGGCTATCTGCATATCGGGCACGCAAAGAGCATGTTCGTCAATTTCGGCATTGCCGAAAAGTTCGGCGGGAAGTGCAATCTGTTTTTCGACGACACCAATCCCAGCAAGGAAAAGACGGAATTCGTGGACGCGATCAAGCGCGACATTGCGTGGCTCGGGTACCATTGGGCGAAAGAGGTGTATGCCTCCGACTTTTTCGATACCATCTATGAATTTGCGGAAAAGCTCATTCTCGAGGGCAAGGCGTTCGTGTGCGACTTGTCCGCCGAGCAGATCCGCGAGACGCGCGGCACGCTCACCGAGCCGGGGACGGAGAGCCCCTGCAGGAACCGCACGCCCGAGGAAAATCTGCGCCTGTTCCGCGAGATGCGGGCGGGGAAGTACGCCGACGGGGAAAAGTGCCTGCGCGCTAAGATCGACATGGCGTCCCCCAACGTCAACCTGCGCGATCCCGTCATCTACCGCATTCTGCGCGCCACCCATCACCGCACGGGAGACAAGTGGTGCATCTATCCCATGTACGACTATGCGCATCCCATCTGCGACTATCTGCAGGGCGTGACGCACTCGCTCTGCACGCTTGAGTTTGAAGATCACCGCCCGCTCTACGACTGGGTGGGGATCAATCTCGGGTTTGATCCCAAACCCCGCCAGATCGAATTCGCGCGGCTGAACATGACCAACCTCGTCATGAGCAAGCGGTATTTGAAAAAGCTCGTCGAAGACGGTTCGGTGCACGGCTGGGACGATCCCAGAATGCCCACGCTTGCGGGGCTGCGGAATCGCGGCATTCCCGCTGCCGCTGTGCGCGACTTCTGCGAACGGGCGGGCGTCGCCAAGGCGCAGTCGGAGTGTGACATCTCCTATTTCGAAGCGGTCGTGCGCGACTATCTCAACGCCCGCGCGCCCCGCGCCATGGCGGTCGTCGATCCCTTAAAACTCACCGTCACCAACTATGAGGGGAGCGAGGAGATCGACTTCGAAGTCAATCAGCTCGATCCCGAAGCGGGCACGCGCAAAGTGACGTTCGGGAAGCACCTCTACATTGAGCGCGGCGACTTTTCGCTCGATCCGCCGCCCAAGTATCACCGTCTGAAGATCGGCGGCGTCGCCCGTCTGAAAAACGCCTATATCGTGCGCTGCGACGAGGCGGTGACCGATGAAAACGGAAACGTCACCGAAATTTTGTGCACCTACCTGCCCGAGAGCCGCAGCGGGCACGATACGAGCGGCGTCAAGGCGAAGGGCGTGCTGCATTGGGTGAACGCGGACGTCTGCGAGGACGCCGTCCTGAAGCGGTACGATCATCTTCTGAAAGACGCGGACTATGCTGGACAGGATTTTTCCGAGCGCATGAATCTCGACAGCGAGCACCTCTTTTCCGCCAAGGCGGAGCCCTATCTCGCGCAGGCGCAGGAGGGGACGGCGTTCCAGCTCATGCGCACGGGATACTACAAGGTGTGCCGCGATCAGGGAAAGCTGTGCCTTTCGGAGATCGTTTCGCTCAAAGATAACTTCAACAAGTAATTCAGCGGACTACATTGTAAGGAGGAAGTATGCAGACGGGACTGCTTGCCGTCGATCTTGCCGTTCCCATCGGGATCTGCGCGGGCGTTTTGGCGCTTGCGGCGCTCCTCTACGGCATTTTCCGGAAATTTACGCGCGTGTCCTGGCTTTCCTGGCAGGTGCTCATCGTCTTTGCGGCGACGCTGCTCGCCGGCGTTCTGCCGACGCCCGCTTCGCAGTGGGGCGGGTTTGCGCTTGCCGCGGGGCTGCTTGCCGGGGCAAGCGCC
>URHP01000069.1 GCA_900547645.1 uncultured Eubacteriales bacterium
TTGACATAAAAATATGCACCCCCTAAAGTCTGTCCAACTTTTGGGGTGCATATCAGAATGCGCACGGGCGTCGTATTTTGTTATTTTGAGGGATGCGGTTTTCCTCGTTACAAAGGGTTTTTATCGGTTACAGAAGTTCCTTCGGGAGCTTCATGCCCTGCATGCCGCCCTTGTCGTAGTTTACGATGGTCGCAAAGTCGTTTGCTTTCAGGGATGCGCCGCCGATCAGTCCGCCGTCGATCTCGGGCATCGCCATCAGCTGTTTGCAGTTGCCCGCATTCATGGAGCCGCCGTACTGGATGCGCACCTTCTCGGCGCACTTGGGGCAGAACACTTCGGCGCACTTTTTGCGGATATAGCCGATGGTCTCGTTTGCCTGTTCGCAGGTCGCCGTTTTACCCGTTCCGATCGCCCAGACCGGCTCATAGGCAATGACGATCTTGGAAATATCGTCGATGCCCTTCATGCCTTCGGTGATCTGCCGGTCGAGCACTGCTTCCGTCTTGCCGCTCTCGCGCTCTTCCAGCGTCTCGCCGATGCAGACGATGGGGGTGAGTCCTGCCGCAAGCGCCGCAAGCGTGCGCTTGTTGACGGTTTCATCCGTTTCGCCGAAGTACTGTCTGCGTTCGCTGTGACCGATGATCACGTACTTTACGCCGTATTCTTTCAGCATCGCCGCCGAGATCTCGCCCGTGTAAGCGCCTTTTTCGGCAAAGTGGACGTTCTGTGCGCCGAGCGCAATGTTGCTGCCTGCAAGCGCTTCCGAGACGGCGGGAATGTCGATGGCGGGAACGCACACCACAACTTCGCATCTGGCGTCCGCCACAAGGGGTTTGACGGCGTTCACAAGGGCAACGCCCTCTTTCGCCGTGTTGTTCATCTTCCAGTTTCCTGCAATGATGGGGGTTCTCTGATTCATAGTACAGCTCCTTTCTGTTTTTTCCACGCCAAATTATAGCACATCTGTCCGGGAATAGCAATCCCAAACGGGAAAATTAAAAAATATTTTTCATTTACGGCATCGGCGAAAGACAATCAAAAAAAGGACTGCGCTCGTGCGCAGTCCTGTCGTTTTGTCTTTTATGCGCCGCAGCGCACCGATCGCTTACTTTTTGTCGTTCAGGCAGGCAATGCCGGGAAGCACTTTGCCTTCGAACAGTTCGAGGGAAGCGCCGCCGCCCGTCGAGATATGCGTGATCTTATCGGCAAAGCCGAGCTGCGTGCAGGCAGCCGCGCTGTCGCCGCCGCCGACGATGGTCGTTGCGTCCTTTGCATCCGCAAGCGCCTGCGCAACCGCGATGGTGCCTTCCGCAAGGACGGGGTTCTCGAACACGCCCATGGGACCGTTCCAGATGACCGTCTTCGCGCCCTTGATCTTGTCCGCAAACAGCTTGCGCGTCTCGGGACCGATGTCAAGTCCCATCATGTCTGCAGGGATCTGCATGGAGGGAACGACGCTCGTTTCGATCTTTGCGTCGATGGGATCGGGGAACGCCTTGGCGATCACGGTATCGACGGGCAGGAGCAGCTCCTTGCCCATGTCCGCCGCTTTCTTGATCATGTCGTTGCAGTAGTCGATCTTTTCGTCATCCACAAGTGAGGTGCCGACCGAGCCGCCCTTCGCCTTCAGGAAGGTGTACGCCATGCCGCCGCCGATGATGAGCGTATCGCACTTTTCCAGCAGATTGGAGATGACGTTCAGCTTGTCCGCAACTTTTGCGCCGCCCAGAATGGCAACGAAGGGACGGACGGGGTGGTCGAGGGAATCTGCCATGACGGTGAGTTCCTTTTCGATGAGGAAGCCGCAGACCGCCGTCTTGACGAGCCCGTATTCGACGATCGCCGCCGTGGAGGCATGCGAACGGTGCGCCGTGCCGAATGCGTCGTTGACGTAGATGTCGCAGAAGGAAGCCAGCTTCTTGCAGAATTCAAGATCTTTCTTTTCCTCTTCCCAGTGGAAACGCAGATTTTCAAGCAGGACGCATTCGCCGTCCTTGCAGGCGGCGACTTTCGCCTGCGCATCGGGACCGATCACGTCGTGCGCGAACGTCACCTTGTTGCCGAGCAGTTCGTTGAGACGCTTTGCCACAGGCGCAAGGGTGAGCTTTTTGGGCTCTTCCTTTTTCGCCTTTTCGATGATGGCTTCTGCGGTCGTCTCGCCCTTTTCCACTTTTGCCTTGTCCTTCTTGTTGAGCTTGACTTCGTCGGAGAAGATGGAGTGGGGTTTGCCCATGTGCGAGCAGAGGATGACTTTCGCTCCCTGCTCCATTAAGTATTTGATGGTGGGAAGGGCGCCCATGATGCGGTTTTCGTCGGTGATGACGCCGTCCTTCATGGGGACGTTGAAGTCGCAGCGCACCAGCGCGCGCTTGCCTTTCCAGTCTTTGATGTCTCTTACGGTCATTTTGTTCATAACGGTTGATCTCCTTCTATGAATTTCCACCCAATATTGTAATGCTTTTTCCGTTTTTTGTCAATACCTTGTTTTGTATTTCTTTCCGGTCGGACAAAGAAAATGCGCCCGAGGAAGACGTTGGGGGGGATTCCGGCATTCTGCTCTGAATGATCAATAATATTATTATAAGGAAAAATAAGAGCAGGAGGCAAATTATGTAAAAATAATTGCCGAAAGTTGTTCCAAACATTTGACAAAAACTTGTCCGTTTGGTAAAATGCATTTTGCCTGTTTTCCCATGGGCGCATTTTTTCGTGCGCCGAAAAGGGAAAAGGCACGACAAAGTTCCTTCGATCGCCATGCGATCATGAGGATATTCCGAAATCTTACAAGGAGGTAACACAATGCCCACGATCAACCAGCTCATCAAGAAGGGCAGAGAGACGGAGGCGAACAAATCCAAGTGCCCCATTCTCGACGCATGCCCGCAGAAGCGCGGCGTCTGCCTTTCCGTGACGACGACTTCTCCCAAGAAGCCCAACTCGGCGCTTCGTAAGATCGCAAGAGTCAGGCTGACCAACAAGCAGGAAGGTACGGTGTACATTCCCGGCGAAGGTCACAACCTGCAGGAGCACAGCTCCGTTCTCATCCGCGGCGGAAGAGTCAAGGATCTGCCCGGCGTCCGCTATCACATCATCCGCGGCGCGCTCGACACGGCAGGCGTTGCAAAGCGCAAGCAGGCGCGCAGCAAGTACGGCGCAAAGCGCCCTAAGTAAGCACGGCTTACGCAATCGATCCTACTGATTTCGGAATATCATCCCCGATGAAGTAGGCAGTATGTCCGCAAGGACAGAAGGATCGCTACCGCAAGGCAAGCGACAGCCGTATTGAAGGGTGGCCGCCCATCGGCCGAAAATCGCATTAAAATCCAAAAGGAGGAAACAATCATGCCCAGAAGAGGGAAAGTCCCCAAGAGAGACGTCTTGCCCGATCCCCTTTACGGGAGCAAGGTCGTCACCAAGCTCATCAACCAGATCATGCTCGACGGCGAAAAGAGCGTTGCGCAGGGCATCGTCTATGACGCGTTCAAGATCATGAGCGAGAAGCTCAACATGGACGCCATGGAGATCTTCAAGCAGGCGCTTGCAAACATCACGCCCGTCGTCGAAGTCAAGGCTCGCCGTGTGGGCGGCGCGAACTATCAGGTTCCCGTCGAAATCCGCCCCGAACGCCGTCAGACGCTCGCCATCCGCTGGCTCGTCATCAACACGAGAAAGCGCTCCGAGCGCGAGATGAGCAAGAAGCTCGCGGCGGAACTCATGGACGCCTACAACAACACGGGCGGTTCCGTGAAGAAGAAGGAAGACACCCACAGAATGGCGGAAGCGAACAAGGCGTTCGCGCACTTCCGCTTCTAAGAGAGGCGCTGTATGGCAAGAGAATACGATTTACAGCATACGAGAAACTTCGGGATCATGGCGCACATCGACGCCGGCAAGACGACAACCACCGAGCGTATCCTGTTCTATACGGGAAAGACGCATAAGCTGGGCGAAGTCCACGAGGGCGCCGCGACCATGGACTGGATGGTGCAGGAACAGGAAAGGGGCATTACCATTACGTCCGCCGCCACCACCTGCATCTGGAAGGGACATCGTTTCAACATCATCGACACGCCCGGTCACGTTGACTTCACGGTGGAAGTCGAGCGTTCCCTGCGCGTTCTGGACGGCGCCGTGGCGACGTTCTGCGCGAAGGGCGGCGTCGAACCGCAGTCCGAGACGGTCTGGCGCCAGGCGGACACCTACAAGGTGCCCCGTATCGCCTACGTCAACAAGATGGACATCAACGGCGCGGACTTTTTCCGCGTGGAGAGGATGATCCGCGAGCGTCTCGGCGCGAATCCCGTGCCCGTGGAACTGCCCATCGGCAAGGAAGATACTTTCCGCGGCATCATCGACCTCATCAACATGGAGGCGGAGATCTACTACGATGACCTCGGCAAGGACTTCCGGAAGGAGCCCATTCCCGAGGATATGAAGGAGCTCGCCGAAGAGTACCACAACAAGCTCGTGGAAGAGGCGGCTTCCGCCAACGACGAGCTGATGGAAAAGTACCTCGAGACGATGGAGCTCACGCAGGAGGAGATCATTGCGGGCCTTCGCGAACGCTGCCTGAAGATGGAAGCGGTTCCCATGCTCTGCGGTTCTTCCTATAAGAACAAGGGCGTTCAGTTCCTGCTCGATTCCGTCATCCGCTTCCTGCCCAGCCCTCTGGACGTCGATCACGTCAAGGGGATCAACCCCAAGACGGGCGAGGAAGAGGAGAGAAAGACGTCGGACGACGAACCGTTTGCCGGTCTTGCGTTCAAGATCGCAACGGACCCCTTCGTCGGTTCGCTGGCGTATTTCCGCTGCTATTCGGGTACGCTGCAGGCGGGTTCTTACGTCTATAACTCCACTAAGGAAAAGAAGGAGCGCGTCGGCCGTCTCGTGCAGATGCACTCCAACGAGAGAAAGGACATCTCCGAGATCTGCTCGGGCGACATCTGCGCGATCGTCGGTCTCAAGAACACGACGACGGGCGATACGCTCTGCGACGAGAAGCACCCCATCGTCCTCGAGAAGATGGAGTTCCCCGAACCCGTCATTCAGCTTTCGCTTGAGCCCAAGACCAAGGCGGGACAGGAAAAGATGACGATGGCGCTCATCAAGCTCGCCGAAGAAGATCCTACCTTCAAGACGTACACCGATCAGGAGACGGGGCAGACCATCATCGCCGGCATGGGCGAGCTGCACCTCGACATCATCGTGGACCGCCTTCTGCGCGAGTTCCACGTCGAAGCGAACGTCGGCGCGCCGCAGGTCGCTTACCGCGAAACGTTCCGCAAGGCAGTGGATGCCGAAGGGATGTACAAGCGTCAGTCGGGCGGTAAAGGTCAGTACGGTCACTGCAAAGTGCGCTTCATTCCGCTTGAAGCGGGCGCGGGATACGAGTTCGAAGACGTCACCGTCGGCGGCTCCATTCCCAAGGAATATATCCCCGCGATCGACAAGGGCATTCAGGAAGCGGCGAAGAACGGCTACCTTGCCGGCTACGAAATGGTGGACTTCAAGGCGCAGGTCTATGACGGAAGCTATCACGAGGTCGACTCCTCCGAAATGGCGTTCAAGATCGCCGGTTCGCTTGCGTTCAAGGACGGCATGGAGAAGGCGGGCGTCGTGCTGCTCGAGCCCATCATGAAGGTGCAGATCATCACGCCCGAGGACTACTTCGGCGACCTGATGGGCAACATCAGCGGTCGGCGCGGAACCATTCTCGGAACGGATGACCGGAACGGCGCGAAGGTCATCGACGCGGAAGTTCCTCTGTCCGAAATGTTCGGATATGCGACGGAGCTCCGTTCGCGTACGCAGGGCCGCGGTCAGTTCACGATGCAGCCCGATCACTATTCGGAAGTTCCCAAGTCCGTATCGGAAAAGATCATCACGTCCCGCGCGAAGAAGAACGCGTAAGCGCCGCGCGGGGAAAATGCGGAAAAATTTGAAAAAAATATCGATAAAGTTATTGCAAATTTTTTCGCAATAGGGTATAATAGAGAAAGCAAGCGTCAAGCTTGATATCATTGTTTGATAGATAGCTGCGCTTTCGGCTCGCAAGAGCCGGAAAAAGTTATCAAATTATAAAAATTTTCGGAGGAAACCCAAAATGGCAAAATTTGACAGAAGCAAGCCCCACGTCAACATTGGTACCATTGGCCACGTTGACCACGGCAAGACGACGTTGACCGCAGCTATCACCATGGTTATGGCGTGCAAAGGTCAGGCTCAGAAGATGCGCTACGACGAAATCGACAAGGCGCCCGAAGAGAAAGCACGCGGAATTACAATCAATACCGCGCACGTCGAGTATGAGACGGACAAGCGTCACTATGCGCACGTTGACTGCCCCGGCCACGCGGACTACGTCAAGAACATGATCACGGGCGCTGCCCAGATGGACGGCGCGATCCTCGTCGTCGCTGCGACGGACGGTCCCATGCCCCAGACGCGTGAGCACATCCTGCTCGCCCGTCAGGTCGGCGTTCCTTATATCGTCGTTTTCCTGAACAAGTGCGATCAGCTCGACGATCCCGAGCTTCTTGAGCTTGTCGAGATGGAGATCAGAGAGCTTCTTTCGTCCTACGATTTCCCTGGAGACGAGATCCCGATCATCAAGGGATCCGCGCTCAAGGCGCTTGAAAAGGCGACGAGCGGTTGCTCCAACGAGGAAGTTCTTGCTGCTCCCGAATGCCAGTGCATCCTCGAGCTCATGGACACCATCGACAGTTACATTCCTACGCCTGAGCGCGACGACAAGAAGCCTTTCCTGCTTCCCGTCGAGGACGTCTTCACGATCTCCGGCCGCGGCACGGTTGCCACGGGCAGAGTTGAGCGCGGTGTTGCGCACGTCGGCGATCCTGCTGAGATCGTCGGCCTGATCGAGAAGCCCCGCTCCACGGTCATCACCGGTCTTGAAATGTTCCACAAGCAGCTCGATGAAGCAATGGCGGGTGATAACGTCGGTGCGCTGCTCCGCGGTATCAACCGTACGGACGTCGAGAAGGGACAGGTTATCGCGAAGCCCGGCACCGTTCCTACGGCTACCGTGTTCGAGGCGCAGGTCTACGTTCTGACGAAGGAAGAGGGCGGCCGTCACACGGCGTTCTTCAATCACTATCGTCCTCAGTTCTTCATCCGCACGACGGACGTCACGGGTTCCATCGAACTTCCCGCAGGCGTTGAAATGGTCATGCCCGGCGACCACGTCACCATGACGGTCGAGCTGATCAAGCCCGTCGCGATCGAGGAAGGACTCCGCTTCGCTATCCGTGAGGGTGGCAGAACGGTCGGTTCCGGCGTTGTGTCCAAGATCGTCAAGTAAAATCAAAGTTAAAAAAGCTCACGCTTCGGCGTGAGCTTTTTTGTTTCAATAAAAATTTAGTAACATGATTGGATCGCGCTGAAT
>URHP01000070.1 GCA_900547645.1 uncultured Eubacteriales bacterium
ACATCCAGGTCATCGGCGGCCGTTACGGTCTGGGCAGCAAGGACACGCCTCCTGCCTCCGTGTTCGCCGTGTATGACGAGCTCAAGCGCGACGAGATGAAGCGCCAGTTCACCATCGGCATCGTGGACGACGTCACCAACCTGTCCCTGCCTGAGGACAAGAACTGTCCCAACACCGCTGCTCCCGGCACCATCGAGTGCAAGTTCTGGGGCCTGGGCGGCGACGGCACCGTGGGCGCCAACAAGAACTCCATCAAGATCATCGGCGACCACACCGATATGTATGCGCAGGCGTACTTCTTCTATGACTCCAAGAAGTCGGGCGGCATCACCGTTTCCCACCTCAGATTCGGCAAGACGCCCATTCAGAGCGAGTACCTCATCGACGCGGCGGACTTCATCGCCTGCCACAATCCTTCCTACGTCATCCGTTACGACATGGTGAGCGACCTCAAGGAAGGCGGCTCCTTCCTGCTGAACGCTCCCTGGACGACGGTGGAAGAGCTGGACGCGAACCTTCCCGCGAAAGTCAAGAACATGCTCGCAAAGAAGCATGCGAACCTTTACGTCATCGACGCGATCAGCGTTGCGGGCAAACTCGGGCTGGGCAACCGCACGAACACCATCCTGCAGTCTGCGTTCTTCCTGATCAACGAACAGATCCTGCCCTATTCCGAGGCGGTCGACCTCATGAAGAAAATGGCGTACAAGTCCTTTGCGAGAAAGGGCGACGCGATCGTTCAGATGAACTACGCCGCGATCGATTCCGCAAAGGAACACCTCGTCAAGATCGACATCCCCGCTTCGTGGGCGACCACGACGGAGGGCGCCGAGATGGTCAAACTTGCGGACAACGACTACTTCAAGAGCGTCGTCGCCCCCATCCTTGCGCTGGAAGGCGACAAGCTGCCCTCTTCGGCATTCAATGCGGACGGTTCCGTTCCTACGGGTACCACGAAGTATGAAAAGCGCGGCGTCGCCGTCATGGTTCCCAAGTGGGTGAAGGAGAACTGCGTGCAGTGCAATCAGTGCTCCTTCGTCTGCCCGCACGCCTGCATCCGTCCCGCCCTTGTGGCAGACGGCGCAGACAAGCCCGCGGCATTCGACACGAAGCCCGCGACCGGCATCAAGGGCTATCAGTTCCGCATGCAGGTCTCCCCGCTCGACTGTATGGGCTGCGGCGTCTGCGCGGACGTCTGCCCCGGCATGAAGGGCAACAAGGCGCTCGTCATGACGCCCTTCGAAGAGCTGGAAGCGGTCGAAGCGAAGAATTGGGAGTATGCGGTCGATCTTCCCGAAGTCGATCTGTCCGAAGTCAAGATGGCGGACGTCAAGAAGAGCCAGTTCACGCCTTCGCTGTTCGAGTTCTCGGGCGCGTGCGCGGGCTGCGGCGAAACGCCTTACGTCAAGGTGGTCACCCAGCTGTTCGGCGACAGAATGATCATCGCCAACGCGACGGGCTGCTCCTCCATCTACGGCGGTTCCTCCCCCACCTGCCCCTACACGGTGAACAAGCAGGGACACGGTCCCGCCTGGGCGAACTCCCTGTTCGAAGACAATGCAGAGTTCGGCTACGGCATGAACCTTGCATACAAGGCAAGAAGAAACGCGCTGAAAGACAAGGTCGCCAAGCTCGCCGAAGCATGGGCGGGCTATGAAGAAGGCAAGGCGGCATGCGAAGCGTGGATGAACGGCATGGACGACGCCGAAGCGAGCAAGAAGGCAGCTGCCGCCCTTGTGAAGTGCTGCGAAGAATGCAAGGACTGCGGGTGCGAAGCGGATGCGCTCGTCAAAGAAGTACTTGCAGACAAGGATTGCCTTGTCAAGAAGTCCTTCTGGATCTTCGGCGGCGACGGCTGGGCGTATGACATCGGCTACGGCGGACTCGATCACGTGCTCGCCAGCGGCGAAGACGTCAACGTGCTGGTGCTCGATACCGAGGTCTATTCCAACACGGGCGGACAGGCTTCGAAATCCACCCCCATCGGCGCGGTCGCGAAGTTTGCTTCTTCCGGCAAGCGCGTCAAGAAGAAGGATCTGGGCATGATCGCCGCGACGTACGGCTATGTCTATGTGGCGCAGTGCGCAATGGGCGCCGACAAGAATCAGCTCGTCAAGGCGCTCAAGGAAGCAGAAGCATATCACGGACCTTCCCTGATCATCTGCTACGCGCCCTGCATCAACCACGGCATCAAGATGGCGAAATCGCAGTCCGAGGAAAAGGCGGCGGTCGATTGCGGATACTGGCAGCTCTACCGCTACAACCCCGAACTCAAGGAAAAGGGCGAAAATCCCTTCACGCTCGACTCCAAGGATCCGACGGGAGATTATCAGGCGTTCATTCTCGGCGAAACGCGCTACGCGTCGCTCAAGAAGACGCAGCCCGCCGTTGCCGAAGAGCTGTTCAAGGAGACGGAAGAATCCTCGAAGGAGCGGCTTGCAGGCTACAAGAAGATGGCAGGCAAAGAATAAACTGCTCATGCAAAAAAAGCTCACGCGATCGCGTGAGCTTTTTCTTTTGGAATTGTTCGCACGCATAAAGAACAAGCACGAACAAAAAAGAACATGCATTTTTCTTGATTCCGTGATATAATCGGTATGAGGAGGGCGCCATGGAATTCAAAGATACCCTGAAAAAGCTGCGGGCAGAAAAGCAGATCACGCAGCAGATGCTCGCGAACGCGGTGCTTACAAGCCGCAGCACGGTGGCAAAGTGGGAAAACGGGCTGAGCCTTCCCAACGAGCAGTCTTTGCAGCTGCTCGCCGACTATTTCGGCGTGGAGCGAACAGAGCTCATCGGCGACGCGGAAATCGAGACGACATACGTCAAAAAGAATGCCGTCATCTCCCGCTCCAAAAAAATTATCCTCTGGCTTGCGCTCGCCTGCGTCCTGCTCATCACTGCCGTCATCGCCGTCGCCGCCGCCTTCTCCGCGGAAGAGCAACCCGTCGGCGGAAGCATACCGCGCGTCGTCGGCGTTCAAGGGAACCTGACGGAAGAGATGCAGGACTTTGGGGACCGCGCCGACGCCGCGCCCCGGGACGAAAATGACGTCTACACCCTTACGGTCGGCGAGACGTACACGCTTTTCGTCGTGCCCATTCTGACGGGCGGAAGCAGAGATGCGATGTTCGACGGCGCGGGCATCAGCCTCTCTTACGATGAGACGGCATTTGAAATTTCATACGCCTTTCCGCCCGCCGAGGGCGATCCGATTGTCGTACCCTACTTCTCCGTCACGGTGTTAAAGCCCCTTGCCTATGCCGCCATTCTGATCGAAGTGGATGGGTTTTCAGAAACGCTTCTCGTCTGCGCGGAACAGGCAATCGCATAACAGCGCCGCCCGACGCAACAATGCGTCGGGCGGCGTTTCGTCCGTGATAACGTTATTCGATGCCTTCGTTGAGCTTCGCGAGGAGCTTGTCGAGATCTTCCCCGTGAACGGCAACCGCTTCCGCGATCGTCTCGCCGTGCGCCATCGCACAGCCGAAGCAGTGCATTCCCGCGCTCTGAAGGATCTCCACCGCGTTGGGATTGATCTGCAGGCAATCGACGATCAGCGTATCCTTCGTGATCTTTGCCATAGTTATATTCCTCCGTTCTTTTTGCGGGTATTATAGCATATCCCGCTCAAAAAAGCAAACTTTTTACACCTGTCTGCGGCTTCCGCCGCATCAGAGCGCGATCAGCCAATAGACAAGTCCGACCAGCGCGCCCGCAGTCACGCCGAACACGATGATGGGACCTGCGACGACGAACATTTTTGCCGCCGTGCCGTACACAAAGCCCTCCGTCTTGAATTCGACGGCGGGAGACGCCACGGAATTGGCAAATCCCGTGATGGGAACGATGCTGCCCGCGCCCGCATTTTTGCCGATCCGGTCATAGACGCCCAGCCCCGTCAGCAGAACGCCGAAGAAAATGAGCACCACTGACACCGTTCCGGAGAGCACGTCCCCCGTCAGCCCCGCAAGTTCGAGCATCATGCGGATGAACTGCCCGATGCAGCAGATGAGCCCGCCGACAAAAAAGGCGCGTATACACGTCTTGAAATGCTGCGTCGGCGGTGCAAAAGAATGCACATAATTGATATAGTTTTTGTTGAGATTTTCGCGCGAACGCCCCGTCATGGACGATATTCCTCCCTTCCCGCCGCGGGAAAGCAGGTTTCGCGCTCGTCCCGCGTCTTGCCGAGCGGATTCTGCCGGATCTTCTTCATACCCCTATTTTGGCGCGCCGGACGGCGAAATATACCTTGAGAAAATACCCGTTACGCGCCGATTTTTGAGCCGCTGTTCGGGCGGCGGACAGATGCTGCGCAACATGTGACATAGTTTTCCCGCTTTTGCACAACCTGCCGCCATGAGCATCTTACACATTGCGGCGGCAATGCTGCTTTCCGTACTCCCCGCAGCGGCGCACGGGACACAGATACAGATCATGGAGCGGTGCGGCTGCGTCACGGGAACAGGCGAACAGCGTGTTCGGCTGTACGGGACCTACGAAAACAAGGGACTGTATGCGACCGACATCCGCATCACGGTGACGCAGGCCGATTCCTCCGAAGAGATCGCGACGATCGTTCCCGAACAGAACGCGGGGTATCTTCCCGCGATCCTGCTCGCGGATTTTACGGGCGACGGGCTGCAGGATATCTTCCTCGGCATGGACAGCGGGGGCAGCGGCGGATTCGGATATTACTATATTTACGACCTTTCTGCGGGAGAAGTCAGCAAAATTTTTGATTTCGGACAGCTTCCCATGCCGTATGCGGCGGAGTATGCCGACGGCTACCGTCTCCGCGTGACGGACAGCACGGAACCGACGGAATATTCGCTCGATATTCACCTACGCGGAGCAGAATATCTGGATCGGCTTTACAATGCAGACGGCACGCTGAAAGCCCCCGTCGGCGCAGACGTCTCCGCCGTCAATACCGTGCTCCCCTTCTTTGTGAACACGGACGACCGCTTCCACCTGCTCGTTATGCGCCGCATTACGGGACTGTATAACGCGGACGCATTCGGTTACACCATGGACTTTATGCGCTATGACGGCGAACGGTTTGCCCCCTATTTCCGATGCGTCTCCGTCTACGGGACCGATACGCAAAACTGACACAAAAAATGCCGTTCCGCGGAATTTCCGCGGAACGGCATTCATTTTATGCTTTTTTCCACTCTACCGTGACGGTCACGCCCTGCCGGTAGGAGTACGCCCAATCGCTGTCCCACCCCTCGGGTTTTTCGGAAACAGCGCAGCGGATCGTCAGATCCACCGTATTATGATTGAACACCAGTTCGCCCATTTTCGTTACGCTTTCCGGAATGGCGATCCCCCCGATCATGCATTCCTGAAATGCCATATCGCCGATACTCTCCAGAGAAGCACAATCGCCAAGATTGACGTTCCGTAAAAAAGAACAGCTATAAAAAGCGCCCTTCCCGATCTGCAGCAATCCCTTCGGAAGCGTCACTTCGGTAATTTGAGTACGGGCAAAGCTCCGCACACCGATATATTTCAGCGAAGAAGGCAGCGTCAACGAAGTAATTTTCCTCGCCAAAGAAGGGAACAGCGAACCGGCGCTCTCATCATTCGCGTCCGCCACGCCAACCGTTCCTTCGCGGACGGTGAAAGACGTCATGGAAACCTTTTTGACAGCGATCAACCAATTTCCGAGATAGAGCCCGTTGTCTGTCCAGTTTTTTTCATTCTTTTCATATACCGTGCCGGCGAACGCATTGTAGCCGATAGAACGAATGCCGTCCTTCATATCGATTTCCGCCAACGACACACACTTGGAAAACGCCGCCTTGCCAATATGACGCAAAGACTGCGGCAATGACAACGTTTTGAGTTTGCTGCCATATCCCGGCGTATAGAATGCGTTGTCAGCGATGACGATCGTTCCCTCCCGCACTGCGTACTCCGTAACGTTCAGGAACGTATCGTTCGTATCCACAAGATATCCGTCAACGTAAAGAACGCCGTTTTCCCAATTCGCGGGATCGTTATAATAGCCCGATCCGTTCAATAAGGTATAGCTGATCGGAACAGGATTATCCGGCATATCGATCGTCTTCAGAGACGTGCAACCGCCGAAAATATACGTTTCGTTCGTCAGCGATACGACTGTTTCGGGGATTTTGACAGCTTTCAGCGCCGTGCAATCCTGGAATGCGCCGGAACTGATGCTCTGCACCTGTCCAAGGTCGATTTTTTCAAGATCCCGGCAACCCATAAATGCATTTAGCCAAATGGAAGCCAGCGCCCGCGGCGCAATAAATTCAGTCAATCCCGAGCCGCTGAACGCATCCGAACGGATCTGAACAAGCGTATCGGGGAAAACGACCGCCTTCAGCGATACACAATCTGCAAATGCCTCGTCCGGAATGACCGTAAGACCGGAAGGAAGACGCAGTTCTTTCAGCGCGGAGCATCCGCTGCACATCCGATATCCGAGCGTTCTGACCGTATCGGGCAAGATCAGCGCTTCTATCTCCCGATTGTCTTTGAACACATCTTTCGCAATCTCTGTCACCGTGATCCCGTTCACTTCGGACGGAACTTCTACGCGCGCAGTCTGCGCCGAGATCCCGCTGACGCCCGTCAACACACCGTTCTTGTCCACCGTGAATACGATCGATTCCGGCGCGTTCTTTTCCCATTTGGCGTACAGCGTCTGCACCTTCGTCACTTCGTAGGGAAATTCCGCCTTGTTGACAAAGCTACTCTCCGTATACCACCCCGAAAACGTATAGCCGCTTTGGCTCGTCTTCGGTTCGCTTTCGATCAGCGACGTCGTCACGGGCGCCACCGCCGTCCCGCCGTTCGTTTCAAACGTCACCGTGTACTTGTTCTTTTCCCATTTGGCGTACAGCGTCTGCGCCTTCGTCACTTCGTAGGGAAATTCCGCCTTGTTGACAAAGCTACTCTCCGTATACCACCCCGAAAACGTATAGCCGCTTTGGCTCGTCTTCGGTTCGCTTTCGATCAGCGACGTCGTCACGGGCGCCACCGCCGTCCCGCCGTTCGTTTCAAACGTCACCGTGTAC
>URHP01000071.1 GCA_900547645.1 uncultured Eubacteriales bacterium
TTTTTCCAAAGGGAGCTGCGGCGGACAGTCGTCATGTTGTTTCGGTCTTTTGAAAGTTTCAATCGTGATTTCGATGTCGATAATTTGGGAAAGACGGATGCCGGTTAAGGGGTATTTTTTCTCAAAAAAACGCGCTGTAGTGCGATGAGAGCGGAAAGAAAGGCTTGGTCATACGATTCCCTGTCCCATTTTTTGCCCAAATTGATTATTTTGAAAAATATCAAAATAAAAAATCCGATATATTTCGAAGATTATCAAAATAATGGTAGTTAAAATAAGGGAAACCGATCGCTGTTTTTTCCAAAAATACCTTGAATCAGTAAAATTTTTATGATATAATGTATTTTGGATGAACAAGGCGGGCATATTCTTTTTGCCGCGGTGCGCGCGGGTGTCCCGTAGCGTATGCCGTTCGTCTGCGGATGAGAAGGAGCATCCGTCAAATAAAATCCTTCATTGATTTCGTGGGTTCGAATCCCACACGAGAGTGATCTCGTTGACCGGAGTGGTTAACGGAAATGCCTGTCAAGCATTTTATATCGTATGTCTGTAAGGACATATTTTTCCATTGTATGGATCAATCTCTCGCTTCGGCGTCCGTGCGGCGTCTGTCTTCCGACAGATAGCCGAAATGGAGTATCGTGCCTTGCGCTTGCGGGGATACCGCGTTGTTGGCGACGCAAACCAAATGTTAAGCATTCCGTTTGCGAAGGAACTCGCTCAACTGCAGGCCCGTCGTGCCTCATCGGGCGTCTGTCGGTGATTCCGGGGTTTCCCGTTATTTTAGGAGCAATGGTTATGCAGGTTATTATTCAGGAAAATCAGAAGGGACTGCTTGTCGTGAACGGAAAATTTTCCCGTTTGCTTGGTGCGGGGCGTTACCGCGCCTTTGGAACGCGTGTGATCGAAGCGATCGGGTTTAGTCCGTATGCTGTTTGTCCCGGGAAAACAGTGCCTGTTTCCGTTCTTGAAAGGAATAATGACTTTCGGGAGCAGACCGTGTGCATCGACGTACATGACGGCGAATACGTTATGCATTTTGCAGACGGCGTATTTTTGGAGTTACTGGTCACCGCGGGACGCTATTTTTTCTGGAAAGACGTCTGTAATCATGAATTTCGCACAATAGACGTTTCTTCGCCCGAAGTTGCCGAATCATTTCCGACGGTTTATTTTGCGAAACTTGCGCCCGCACTTTACAGTGTTGTTGAAGTACGGGAGCGGGAGAGGGCGGCGCTCTATTTCGACCGCAGATTCGTTCGGTTTCTTGAACCCGGCAAATATTACTTTTGGAAGAATGGCGTTACCGTCTCGACGGTCTCCTATCCGTCCTGTCTGGTACAGAAGGAGATTGTCGGGCAGGAGATCCTCACGGCAGACAAGGTTACTTTGCGGATCAACTGCATCTGTGACTATGCGATCGTCGATTTTCAGCGGATCGCAGAAGAAGTGGATGACTATGATCGGCAATTGCATACCGCAGTGCAGCTTGCTCTGCGAGAGTATGTCGGGAAGTACCGTATTGACGAGATTCTGGAAAATAAAGACGGACTGACCGATTATCTTACAAACGTATTGATCGGAAAAGGAAAAGAGCTGTTTTTGGATATCCGCTGCGTGTCCGTGCGCGATATCATTCTGCCGGGAGAGATCCGCGAAATCATGAATACGGTGCTGATCGCAGAAAAGCGCGCGCAGGCAAATGTGATCGCCCGTCGCGAAGAAGTTGCGTCCACGCGTTCCCTTCTCAATACGGCGCGGTTAATGGATGAAAACGAGACGCTGTATAAGCTCAAGGAATGGGAGTATGTGGAACGCATTTGCGAAAAGGTGGAAAGCATTCATGTGAGCGGCGGGGATTTTTCTGCGCAACTTGCGGAGTTGCTTGCCGGAAAATTGCCGGAAAAAAAGAAAAAGTGAAGCATACGGGAAAAGCGGGGCATTTGCCCCGCTTTTTGCGTGAAAAAGGGGGATATTGCACACAATGCCGGTATGAGACCGGCGGTCAAAAAACAGAATGCATTTGTACGGGCGTGGCACAAGGGGCGCGCGGCTTACCGCGTTTTTTCTTTCCATCGGGCAACGACGATCGCCGGAACGCTCGTGTTTTTTCTGATCATGTCGCTTGTGCCGTTTTTGTTCTGGCTGACGCTCTTGTTCGGCGAAATGCATACCGTGCTTGACAGGATCCTTGAACTTGAATTGTTCGGATGGGCGCGGGATCTGCTGTCCTTTCTCAGAAACAACGCGCAGGGGGCGACGGCGGGCGCGAGTATCTTTCTGATCGCCACGACGCTCTGGTCGAGTTCCGCGTTCTTCTATCATCTCAGACGCAGCGGGGAGATCATCTATGCGGAGCCGCGCCCGCGCAAGGGGTGGAAGGTGCGCCTTGCCGCCATCGGCATGACGTTTGCCGTGTTGCTGTTCTTTGCTGCGGCCGGCGGTCTGCTGTTGGGCGTGAGCCTTGTCACGCGTCCGCTGTCGCCGTGGATCGCCTATCCCGCCGTATATGCGGCGGTCCTGATCCTTGGTTTTTTTGCCGCGTGGCTCTTGAATGTGTACGTATGCCCGCATGCGCATTGCGCCAAAAAAGTCGCGCTGGGCAGCTTTTTGACGGCGCTTGCCTGGCTTGCCGCGTCGGGTGCGTTTTCCGTCTATCTCATGTTCGGGAACAAAGAAAAACTGTACGGCGCGCTTGCATTGGTTATCGTGTTTCTGCTGTGGCTGTATTGGCTGATGATCTGCTTTGTCGCGGGCGTTATCTTCAACAAGCACAGAGCAAAGCCGCCGCGCTCCGTTTGAGGGGGTCGCGGCGGCTGTTTCCTGATCTGTTTCAAGCGCCGAATTCAGGGTGAGCCGTCAGAAAATCTTCGTTGAAATATTTGCTGCCGGCATTCGTCATGATCATATTTTCGGAAATTATGAGAACCACAGACCAATCGCTGTCAGAAAAACCGGAAGCAGGGGCTTCATTGTTGTCGCCTGCTTCGACATGATCGAAGACGCACAGAATCGTTTCCCTGTCTTTGTCGATGACAGAATAGTCGAAATAGATCGTATACTCGCTTGGGTAATTCATGCTGCCATCCCAATATTGACCGCGCGTGTAGCGGATTCCCGTACCGTCTTTGTGGAACAGGTAATAATCGCTGTCTTCGAGCGCAGTGTCGGTCTCGACTGCGTAATATCTTTTCTCCATGGCAAGACTGCCCGCCGGAGAACATGCCGCAAGTCCCGCAATGATCGCCAAGGACATGACGGCTGTGCCCAAAAGTGCAAAAATTTTCTTCATCGTGCCATTTCCCCCTTTGGGTGCATTATATCATGACCGAGGCTCGCGTGACAATGGCTATGGGTTATTTTTAACGGTTGACAGGCTTCAGGATGCCGCCGCCCTTCGGTTGGTCGCTTAAGTCTGATTCTTTTTGTTGCGGAACTGCCGGCGGTATTCCGAGGGGGGAGCTGCTTATATGAATGCCGTTTCGAATTCGTTTGTGTGTTTTCCGGCAAGCACGTTGTACAGATCGTTGGCGCGCACGTCCGTTTCGAAGCAAGTGAGGGCGTCTTTTTTGAGAAGGGAATAGTCGCCCTTTCTGACGATCAGGGGGAATTTCCCCGCGCCGAGGGCGGCGAGCGTCTCTTCCGCGCCCTCCTTTTTCAGAGCGAGCGTGCGGATATAGAGGGGCTCCTGCGCCCATTCCAGCGTGTTTTCCCGCGTCAGTCCCAGAAAGTTCTGCATGAGAACGCGGCGCACGCGCGCGGCGGTGTATCGTTTGGAGACCACTTTTTCCAGCATCGCATGAAAATCCGGATTGGTGCGCGCCATGGAACGGATGCGGTTTTCCAGCCCTTCGGCGCAGTCGGGGCAGGCTGCCACGGCTTCGGCAGGGGCGGACAGCAGCGCGCACAGGGCGGCGGTCTCGTAGGGAACGGGCGCGTAGTCGAGCGCGGCGCGGTACACTGTCCCCGGCAGGTTCCCCTTCAGCGCCTTTTTTGCCTTGCGCGAGCCGTCCGCCATGGCGCCGCGCAGCGCCGTCGCCGAGGAAAAGTCCTTGAAGAGCGCCGTATCGGCGTATCCGCCGCCCACGCGGGGAACGGGGATGGGTTCGATCGCGGCGTTTTCCGAAAGGACGGCGCGGCAGTATTCCGTTCCCAGAATGTTGTTGGGAGAGGTGAGCAGCGCTTCGTCCACGTCCGCGCCCGATGCAAGCAGCGCAGCGTTGCGCGCGCGGATATAGGAAGTGCCGTCCTTCATGTTTTCCCGGAGCGCCGCTTTGAACTGCTTGCTCTCCGAAAGCGTTGCGCGCGCCGTCTTCAGAAAGTCTTCCTTTGTGCCGCTCTCGCAGCCGAAGGCGAGCGCCGTCACGGAGGGAACGGAGGACAGGATATGCACCGCGCCGCGTGCAAACAGTTCGGCAGGGGCGACGGCAAAGGCGGCGGGCAGTTCGATCACGGCGTCCGCGCCGCCTTCGACCGCGTGCCGTGCGCGCTCGTATTTGTGGAAGACGGCAGGCTCCCCGCGCTGGGTGAAATTCCCGCTCATGATGCAGAGCACTTTGTCGCAGCCGGAAAGCCTGCGCGCTTCGGCAAGCTGGTACCTGTGTCCGTTGTGAAAGGGGTTATATTCGCAAATTACCGCACAAAATTTCATGTTTTTTCCCTTGTGTCCTTTACAATCATTGCAAAAAGGTGTATAATGGCAACGTGAGCGGACGTTTGTAATTATTATACACGAAAACGCAAAAAAAGAAAAGGGGTTATAGGAGAAAAAAGATCATGGCGAATTTCATGAGACAGTTGAAACAGCTCGGAAGAAAGATCGTCGAAACGGGTTCCTTCGCGGAAGACCTCAAGAAGCGTGCGGGCGAAAAGCCGCGCACCATCGTGCTGTGCGAGGGCGAGGACAAGCGCGTCGTCGAAGCGGCGCAGCGCTGCGTGGAAGAGGGCGTTGCCAAGATCGTTCTGCTCGGCAAAGAGGCGGAGATCAGGGCGGCGAATCCCGAAGCGGAGCTGGAAGGGATCACGATCGTCAATCCCGCCACCTCTCCCAAGCTGGAGGAATATGCCGATCTTTTGTATGAACTGCGCAAGGCAAAGGGCATGACGCAGGAACAGGCGATGGAGCAGGCGAAGGACGCCACCTTCTTCGGCGCGCTCATGCTCAAGGCGGGCGATGCGGACGGGCTTGTTTCGGGTGCCTGCCATTCGACGGCGAACACGCTGCGTCCCGGGCTTCAGATCATCAAGACGGCGCCCGGCGTGAGCGCGGTTTCTAGCTTCAATCTGATGATCGCGCCTGCGGGCGGAAACAAGTATATGGACGGCGACGTGCTCGTGTTTGCGGACTGCGGGCTCAATCCCACCTATACGGCGGAAGGGCTTGCGGACTGCGCCATTGCCACGGCAAAGAGCGCAAAGGAGATCGCGGGCATCGAACCCTGCGTCGCCATGCTGTCCTTTTCGACCAAGGGAAGCGCCAAGCACGACAACGTGACGCTCGTGCAGGAAGCGACGCGCATCGCCAAGGAAAAGGCGCCCGAGCTGGCGCTCGACGGCGAACTGCAGTTTGATGCGGCGCTCGTGCCCGAAGTCGCGGCGCTCAAGGCGCCCGGTTCCGCCGTTGCGGGGCATGCGAACGTATTCATCTTCCCCGATCTGCAGTCGGGCAACATCGGCTATAAGATCGCCGAGCGTCTGGGCGGGTTCCAGGCGGTCGGTCCCATCTGCCAGGGCTTTGCAAAGCCTCTCAACGACCTTTCGCGCGGCTGCAAGGCGTCCGATATCGTGCTTGCCGTTGCGATCACGGCGCTTCAGGTCAAGGACTGATTGTCACATCACACAAAGGGGTACGGAATGAAAATACTTGTCATCAACGCGGGGAGCTCCTCGCTCAAATATCAGCTCATCAACATCGAGACGGAGGAAGTCCTTGCAAAGGGCAACGTCGAGCGCATCGGCATCAAGGGCGGCGCGCTCACCCATAAGGCGGGCGGAAAGACCTTCGTCATCGAAAAAGAGATCAAGGACCACACCGAAGCTATTCAGCTCGTTTTAAGCGAACTGATCGACGGGGAAGCGGGCGTCATCCGCTCGATGGACGAGATCGACGCCGTCGGACACCGCGTCGTCGCCTCCGGCGAGGCGTTCAAGAAGACCACGCTCGTCACCGACGAAGTGATGAAGACGATGGACGAGATCGCCGAACTTGCGCCGCTGCACAACCCTGCGGCGATCCTCGGCGTCAACGCCTGCCGCGCCGTCATGCCCGATAAAAAGATGGCGCTCGTCTTCGATACGTCCTTCCATGCCACCATGCCCGACTATGCGTACCTGTACGCGATCGATTACGACGATTACAAGACCTATCAGGTCAGAAAGTACGGCGCGCACGGCACTTCGCATAAGTTCGTCTCGCAGGCGGCGGCGGAGTACCTGAACAGAGATCCCAAGGACCTGAAGATCGTCACCTGCCATCTGGGCAACGGTTCCTCCATCTCCGCGGTCAAGGGCGGGAAGTGCATCGATACGTCCATGGGCTTTACGCCGCTCGCGGGCGTTCCCATGGGGACGCGCAGCGGCGATATTGACGCGGCGGCGGTGGAGTTCCTGTGCAAGAAAAAGGGCATGGATATTCACGAGGCGCTCGTCTATCTCAACAAAAAGTGCGGCATGCTCGGCGTTTCGGGCGTTTCGTCCGACTATCGCGACCTGACCGCCGCGGCAAAGGAGGGCAACTATCGCGCGCAGCTCGCGCTCAACATGTTCTCCTATGCGTGCAAGAAGTACATCGGCGCATACATGGCGGCGCTCGGCGGGCTGGACGTCGTCGTGTTTACGGCGGGCGTCGGCGAAAATACGCCCCATATCCGCGCTTCCATACTTTCCGACATGCAGGCGTTCGGCATCGAGATCGACGAGGCAAAGAACGAATACAAAAACGACGGCGCCGTTCACGAGATCTCCAAGGACGGC
>URHP01000072.1 GCA_900547645.1 uncultured Eubacteriales bacterium
TACGAGATGAGCGCTAGTCTCGTGGGCTCGGAGATGTGTATAAGAGACAGACCCCCGCGAACAGGATGACGCCATAGGGATCGGTCAGTACAAACCCGAACGAACGGTCAACGGTAAAATCAAGATATACTTCTTCATACTCGTCGGGACCGGGATCGCCGGCGGCGGGCAGTACGGTCGCCGCGGCTCCCTCAATGCCCTTTTCGTTGACGGTGAGCTTTGCAACGTGCCGCACGCCGGTGCAGAATGCTTTGTCCGGGGTGAGCGAAGACAGATCGCACGCTGAAGCAGAAAACAGGTCGCTTACGCCGAACGCTTGCTGCAGAGCATGCGCCGCGTCCATGTCGCCCGCACATTCGAAGGCGGGGAACAGGCAGCGCGTATAGTAGCGGATCTTGTTCTCGTGGTCCGCCGCGCGGTAATCGGCGGCGGCAAGTTCCGTAAGGGCGTCTTCGGTAAAGACGTCGGCGGCGGCATACCCATCCTTCGGCAGCAGAAAGTGGATCTCGTATCCGCTCAGCGTATCGGCATGGAAGGAGGTGAACGTCGTGCCCTCATAGGCTCTGCCGGATTCATAGTAGCCGCGCAGGAAGGGGACGGTCTGCGCCTGTCCGTCAGCATCGGCAAACGTCCGCTCGCCGATCTCCGGCAGGTCGTTGCCGTAACTGTTCCACACGTCTTTGAGATAGAGCGCGTTGACAAGTGCGAACGTCGTCTCTTCGGAGAGTGCAAAGTCAACGTCGATGAGCCCGTTCGTCCGATCCTTGACGAAGCGGCGCACCGCCTGATTTGCCGCGCGGTTATCGCCGAGGAAGTCGGCTGCGTACGAATAGCAGAAGTAATCGGAAGCGAGCGCGTCGAGGCAGGCGTCGTTCGTCTGCGTCCCTTCGTTTACGTAGACCGCATTGGCAAGGTGCAGCTTTGTGCGCAGTTTTCCGGCGTCGTCTTCCGTCTCATTCGTCAGCGACCGGTAGAAAGGGGCGAATCCCGCAGACAGCTGTCGATCGCTCACGCCGAGTGCGGACAGCAGCTGCGCCTTCGTCTCACCCGCGGCGCACGCCGCCGCAAGCGAGAGCCCTGCGTACACCGACACGGGGGAAAGGACGAAATTTTCCGTCTTGTCGCTCTCTGCATACAGGGCGGCGGAGAGCTTTGCCGAGAATGCCTGCGCGCCCGACCGGAGCGCGGAAAGATTTTCGTCGCCGTATTCCGCGTAGGAGAGCGGCTGCGCCGTCTCCGCTTCCCGCAGGAGCGTGCTCCTGCCCGCACAGCCTGCAAGGCCGAGCGCGACTGCCGCGCAGCAAAACAGCGCGGCGGCGCGGATGGTCTTCTTCATACGGTTCCCTCCTTGTCCCTATTGTACCATGCCTGCGGAAATTGTCAATGCTTTCGGCAAATTTTGGCGGGCGGCGGCGTTTTTCCTTTACAAAACGCGCTTTTTCTACTATAATATCCCTATGCTTCGCATTGCAGACGGTTGGAAAGATTACGCCGTGATCGCCACGGGCGACGGCTATAAATTGGAGCGCTGGGGGGAATACCTTCTGCTGCGTCCCGATCCGCAGGTGATCTGGAGCGCGCAGCGCGATCTCTTTGCCTATCCCGGGCTGGACGCCGTCTACCGCCGTTCGGACAAGGGCGGCGGCGCATGGGAGTATAAAAAGCCGCTCCCCAAGGCGTGGAATATCCGCTATAAAGATCTCACGTTCAAAGTGATGCCCATGGGGTTCAAACATACGGGGCTGTTCCCCGAACAGGCGGCGAACTGGGAGCGGACGGGCGCGCTCGTCAGACGCGCGGTCGCCGAAGGGCGCAAGGTCAAAGTGCTCAATTTGTTCGCCTATACGGGCGGCGCGAGCGTTGCGCTCGCCAGAGCGGGCGCGGAAGTCACGCATGTGGACGCTGCCAAGGGCATGGTGGAGCGCGCGGGCGAAAATGCGCGGCTCTCCGGCATTCAGACGGGCATCCGCTATATCGTGGACGACTGCAAAAAATTCGTGGCGCGCGAACTGCGCCGCGGCAACCGCTACGATGCCGTGGTCATGGATCCTCCTTCTTACGGCAGGGGACCGAACGGCGAAATGTGGAAGATCGAATCGGAGCTCTTTCCCTTCGTAAAGCTGTGTTCGCAGCTTTTGGCGGACGATCCGCTCTTCTTTCTCATCAACAGCTATACGACGGGGCTGCAGCCCACCGTGCTTTCCAACATTCTCACGCTCGCATTGGGCGGACGGGGCGGCAGCGTGGAGGCATACGAGGTGGGGCTGCCCAGCGAAGAGGGCATCCCGCTTCCCTGCGGGGCCGGAGGATTATACCATGCTTGAACCTTATCAGCCGACCATCCTCTATGAGGACAACCATATCCTTGTTGTGCTCAAGGAACAGAATCTTGCGTCCTGTCCCGACGAGAGCGGCGATGAAAATCTGCTCGATCTGCTCAAGGACTATCTGAAGCGCACCTATGAAAAGCCCGGCAACGTCTATCTGGGGCTGGTCCACCGTCTGGACAGGCCGACGGGCGGCGTGATGGTGTTTGCCAAGACGAGCAAGGCGGCGGCGCGGCTCACCGAGCAGATGCGCACGGGCGACTTTGAAAAACGCTATCTTGCGGTGCTGGGCGGCGCGCCCGAACCGGAGAGCGGAAAACTCGTGAATTGGCTGAAAAAGAACGCCGTCAACAACATGGTGTACCTGTCTACCGAGGGAACAGACGGCGCAAAGTACGCCGCGCTCGATTACCGCGTGGTCGAAAAGCGGGGCAATCTCGCCCTGACCGAGATCAAGCTCCACACGGGCAGAAGCCACCAGATCCGCGTGCAGTTTGCGGGGATCGCGCATCCCGTGTACGGCGATATGCGCTACGGCGGCGAGTATGCGATCAAGGGCAGGCTTGCGCTGTGGGCATATTCGCTCGCATTCACGCATCCCGTCACCAAGGAACGCATGCGCTTTCTGTCCGAGCCTCCGGCGGAGGAGACGCCCTGGAAGTTCTTTCACATTGCGGATGCCGTGAATCCTGCGTAAAGCGCATGGAAAGCGGATGAAATTTGCATTTTCTCGTATCGGACGGCGATTCCCGCTTGACGAACGGAAAAAATTCGTGTAGAATATATAAGATATTCGAAAAAAATACGTTCGCGGCGCTTTGCAACGCCGCGTTCCGGAGTTTTTCATGAGCAAGGTAAAAGTACGTTTTATCACCATCCTGTCCCTGTGCGCGGCGTTCCTTCTTACGCTGACGTTCGGCGCATGGGCGGCGCTGTCCGGGCGGATCGGCGCGAATGCGGAGATCACGGGCGTCGAGTATACGCCGACCTCCGTCTTTTCGTCGGGCACGGGCGGCGAAGTCGGCGCTTCCGAGGGCAGCGAACGCCATGTTCAGTTCACGTTCAACGACGGCGGCAACGTCTATTTCCGCCGCGATCTCGCCTATAAGTGGTTCACTTCGGCAAACGCGGACGCGGAGGAGGAAGGCGGCGAGGAAACGCCTGCCGGCACGCTTGCCAATCCCGGCAAGGTGAATTATTTCTCCATGGAGTTTGCCTTCGCTTCCGCCGATTTCGAGCTGTTCATGATCCGGTTCGAGAGCACGGAAGAAAACGTCAGCAAAGAGGGGAAGGCAGTCAATTCCCTGCTCTTCCGTCCCACGGCGGACGGCGGCATCGAAGCGGCGGTCAAAAACGCGTCGCAGCAGGAACTTGAAAACGACGATGAAGAACTCAAATGGCAGGCGATTTCCGCGAATGCGACGAGCGTGATCAGCGTTGCGTTCTCGGAAGCGGCGGAAGGCGTCGGCAATTTTGCCGTCACCGTTTCGGCGGCGGGCGGTTCTTCCCTTGCGGGTACGTTTACCAATGTGGGCGGCAACTATGCCGAGTACCGTTCTTCCTCTTCGTCCACGCCCAATACGCCCATCACCTTCAACATGGATCTTGCAAACGATGCGGACACGGAAGCGACCGTCCTCATGCACAGTCTCAACGGGCAGAGCTTTACGCTCACCGAAGACGGCATGGTCACGGATACCGCGGCTCCCGTGCTTGCGGTCAACAAAGACGTGTATGCGTTCCGTCTCGGTCAGCGCTACAATTTCACCGCTTACGAGGCGATCGACGTGTGCGACGATTCCGTCAGCATCACGCGCAGCTATTACATGGCGAAGAGCAACGGGGACGGCACCTATGAGATCCCCGACGAAGCGGCAACGGGGGACGATTCTTCCTACAATTCTCTGACGACGTCCACCTTCTTCATGCCCACGTCTTCCACGGACGGCGAGCTTGGGAACGAGTACGTTTCCATCCGTTTCAACCTTGACGACGGACGCGGACGCGGCGACGAGAACCGCGTGAACGAGTATGTCTATCTTGCATGGTATGCGGCGGATACGACCGTGGACGGCGGGATCGTGGCGACGCTCTCCGGACAAGCCGGCGAAAACGAGACGGCGGCGAGGCAGGACTTCATCGTCGTGACGCCTGCAGAGCAGGAAGGCCCGCAGTTCACCGGCGTTACGCTCGATGACGGTGCAGGGAAAAATAATACGGACGATACGTATACCCGGGCGGTGACGGATTATCAGAATCGTGTGAACGATGCGGCAGAACTTGCAAGCGCGGGTACGGGAGCATATATCTATCTGCCTTCACTGCGCGGATTGATCCAGAGCGATTATGCCGACTACCGCGATCTGAGCTTTACGGTTTACTATTGGCATGAATCGCAGGAGATCGGCTCCACGCCTTCTTCCGAATCTTCGCTGAGCTACAACAATCTGCGCTTCGAAGTCGATCAGGAGGGAACGTACACCTTCCGTATCGTTGCCGAAGATTCTGCGGGAAATGAGATGCAGATGTACGACAGCGAAGGAAACCTTGTCACGCTCTCCTCGAGTACGGTCGGATACGACTCCAACGGCGAAGATTTCCAGATCGCCGAGATCCCGACGTTTACCGCGACCATCGATTATGACGGCGCGAGCATTGAAGATCCGGGTTCGCAGGATTACGGCTACCGCGATCGTTCCTATTCGATCGACGATTTCGAAGTGATCGCGCTCGAGGGCTACGTTTCCGATTATTCGCTCTATTATTTCGATTCGAGCAGACTCGCCGAAGGACAGTCGGCGCCCACGTACAGCGAGTGCGTGGAGGATGCGCAGGCGCTCTTCTTTGCGGAGAACGCGCCCTATCGGGATTGTCTGCGTATGATCAACGTCTATAACGACGACGTGACCGAAGACGACGAGGAATGGGACGCGACCGACAATGCCTATGCGTGGGATCCCGAATCTTCGCTCTCGTTCACGCCCCAGCTTTCCGGCATCTATCTTGTGGAACTGACCGTGACCGAGCAGACCGGTGCGACCGTGACGTCGTACATGTCCATCGAGGTGCGTAATCCCGTCGATATTATTCCGGGCGTTTCGCAGTGGCTGCAGAACAACACGGTCTCCGTGGTGCTGTTCTCCATCTCCGCGGTGCTTGCCGTCATCATCATTGTACTGTTCGTCGTCAAGCCTTCGGACAAGACGGTGGAGCAGGTCGATCTTGAAAAGCTCAAGGGCAAAAAGAACAAGACCGACAAGAAGTAATTCCGCTGTTTGAACTCCCTGCCGCACAGGCAGGGAGTTTTTCTATAGGGCGATCTCTTGTTACCTTGTTCCTCGGAATGTATTCCGCGGATCCGCACGTCATCAGATGCGCCGTATGGCGATGCATGAAAGCACCGCGGACGCACAAACTGTGCGCAAGGAGGGTAGTATGGTATTTTTCAATTTGCTGTCGTACATCCTTGTACTGCTGGGTGCGCTCAACTGGGGAATGTTCGGCATCTTCGATTTCAACCTCGTTTCGGCGATCTTCGGCGGCCCCCGCTCGGTGGGTGCGATCATCGTCTATTGCATGATTGCTGCGGCGGCGATCTGGCTCATCATTTCGCCCATCATCACCAACGGGATGCTCAAACTGCAGGGCAATCGTGAGGCGCGCACCGTCAAACAGAGCTGAAGCGTGCGGCTTCGGAATGCGGAAGAGGACATAATTTTGTCTTCTTCCGCATTTTTTATATTGTTATGGGGACGGTTGGCACGACGCTTGACATGGTGAAGGAGGGCGCACGTTTTTGCGTGGTGCGGCTCGATGCCGAACGCAGCCTTGCGGACCGTCTGCGTGCGCTCGGGCTGGGGGAAGGCGCGCGGGCAGAACTGGTCAAGGTCTCTTGTTTCAAGAAAGTATACTACGTACGGACGGCGAGCGCGACGACCGCGCTGGGGGCGGATGTCGCGCGCAGGATCGGAGTGGAGAAGTGAAAATTTATCTGGTCGGGAACCCGAATGCCGGGAAGAGCACCCTCTTCAATGCACTCACGCGCGCGCACGCGAAAGTGGGGAATTGGCACGGTGTGACGGTCGGCACGCTTGAAAAAGTGGGCGCGTTCGGCGACGGTACCGCCGCTTACGTCGATTTGCCCGGTATCTATACGGCGGAGGGCAGGAGCATGGAGGAACGTCTGACGCGCGCCGCGTTGCTCGACGATCCTGCCGCTCCCGTCCTTTTTGTTGCGGAATGCGCGTCGCTCGAGCGCGTGCTCCCGCTCTTTTTTGCGTTGTGCAGGGGGCGGCGTGCGGTGATCGCGCTCACCAAAAAGCGCGCGTTTTTGCGGCGCGGCGGCAGGCTGGACGAACGCGCTCTCTCCCGCGTGCTGGGCGTTCCCGTGTTCTGTGCCGAGGGAATGCGCCGCAGGGAGCTTGCGCGGGAAACGGCGCGGCTGCTTACGGCGCGTCCCGTCTCGGGAGAGATCCCGCGGCTCGAAGGATATATCCCTGCGCGGACGGCGCTCACC
>URHP01000073.1 GCA_900547645.1 uncultured Eubacteriales bacterium
TCTCCAGGATGTAGTTGAGCTTCTCCTCGGTGTTCACGCCATCGGGATCGTGGATGTAGCCGTCGGGGCCGGCAAAGTAGGTGACCTTGGCGCCCAGCTCAGCGGCCTTCTTCATGATGCCCCAGCCCACGTTGCCGTAGCCGGACATTGCAATGCGCTTGCCCTCGATGGACTCGCCGTCATGGGCCAGAGCCTCGACCAGATAGTACACGGCGCCGAAGCCAGTGGCCTCAGGACGCATAATGGAGCCGCCGGTGGTAACAGCCTTGCCGGACAGAGCGCCGAACTCGGCAGCGCCCACGATGCGGCGGTACTGGCCGTACATATAGCCGATCTCACGGCCGCCGCAGCCCAGGTCGCCGGCGGGGCAGTCGATGTCCTGGCCGATGTGGCGGTACAGCTCGGTCATGAAGCTCTGGCAGAAGCGCATGATCTCGTTGTCGGATTTTCCCTTGGGATCGAAATCGCTGCCCCCCTTTCCGCCGCCGATGGGAAGTCCCGTCAGGCTGTTCTTGAGGATCTGCTCCATGCCGAGGAACTTGATCACGGAGAGATTCACCGTGGGATGGAACCTGAGACCGCCCTTGTAAGGACCGATCGCACTGTTGAACTGAACGCGGTAACCCTTGTTGACGTGCGCCTTGCCCGCATCGTCCACCCACGGCACGCGGAACATGACGACGCGCTCGGGCTCGACGAAGCGCTCGAGAAGCGCAGCCTTCTCATACTCGGGGTGCTTGGCGATGATGGGACGCAGCCCGTTCAGGATCTCCGTCGCCGCCTGATGAAATTCAGGCTCGCCGGGATTCTTCGCCTTCAGTTCTTCGAGAACTCTTTCTACATAATCCATAATGATCTCTCCTTTCCGCCGCTCTGCGGCGTTCCTTTGCGTTTTTCCTATTATATCAAATTCTTTTTCCCCTTGCCAACCATACGGACGCAGAAAATTTCCCCTCAGCGTTTTTGATTGCTTATGCCATCCATAAATAATACTTATATTTTATGACATCTGATCCGGCAGGGTCGCCCATCAAAAAAGCGGGCGCAACTGCGCCCGCGGCATCATCTTTCCCGGGAACGGACGACATACCCATGCGCCCGTAAAAACGACACGGCAAGCCCGAACCAACCCGCCGTCCGCGCATAGAAAGGATCGTCCGGCTCGTCGTACACTTCAATGTCCGAAGTGGACAGCCCGTGCCAGCCCTTTTCGTAAAGATGCATCTCCGCTTCTCCGCCCGCGCGCTTCAACGCGCCGTACAGCAGCAGAGCATTTTCCACAGGGACACAGTCGTCCGTCGTGGTCGCCCACAAAAAGCAGGGCGGCACTTCTCCGTGTACGCGCTTCTCCAGAGAATACGTTTCAAACGGAACTTTGTCCTTGCAGAAAATGCGGAAAGAACCCTCATGCCAGAACCGCTCGTCCGAGGTGACGACAGGATAGCAAAGGACCGCGGCATCGGGACGGATCAGGCGGCACTCGTCCCCGAACGCCGCTTTCAGCGCGGGATCGTCCCACAGAAAACTGATACAGCCGGCAAGATGCCCGCCCGCCGAAAAACCGACGGCGGCAATGCGGTCGATCCCGAATGCGGCCGCCTCGCGGCGCAAATAGAGCATCGCCATGCCCGCCTCCAGAATCTGCATCGGATAACAGTGGGGCGCAACGTCATAATGGAGTACGAAGCAGTCAAACCCCTCCGCAAAAAAACGCACCGCGATCGGCTCGTCTTCCCGCTGGGAAACACTGCAATATCCGCCGCCCGGAATGACCAGCATGGCGGGGCGCACGCGCTTTTTCTTCAGCTCCGTGAGATCGGCGTGCAGATATGCGGTCAGCGTTCCTTTTTCCGCCTCTCCGCGCTCCAATCCGAAATACCCGAACAGATCCACTTTACGAACTTCCATCCTTTCCTCCCGTAACCGTACGTCCGGGATATGCGCACGCATATCCCGCTTTCCTTGGCGCCCGCGGCGAAAGTCAAACCCGCAGCGCCCCCTAAACTATTTCATGAAACAGTTCTGCATTATAGCATAGTTTTGATAAAAATACAACAGCTTCAAACCTCTGATTGACAAATTTCATAAAAACAGAACCGACGATTGCCCTTCGGCGTCCCTCCTCTTAAGCAAACGCATATTTTCCGGTCTGACGAAAAACATACACGGTTCAGCAGAATGGCGCGCGCCCTCACGGTTCTTCTTCCCGCCAAAATACTGCGCATTCTTGCGGGAGCCCATAATATAACATAATATAATAAATGCCCGCGCAGGCGGACATTCTTTTTCCAAAAAACTTCGAGACGGACCTGTAAGCCGGGTTCTGTCGAGCGCGGTCATTTATCTACGCCTACCGTCGCCGGTAGGCTCAAGCGGTGTTCACGGCTGCATTCGGGCGGGCAACCCATATGAATGCAGCCCAACCTTGCATCGGACGGGGTTTACATGGCACGGGGCGTTACCGTCCCGTCGGTGAGCTCTTACCTCGCCTTTCCACCCTTGCCGCCAAGGCGGCGGTCTATTTCTGTTGCACTTTCCTTGAAGTCGCCTTCACCTGACGTTATCAGGCGTCCTGCCCTGCGATGCCCGGACTTTCCTCGTCGTATTCAGGATACGCCGCGGCCGCGCAGTCCGCTCGAAGCAAATGTATTATACCACAATCTGCAAAAAAATGCTTGTATTTTGCGCGGAATATGATAAAATAGAGACAGAAATATTTTTCAAAGGAGCTTCTATGAGAAAGACCAAGATCGTCTGCACCCTCGGCCCCGCATCGGAAACGGAAGAAGTGATCGCCGCCATGGCAGACGCCGGCATGAACGTCGCCCGCATCAATTTTTCGCACGGCACGCATGAGGAACACGCCGCCAAGATCGCCATGATCAAAAAGATCCGCGAGGAGAAGAATATTCCCCTGCCCATTCTGTTGGACACCAAGGGACCGGAATTTCGCATCAAGACGTTCAAAGACGGCAAGGTCACATTAAAAGAAGGCGATGCATTCACGTTCACAACGGACGAGATCGAAGGCGACAAGACGCGCGTATCCGTCTCATACAAGGGCATCTGCGAGGACATGAAACCGGGCGACAGGATCCTGCTCAACAACGGGCTGATGGTCTTTGAAGTCAAACGCGTCAAAGCGCCTGACGTGGAATGCTCCGTTGTGATCGGCGGGGAGCTCTCCAACCGCAAGTCCATGTTCTTCCCCGAAAAGGAACTCAAGCTCACCTATCTCTCCGAACAGGACAAGCGCGATCTGCTGTTCGGAATTCAGCAGGGCGTGGATTTTGTGGCATGCTCCTTTGTCTCCAAAGCGCAGGACATTCTGGACGTGCGCAACTTTCTGCACGAAAACGGTTCGGACGACATCGACCTCATCGCAAAGATCGAAAACCGCGCGGGTGTGAACAACCTGCAGTCCATCCTCGACGTTTCGGACGGCATTATGATCGGCCGCGGCGACATGGGCGTGGAGATCCCCTACGAGGAGCTGCCCGACATTCAGAAGACCATCATCAACGCCTGCCGCCGCGCGGGCAAGCGGTGCATCACGGCGACGGAGATGCTGGAATCCATGATCAAACAGCCCCGTCCCACCCGTGCGGAGATCTCCGACGTGGCAAACGCCGTCTATGACGGTTCGAGCGCGGTCATGCTTTCGGGCGAGACGGCTGCGGGGCTCTACCCCGTGCAGGCGGTCGCCGCGATGGCGCGCATCGCCATGCAGGCGGAGAGCAAGGAACAGTTCATCCAGAAGGTCAACGAAAAAGATTACCTCATCCGCGGCATTGCCGACGCGCTCTCGCATTCCGCCTGCACGCTGGCAAAGGACGTGAAGGCAAAGGCGATCGTCGTATGCACCCGCACGGGCGGCACGGCGAAGATGGTCTCCCGCTTCCGCCCGATGATCGACATTATCGGCATGACGACGGACGTGCGCAGTTACCGCAAACTTGCCCTGAGCTGGGGCGTGCTGCCCGTCATGAGCGAAGAATACAACTCCGTGGACGTGCTGTTCCACTTTGCCAAGTGCGCCGCGCGCGATTCCGGACTCGTCAAGAAGGGCGACACCATCGTCATCACGGGCGGAACACCGAACGGCAAGAGCGGAAATTCCAACCTCATCAACATCGAGGTGATCTGACCTGTTCCCCGCTTTTTGGCGGGGATCTTTTCAAAAGACCTTGCTTTTTTTCTGAAAAAGGTCTATAATACGGGTGAAAAAAGGAGGCTATCCAATGCTGAACGAACAGGTAAAGAAGCTGCTCAACGAGCAGGTGACCAGGGAATTTTATTCCGCCTACCTCTACCTCGACTTTGCGGACTACTATGCCGCGGCCGGGCTGGACGGATTTGCGCACTGGTATGAAGTGCAGGCGCAGGAGGAACGCGATCATGCCATGATGATGCGCCGCTATCTGCTGGACAACGGCGAAGCGGTCGCGCTCGGGCAGGTCGCCGCGCCCGACAGGACCTACAAGGACAACACCGCGCCCCTGAAAGCGGGGCTGGAGCACGAACGCCTTGTGACGGGATGGATCAACGACATCTACGCCGCCGCGTTCGCCGTGAAGGACTTCAAGACGATGCAGTTCCTCGACTGGTTCGTAAAGGAACAGGGCGAGGAGGAAAAGAACGCCGAGGACCTCATCAAAAAGATGGAGCTGTTCGGGCAGGACGCCAAGAGCCTGTATCTTCTGGATAAGGACCTTGCGGCGCGCGTCTATGCCCCTTCCGCAAACGCTCCTGCCATGTAAAATGTTTTTCCCCTCTCTGCCGCTTGACAGGGAGGGATTTTTTTGTTATCATATCGTTGCGGGCGCAATCGTTGCGACCGCAATCAAAAACGCAAGGGGCGGCTGTCTATGAAATATCCCTTTATGAAGGCGCTGGGCGAAGTGTGGCGGTGTTCCAACCTCTACCGCACGGAACAATACGAATCGCTGGGCATCGGAAGCTATCAGGATTCCTATATCCTGAATATCTGTTCGCATCCGGGCATTTCGCAGGATGCGCTGACGCAGCTCATCTATGTACATAAGAGCAATGTGGCGCGCCAGCTCGCCTCGCTCGAGGAAAAAGGCTTTATCACCCGCTCGCCCGATCCGCAGGACCGGCGCTCGCTGCTCGTGTATCCGACGCAGAAGGCGACCGACGCCATTCCCGCCATCCGCGAAGTGCACCGCGCGTGGAACGAACGCGTGCTGCGCGGGTTTTCCGAGAGCGAGCGCGAAGAAGTTTCAAAACTCATCCTGCGTCTTGCAGAAAATGCGAAATGCGCCCTTGACAAGGCGGAGGAGTGAACCTTGAAGACGCTGCTTTCCTATCTCTCCCCCTATAAACTGCGCATGGCGCTCGGGCTGCTCATCAAGGCGGCGGGAACGCTGGCGGAGCTGTTCCTCCCCCTCATCATGGCGCACATGATCGACGACGTCGCTCCGACGGAAGACATCCTTGCGCTGTCGCTGTGGGGCGCGGGCATGCTCGCCTGCGCCGCCGCGGGACTTGCGGGAAACGTCATCGCCAACCGCATGGCGTCCAAGGTGGCGCGCGATACGACCGAACGCATCCGTGCCGACCTCTTTTCCAAGACGCTCAACCTCTCCGCGCGGCAGACGGACGAAGCGACCGTTCCCTCCCTCGTCTCCCGCCTGTCCTCGGACACCTATAACGTCCACAATATGATCGGCATGATGCAGCGTCTGGGCGTACGCGCCCCCATCCTGCTGGTCGGCGGCGTGGCGCTCACCTTTATGGTCGATCCCATGCTCGCGCTCATCCTGCTTGCCGCCGTGCCCGCGCTCGCCGTCATCGTGATCGTGGTATCCAAGCGGGGCATCCGCCTCTACGACAACCTGCAGCGGTCGGTGGACGGCATGGTGCGGAAGGTGCGCGACGACTATACGGGTATCCGCGTCATCAAGGCGCTCTCCCGCACAGATTATGAGAGCGATTCCTTCCGGGCGATCAACGGCGAAGTGGTGCGCAACGAGACGAAAGCGGGCGTCACGATGGGCGTGACCAATCCGCTGATGAACGCCATTCTCAACCTCGGCATGGCGGCGGTGATCTTTGCGGGAGCGTACCGCGTTGCCGCCGGACACGCGATGGCGGGCGACATCATTGCGTTCACCTCCTACTTTACCCTCATTCTCAACGCGGTCATTTCGGTGAGCCGCATCTTCGTCATGTACTCCAAGGGCGGCGCTTCGGCAAGGCGCATCGCCGCCATTCTCGCGCTGCCCGAGGAACTGCTGCCCGAAGCGGAACGGGCGCCGCGGGACGACAGCGTCATCCGCTTTGAAAACGTCACCTTTTCATACGGGGAAGTTCCCGCCCTGCGCGGAGTGGATTTCTCCCTCGCCAAAGGGCAGTCGCTGGGCATCATCGGCGCGACAGGCAGCGGAAAGAGCACCGTCGTAGCCCTTCTGCTGCGCTTTTACGACGCATGCGAAGGGCGCGTTCTGGTGGACGGCAAGGACGTGCGCGCCTATGAACGGGCGGAACTGCGCGAAAAATTCGGCGTCGTGTTCCAGAACGACTTCCTTATGGCTGTCTCTTATACACATCTGACGCTGCCGACGAATAGCCTTGTGTAGA
>URHP01000074.1 GCA_900547645.1 uncultured Eubacteriales bacterium
CTGTTGCAGTGCTTTGCCGCCTTTGTGGAGGAGGGCGGGATCGCCCGCTTTTCCTCTCTCGCGGACAAGTTCGACGTCCTCTGCGAAAAAGAGGGCTATCACAAGGTTTTATGCGCTGCCGATGTGCGGGAAGACGCCGTTAACGTGCTTCTGACAAGCGAAGGCGGCGCTTTTTCTTCGCTGAAAGAGCTGGAGACGCTGTACGCGCGCGGCGTGCGCATGGCGGGGTTCGTGTGGAATACGCCCACGGCGGCGGGCTATCCCAATTTTCCCGATTACGCGGGACTGTGCGCGGGGCGCGTTCCTCCCTCGCTGCGGGAGGGCGCGCGCGGACTTACGGAATTCGGACGGGAAGCCGCCGCATTCATGGAGGAGCGCGGAATGATCGCGGACGTCTCGCACGGGAGCGACGCGCTCTTTTTTGAGATCGCGGCGCGGAAGCGTCCCTTTGTCGCCAGCCATTCGAATGCCGCTTCCGTGCAGAATCGGGCGCGCAATCTGACCGATGAACAGATCGCCCTGCTCGCCGACTGCGGCGGGGTGGCGGGACTGAATTTCTGCGCCGACTTTCTCTCGGACGACGGGAGCGCCGAAGGACAGCGCGCGGCGATCGTCGCGCATGCGCGCGCCATTCTGAATGCGGGCGGCGAGGATGTCCTGGCGATCGGGAGCGATTTCGACGGCATTCCCGCCAATCCCTTTGTCCCCGATCCCTCCGGCATGCCGCGTCTGCTTGCGCTGCTGGCGGACGAATTCGGAATGCGGATTGCCGAAAAAGCCGCGCGGGACAACTTTTTGCGCGTAGTCAGGGACGTTTTATGAATGCGGAGCGGGAAACCGTATGACTGTCAGCCGGAATCCCGTCTGGGAACAAAAAAAGGACTGCCCGGAAGCAGTCCTTTTTTCTTTCCTCAAATGTTACGCGCGATCGACCTTGTCGCTTTTCAGGCAGCGCGTGCAGACGTAACCCGTTTCGACCTTGCCGTCCTTGACGTAAGAGACCTTCTGCACGTTGGCTTTGAAGGCGCGCTTGGTCTTGCGGTTGGAGTGGCTGACATTGTTGCCCGACGTCTGACCTTTTCCGCAGATGCTGCAAACTCTCGACATATTATCCTCCCGAGGGGCGAAATTTCGTTGGTACCCGCTGCGCGGATTTCCGCGCGAATGTAATCATGATAGCATTTCTTCCGAAAAAAAGCAATGAAAAACGCGCCGAAAAGTGTAATTTTTTTGTGCGAATCATGAATTTTTTTTCGATATCGCTTGCAAATTGCGGCGCGATGGGGTAGAATAGGATAGAGAATGATTGGGAGAAAGCATTATGTCTGTAAGCACGAGCAACGCGTACGGGAAAATTTCGATCTCCGACCTTGCGATCGCAAAGGTCGCGGTTCAGGCTGCGCTGGAGAGCTATGGCATCGTAGATACCGTTTCGCGCCGGTTCACGGACACTTTCGCCGAATTGTTCAAAAAGGACGCAGGAGGCAAGGGCGTGAAGATCGTCACGTCCGGGAACCGTATCTTCATCGACGTATCCGTGCTCATCAAGTACGGCGTATCCATCGAAGCGGTGGCAGAGTCCCTGAAGGAAGGCATCAAGTATAAGGTGGAGTACTTCACGGGCATGATCGTAGATACGGTCAATGTCAACGTCGTGGGGCTCAAACTGTAACGGTTCATATTTTTTACTTCCGTCTCTGCGCGATTTTCTAAACCGGGAGAGAATTTTTTCATGCAAAAAACGATAAACTGCGCCACGTTCCGCAAGATGGTCCTCGTGGGCGCAAAGATGTTGGAAAACAACAGGGCGAAGGTGGACTCGCTGAACGTCTTCCCCGTTCCGGACGGAGATACGGGCACGAATATGTCCCTCACCATGCAGTCGGCGGTCAAGGAACTCACCTCCGTCGCATCCAACAGCTTCCCCGAGGTATGCGAACACGTTTCCAAGGGCGCGCTGCGCGGAGCCCGCGGAAATTCGGGCGTCATTCTCTCGCAGATCTTCCGCGGTATCTGCTCGGTCCTTCACGACAGCAAGCCGGAAGTAGACACTAAGACGTTTGCCAAAGCCATGGAGGCGGGCACCAAGGTCGCGTATAACGCCGTCTCTATTCCCAAGGAAGGCACCATTCTCACCGTCGTGCGCATGATGAGCGAATACGCGGTGAAAGTCGCTGGCAAGTACAAGGATTTCGAGACCTTTCTTCCCGCCGTCATCGAAGAGGGCGACAAGGCGCTTGCCAAGACGCCGGAGCTTCTGCCCGTTCTGAAGAAAGCGGGCGTCGTGGACTCGGGCGGCGTGGGGCTCATGACCATCATGCGCGGATTCCTGTCCGCGCTCATGGGCGACGAGATCGTCTCCGAGGTGCAGACGGAGGCGGCGAATGTCGCTTCTTCTGCGGACGCCGATTTCGGGGACAATTCCGACATCATCAATATGGACCTCGGTGAGATCCAGTTTGCCTACTGCACCGAGTTCTTCATCATCAATCTGAAAAAGAGCACCACGCTCGCGGATATCGATAAGCTCCGTGAAAACCTCATGGGGATCGGCGACAGCGTGATCTGCATCGGCGATCTCGAGATGGTCAAGGTGCACGTTCATACCAACAGCCCCGGCGTTGCGCTCACCTATGCGCTGGAATTGGGCGAACTCGACCGCCCCAAGATCGAGAATATGCTCGAACAGAACCGCGCGCTCAAGGCAAAGCGCGAGGCGGAAAAAAAGGAACAGGGCATGCTCGCCATCTGCGCGGGCGAAGGGATCTCGGAGATCTTCAAGGATCTGTTCGTGGACCGCGTCATCGAGGGCGGGCAGACGATGAATCCTTCCGCTTCCGATATTGCAACGGCGGTCCAGAAGATCAATGCGGACAATGTGTTCGTCTTCCCCAACAATAAGAATATCGTGCTTGCCGCGGAACAGGCGAAGGCGCTCGTCGAAAACCGCACCATTCACGTCATTCCCACCAAAAACGTGCCGCAGGGCTTTGCCGCCGCGCTTGCGTTCAGTCCGGAAGCTCCCGTCGAGGAGAATAAGGCGAACATGATCCACGCGATCGACAATGTAAAGGCGGGACAGGTCACGCACGCGGTGCGCACGACCAATGTCAACGGATTCTCCATTCACGAAGGGGACATCATCGGGCTCGACGACAAAAAGATCCTTGCCAAGGGGCAGGCGGTGGACGAGACGGTGATGAAGCTGCTCGACAAGCTGAAGGACGATTCGCACGAAGTTATCACGCTCTATTACGGCGAAGGCGTGGACGAATCGGACGCCGCCGCCCTTGCCGAAAAGGTGCAGGAAGCGTTCCCCGACTGCGACGTCGATTTCCACTACGGCGGGCAGCCCGTCTATTACTATCTGCTTTCTTTGGAGTAAACGGAAGAAGAGCGCGCGGCGCTCTTCTCTTCTTTTCTGCCGATTTTTTTAAGGAGCGTTCCGGGCTCCGGTCGGCGGATCCCGGGTGGTTCTATGCAGTTGACCGATCTGAAAGGCGTCACGGAAAAGCGCGCCAAGGAACTTGAAAAGCTCGGCATTGCGGACAGCGCGCAGCTCGTCCGCTATTTTCCGCGCGCCTATCTGGATATGACTGACCGCACGTCCGTTCTGAACGTCTATCACAACGATATGGCTCTGGTCGCCGCGCGGCTCGTTTCGGTCGATCCCATGAACTATTATTCCCGCCGCAAGACGGTGCGCGCGCATCTCGAACAGGACGGCGTCTCCTTTACGGCAGTCTGGTTCAATATGCCGTACCTTGCCGGGCGGCTCAAGGCGGGGGAGTACCTCTTTTACGGGCGGGTGCAGAACCGCTACGGGCAGATCAGCATTGTCAATCCCACCTTTGAACCGCTGGAGCGCAACGTGCGGCTCAAGGGATTGGTGCCCGTCTATCCGCTGAAGGGGGGACTGACGCAGCGCATCGTGCGCGACGCGGTGCGCAGCGCGCTCGCCGCAGAAACCTTTGAATCGGTCATCCCGTGGGAATTGCGGCAAAAATATGACCTGTCGCCGCTTTCCGAGGCGTTCCGCGCCGTTCATGCGCCGAAAAACAAGACGGAGCTGCGCGAGGCGTCCGAGCGGATCGCGCTGGAGGAATACTTTGTGCTGCTCTCGGCGTTCAAACTCGTCAAGGGGGACGCGCAGGAGGCGCGCGTCAACCGCTATTCCGTCACGGAGCGGCAGGTGGCGGCGTTTGAAAAGCGTTTTCCCTTTGCGTTCACCGCCGGGCAGCAGGCGGCGGTGCGCGCCATTTACGACAACGTGACGGGCCCCGTGCGCATGAACCGTCTGCTGCAGGGGGATGTCGGCAGCGGCAAGACGGCGGTCGCACTGACGGGCATCTACATGGCGCTTGCAAGCGGATTTCAGGCGGCATACCTTTCGCCGACCGAGGTGCTCGCCGCACAGAACTATGCCCTGTTGCAGAAGATCTTCCCCGAATACCGCGTCGGGTATCTGGCGGGCGGAAGCACGGCAAAGGAAAAGCGCGAACTGAAGGCGGCGCTTGCGGCGGGCGAGGTGGATATCGTGTGCGGGACGCACGCGGTACTGCAGGGGGACGTGCATTTCAAAGATCTTGCCTTCTGCGTCTGCGACGAACAGCATCGGTTCGGCGTTGCGCAGCGCAGCGCGCTCAGCGAAAAGGGGGATTCGCCCGATATGCTCGTCATGTCGGCGACGCCCATCCCGCGCACGCTCTCGCTCGTCTTTTACGGCGATCTGGACGTGACCACCATTCCCGATAAGCCCCTCGACCGTCAGCCGATCACGACTTCCGTCGTCCCCGCACGCAAGTATGAGGACATGCTTGCCTATATCCGCGGCGAGACGAAAAAAGGGCGGCAGGCGTACTTTGTCTGCGCCAAGATCGAGGACGACGAGGGCGAAGTGACCTCCGTCACCGAACTCTGGGAAGAATTGAAAAACCGCCTTCCGGACGTGCGTTTCGGGCTCCTGCACGGCAGAATGAAGGAAAAGGAAAAGAACGCCGTCATGGCGGCGTTCAAGAATCACGAATACGATTGTCTTGTTTCGACCACCGTCATCGAAGTCGGGGTGGACGTTCCCGATGCGACCATCATGGTCATCATGAACGCCGAGCGGTTCGGGCTTTCGCAGCTGCACCAGCTGCGCGGCAGAGTGGGACGCGGCAGCGAAAAAAGCTGGTGTTTTTTAATGGTCGGCTCGGACAGCGATCCCGCGCGCGAACGGCTTTCGGTATTCAAAAACACGTCGGACGGATTTGCCCTTGCCGAAAAAGATCTTCAGCTGCGCGGAAGCGGCGATTTTCTGGGGACGCGTCAGAGCGGGAAGTTTTTGACCGACGTAAAACATCTGAAGTATTCGACAGAGGTCATTTTTACGGCGAAAAAGCTGACCGACGAGGCATTTGAGCGGCGTCTGAACTTCGACGCCATCAAAAAGGCAGCCATGGAAAAGTATGAGAGCCTGAAGGACGTCGTTCTGAATTAAAAGGGAAAATGCTGCCTGTGCGGGAAATTATTTAATTAAGGATTGACATTCCAAAGAAAAACGCATATAATAAAGGCAGGACAGTGCAAGGAGGAAATAATGAAAGAGATCTGGTCAACAAGATGGAAGAAAGCGCTCATCTGGCTGTGCGGATATGTGCATCTCATCGCATTTGCCATAACGGGCGGCTATGTGATCGCAAAATCGACGGATCGGGAACTGCGTCAGACGGCAAAGACGGTGTTCATCGTGACGCTTGTCTTTACGGCGGTGGAAGCGGTCATACTGATTCTGAGCGGAATTGCATCTCTGGGGGCAAGCATGGGGACGGCGCTGAGCTGGATCAGATTTTTCGTGACGCTCGCCAAAATCGGCGTGTACGCTGCGGGACTGATCATGTCTTTGTGCAAGAGCGGATCGCCGGAAGAAGATCCCGCGGCAACAAAGCCTGCCGAACCGAAGGAAGAAAATACGGACGGCGAAGAATAAAACGCCGACAACAGACAACGCCCGCCGCGTCGGAATGACGCTGCGGGCGTTGGTTTTATCAATTTTCAAAGCATCATTCCGGAAAGGACGAATGCCGCCATCAGGTAATAAAGAAGGATGAATCCCGAAAGCGCGATGCCCGTGATCGCAAGCGCTTTTCCTCCCTCTTCCGGTTTTTTCAGCGCAAAAATGCACATGGCAAGCCCGGCAAAGGCGGGCAGAACATAGTATAAATCAAATGCGGCAGCGCTTCCGCACAGCGACATGGTCAGCAGAATGAAGCCGGCGACGAAGGCGATGACGGAAAAGACAAAGCCCGCGATCGCAAGCGCTCCGACCGGTTTTTTCTCCCGCGGCGGTTTGGGCTCCGCGGGCGCCGCTGCGTAACCGAACGCCGGCGTCGGCATGGGAACGGGTTCGGGCGCAGGGGGAAGGGCGGGCTGTTCGTCCGTCGGGGG
>URHP01000075.1 GCA_900547645.1 uncultured Eubacteriales bacterium
ACGGCATACGAGATGAGCGCTAGTCTGTGGGCTCGGAGATGTGTATAAGAGACAGAAGCCATACTCAGCGCTCCTTCCGCAGAAGGTTGATGAACGCGCGCAGGGAAAACGGCATGTTGGCGTTTTTGGGAAGCGCCAGCCCCACCGAGCGCGAAGGCATGGCGGGCGTTACGTTGAGTTCGAACAGTTCGCCGTCCCGCAGCCGCCGCAGCGCGTATTCGCGGGGAAGGCATCCGATGCCCATACCGTCCGTCACCAGCCGCTTCATAAAGTCCCAGCTGCCCACCTCGACGGCGGGGTGCAGTCTGACGCCGAGGCTTTCGGCAAAGTGATCGACCGCAGCGCGCGCCACCGTGTTGGGTTCGAGCAGCAGCAGCGGCAGTTCCTGCAGATCCCACACGGAGAGCGCCTTCCCCTTAAGTTCGGCAAAGGCGTTTCCGGCAAGGAAGACGTCGTTGAGCAGCGCGACGGAATCGGCGAGCACGATCCCCTCGTCCGCCTCGATGGGAAGGTTGAGAAAGCCCACGTCGCAGCGGTCCGTCTTCAAAAACTCGATGATGCGGGGCGAGACGTCGGAAATGAGTTCGATCTTCACCTGCGGGTAGAGATTGTGATAGGCGACGATCTTGTCCGCAAGGATATACTGAAAGATGGTCTCCGACGCGCCGATACGCAGTGTGCCCGTCGCGCTCTGCTTGAGTTCGGAGAGCTTATCCTCCACGCCGCCCAGAAGCCGCAGCGCCTTTTCGACGTCCGCATAGATGAGCTCGCCCCCCTGCTTGGACAGCTCCATGCCCTTGTGCAGGCGGTTGAAGAGCGGGGTGCCGAGCTGCGTCTCCAGCTGTTTGATCGCCTGCGAGACGGCAGGCTGTGAAATGTACAGCTCTTCCGCTGCCTTGGTCAGGCTGCCGCACCGCGCTACCGTGTAGAATACCCTGTAAAGTTCGAGGTTGACCATATTTCTTTCTCCCGCGCGCATCTGCGCGCCCTTTTATTTTCCGACGCAGAATTTAGAAAAGATCTCGTCAATGACGCGCTCGTTCGCCGTTTCGCCCGAAATGACGCCCAGCGCCTCCCACGCGCGGCGGACGTCCTCCGCATACAGCTCGGAAGGCGCTTGCTCCACCGCCGCCCGCGCCGCCTCCACCGCGGCGAGCGCCTGCTGTGCCGCGCGGAAATGGCGCTCGGAAAGCAGGAACGCATCGTCGTTTTCCCGCCCGAACCCGCGCTCGTAGAGCAGTTCCCTGAGCTGTTCCAGCCCCTCTCCCGTCACGGAGGAGATCGCCACGTCGCAGTCGCTCCGCGGCGCAAGATCGCTCTTAGCCCCTACCGCGACGACGGGCGTCCCCGCGGGAAAATGCGGCGCGGGGGCTTCGTCCTTGAACCAGACGATGACGTCCGCCCCTTTGATCGCCTCCTTTGCGCGGCGCACGCCTTCGCGCTCCACCGCGTCCGCGCTCTCGCGCAGCCCCGCCGTATCCGTCAGCAGAAAATTGACGCCCCTGATCGAGATCGTGCCTTCGTTGAGGTCGCGCGTCGTCCCCGGAATGTCCGAGACGATGGCGCGGTCATAGCCGAGCAGCGCATTGAGCAGCGAACTCTTGCCTGCGTTCGGCGCGCCGACGAGTGCGACGCGCACGCCCGACTTGATCTTTCTGCCCGCCGTATACTGCGCAAGCAGGGCGCGCAGCTCCTGCGCGACGCGGTCGAGACGCGCGGCGATCTCCCCGCGGGAATCGGCTTCGAGATCCTCTTCTGGATAGTCGAGATCGGCGTCCACCTGTGCAAGGTATTCGGTGAGCTCGCCCTGCAGACGCGTTCCGAGCGCAGTGAGCGTCTCGTGATAGAGCAGGTATCCCGCGCGCACCTGTGCTTCGGACGTGGCGGCGATCATCTCGCCCAGCCCCTCCGCCGCGGAGAGCGACAGCTTGCCGTTGAGATAGGCGCGGCGGGTAAATTCGCCGCGCTCCGCAAGCCGCGCCCCGAGTTCGAGCGTGCGGCGCAGCACGCCGCGCGCGATCTCCGTTCCGCCGTGGCAGTGCAGTTCAACGACGTCCTCGCCCGTAAAGGAGTGCGGCGCGCGGAAATACACGCACATGCCGTAGTCACGGAAGACGCCGGCATCGATCACGCCCGGATAGAGCATGTTCGGGACAAATTCACCCGTTCTGGAAAACATTTTTTTGGCGACGCCGAGCGCGCCTTCGCCGCTCATACGCACGACGGCAATGCCGCCCGCGCCGCTCGCCGTTGCGATTGCGGAAATCAGATCGTTCATCTTTGCCATAAGCGCAGGTTTTTCCCTGTACGCTTTCCTCGCTTGCCGATATAATCGATGGTTATATTATAGCGCAAATAAATCCAAATGTAAATGTTTTTCCGAAAAAATAACGGCCGCCCTCCCCTGCACGGAAAGGCAGCCGTCTTATTTCAGAAGTCGGGGAAAGGATTGCTGTCTCCGCCGCCGTTGTTCCCCCCGTCTCCGGAGGATGCGCCGTCGTTCGGCGTCCCGCCCGAGGGCGCGCTGCTTCCACCGAAATCGGAAAACGGATCTTCATCCGCACCGCCGCCCGGCGCGTTTCCGCCGTAATTGCCCGGATCGATCGGGTTGCCGTAAATATCATAGCCGCCCTGTCCGTAGCTGCGCTGCGCGCGGGCATACTGCTCCATCTTTTTGCGCATATACGCATCGTAATCGACGGGCGTATTATTGCGCACGGCAAAGATGACAAATCCGCGCAGGGGCAGGATCGCGCACAGGAAGGTCATCAGGAACGGTCCGCGCGCATAGTACTTGCGGAAGAAGGCATAGAACAGTACGCACAAAAAGAAAATCAGAACGAGATAAGAAATATAGTTAAGCACCTCGCAGACAAGGTCAGCCGTCGTCAGCCAGCGCTGCCCCATGGGAATAACATCACTGTCAATAACATAGGGAGGAATGAGGTACTGCCCTTGACTGTTGACATTATCTACAAAATATTCGGGATGATACATAAGTTCCGCCTGCACGAACAGGCTGAACCCGCCAAGCACAACATAACAGATCTCGGCAAGCATGGCATACAGACCGACGCGCTTCATTTTCTGACCGAATACCCGCGTCTCGCCCGCCAGCTTTCCCGCATAATAGGTGTTGGCAAAGGGAAGAAATGCGAGCCAGCTGTGCTTCATGCCGACCTTTTTCGCCATGGCATGCATGCCGACGCCGCCGAGGATGAGGCAGACGAGATATACGCCGCCCGCCACGCCGACGCTTATATAGAAGATCCGAAGCAGTACTTCGAGATACTCTGCGGCAGTGGAAACTTCCGCCACGGTAAAGAATGACGTAACAAATTGCACCACGTTGATCCAGTCAAAAAATTCCATTGATCACTCCTTATACGCTCTGCTCCCCGAACAGCGGGAAGCCGTAATCCACGCTTTCCAGCGTCAGCCCGACGGCGGGCAGGGTGCGCCAGAGTTTTGAACGCTCCCCCGTGGCAAACGCCGCACGGATGTCGTCCGGACCGGAAAGTCCCCGACCGACGGCGTACAGTTCGCCCGCGAGAATGCGCACCATGTTGTAGAGGAACCCGTTTCCCGTGACGCGGATCGCGTACATGGGTACCCCGTAAACCGTCTGACGATCGACGGAAAGCGAAAAGACCGTGCGGACCGTCGTCTTTGCGGACGATCCCGCAGCGCGGAACGCCGCGAAGTCATGCTCCCCCGCAAGAAGGGGGACCGCCGCACGCATGGCGGCAAGATCGGGCTCCCCTTCCAGGCGCGCCGCATAGCGCGCAAGCAGCGGATGCTCCGTTCTGGCACAGTAAAAGCGATAGCAATACGTCTTTTTGCGGACAGCGCGCGTACAGTCGAACCCCGTAGGCGCGGCGGCGCTCCTGAGCGCCTTCACGTCGTCCGGCAAAAGTCTGCTCAGGACTTCGGCAAGCTTTTCCGCAGGTACGGGCGTCTCGCCGTCCGTATGCGCGATCTGCGCCGCCGCATGCACGCCGGCGTCCGTTCTGCCGCTCAGACACACGCGCGCGGGCGTACCAAATAACTTTTCCACCGCAGCCTCGAGTTCCCCCTGCACCGTGCGCGCATTTTTCTGCCGCTGCGATCCCGCAAAATGCGTGCCGTCATAGGCAATAAGAATCACATAACGCATAAGCGGGACCTCAGTACGGTGCAGGCAGATAGATCTTCATGAGCACGACGCCCGCAATGAGCGTCGCGCCGAGCAGAAACGCAAGGAGATCGCGCCAGGTAAAGCGCAGCCTTTTATATTTTGTGCGGTGTTTCCCGCCCGTATAACAGCGGGCGTCCATCGCGTCGCCCAGCTCGTCCGCGCGGCGGAAGGCAGACAAAAGCAACGGCACGAGAATGGGAACGGTCGCCTTGACCTTTTTGACGAGCCCGCCCGATTCGAAGTCCGCGCCGCGCGCCATCTGCGCGTTCTTGATGCGGGACGTCTCGTCCATCAGAATGGGAATGAAGCGCAGCGCGATGCTCATGACGAGCGCAAGCTCATGCACGGGCAGGCGGATCCACTTCAGCGGCGTCAGAAGGCTCTCCACGCCGTCCGTCAGCGAAACGGGCGTCGTCGTATAGGTGAGCATGGAGGAACAGACGACGAGCAGCACCAGCCGGAGCGCAAGAAAGACCGAAAAGATGACGCCCTCGAAGGAGACGCAGAAGATCCCCCACTCCCAATACACCGTCTCGCCGCTGTAAAACAGCACGTTGAGCGCGGCGGTAAACAGTACAAGAAAGGCGACGCCGCGTACGGCACGCAGCACCTTACCGAAAGGGATGCGCGCGAGCAGGATAATGAGCAGCAGCACCGCGGCGCAGGCCGCAAGCCCGTAAAAGTTGGTCGCAAGGAAGATCGCCACGATATAGGCGATGAGAAAGACGATCTTCAGGCGCGGATCGAGGCGGTGCACAAAGGAATCGACGGGATAGTACTGACCGAATGAGACGTCTTTCATGCTTCGCCTCCCCCGTCCCGCGGCGTCCGCCCGGCAGCGCGGGCGAGCACCTTTGCGCAGAAATCTTCCGTCGTAAAGTCGCAGTCGATGTCAATGCCGCGCTCCGCCAGCAGCGCGCACAGCTTTGCCGTGAGCGGGACGTCCAGCCCGAGCGCGGTCAGCTCGTCCGCGCGGCGGAACAGCTCGCGCGGGGGAAGCGAACACACGACGCGTCCGTCCGCGAACACCGCCGCCCGCGTACAGTTTTCCGAGATCTCGTCCATATCGTGCGAGACGATGACGATGGTCCTGCACCATTCCCTGTGGAGCTTATGCAAAAGCTCCATGACCTCGCGCTTGCCCAGCGGATCGAGCCCCGCGGCGGGCTCGGCGAGGACGAGCACTTCGGGACGGGTGACGATGACGCCCGCAATGGCGACGCGGCGCTTCTGTCCGCCCGAAAGTTCGAAGGGAGACTTGTCCTTGATCTGCGCATAGTCCAGCCCCACCACTTCGAGCGCGGCTTTGACGGCAAGGTCAATCTGCTCATCGGAAAGTTTCTTTTCGGAAAAATTTTTGAGTCCGAACGCCACGTCGTCGCGCACCGTCTCGGCAAAGAGCTGATATTCCGGATACTGGAAAACCATGCCCACGTTTCTTCTGAGCGCGCGGAAATCCGTCTTTTTGTCGGCGAGGTCGAAGTCGCCCACGCGCAAAACGGGCGCAGGCGGCAGGACCTGTCCCTTTTTCGGCTTCTTCGGACGGTACTTCTTCATAGAAGAAGGCAGGCGCAGCAGTCCGTTCAGGTGCTGGACGAAGGTGGACTTTCCGCTGCCCGTATGCCCGATGATGCCGAAGAATTCCCCTTCTTCGATGGTCAGCGAGACATCTTTGAGCGCCGCCGTTTCGAAGGGAGAGCGCGCATTGTACGTATAGCTGAGGTGTTCCGCTACGATACGCATGCCGCGATCTCCTTTGCAAGCGTCTCCGCGTCCAGCGTATCATCCAATGCCATGCCGCCCGCGCGCAGCTTTTCGCAGATCACGCTGATGCGCGGCAGGGCAAGATTGTAAGTAACGAGTTCCTCGCGCCGCTCGAAGATGTCGCGCGGCGTTCCCTGCATGACGAGCTCGCCGCGGTTCATAACCACGGCGCGGTCCGCAAGCAGCGCTTCCTCCATAAAGTGCGTGATGAGCACGACGGTGATCCCTTCCTCCCGATTGAGGCGGGTGACGACTTCGACGATCTCGCGCCTGCCGCGCGGATCGAGCATGGCGGTCGATTCATCCAGAATAACGACCTTGGGTTTCAGGGCGAGCACGCCGGCAATGGCGATGCGCTGTTTCTGTCCGCCCGAAAGACGCGCCACGGTCGCCTTGCGGTACCTGTCTCTTATACACATCTCCGAGC
>URHP01000076.1 GCA_900547645.1 uncultured Eubacteriales bacterium
ATGCTGCGTATGAGCACGTCTTTCGACGGACCGTTTGCCATCCGTTATCCGCGCGAGGGAACGGAAGGGGAATCAAACAAGATTGAAATAGGAAAATTTGAGATTTTACATAGTACTTTGTCAGACATAATAATTTATGCTGCCGGAGAACGCTGTCTTCAGCTTGCTGCGCGCGTGCTCGAAGAAGCGAAGGCGCGCGGCGCAGATTTTACGTTGGTAAATGCGCGGTTCATAAAACCTGTGGATGAAGCATTGATTTCCTCGCGCGGCGAAAAGTATGTTGTGACGTTGGAGGACAACGTGTTGCGGGGCGGGCTTGGCGACGCGGTCGCGCGCGTTTTGCGTGGCTCCGGAAAAATCGTGCGGTGCTTTGGTTATCCCGATTCCTTTATTCCGCACGGAACAAGCGCGGAACTTGCATCGGAATTCGGCTTGAACTCCGAAGAGATCCTGCGTTATGTGATGGACTGCCATGCGCGCGGATAGTTTTTTTGCAGAAAAATTCGGCTCGAGGACGCGCGCCAAGGATGCTTTGAAGCGAGGGCTCGTTCTTCGCGGCGGCAGGGCGCTGGCGCCCTCGGACGAGGTGGATGAAGGGGATCGTTTTGTCTTTCTTGAGGAAGGCGCAGCGCATGTATCCCGCGGCGGCGTCAAATTGGAACGCGGCCTGGATGCGTTCGGCGAAAGCGTCAGCGGCGGCGTGTTCGCCGATCTCGGCGCCAGTACGGGCGGATTTACCGAGGTTTTGCTGGAGCGCGGGGCAAAACACGTGTTTGCGGTGGATGTCGGGAAAGCGCAGCTTGCGCCCTCTCTTGTCTCGGACGATCGCGTTACGGTGATGGACGAGACGAATGCGCGCTATCTCACAAAGGAGAGTTTTCCGCAACAGCTCGACGGGATCGTGTCCGATCTGAGTTTTATTTCCTTGAAGCTCGTTCTGCCGGCGGTATCGGAAATTCTCGGCTCCGGGAAACGGGCGTTTGTGCTTTTTAAGCCGCAGTTTGAGTGCGGCGGGAAAGGGCTCGGAAAGGGCGGGATCCTTCCCGTCAGGTATCACAGAGCGTTGCTGGCGGAGTTTTATTGGTTCTGCAACTCGCTTTCTCTGGCGCCGCGGGCAATCGTCAATGCGCCGGTCGTTCCGAGAAAGAACGTGGAATACGTCGTATTCCTGCAGAAGGACGGCGCGGCAGTTTCTGCGGATGCGTTTCTGAAAATGGCGGAAACCTTGCATTGACCGCATAAAAATCGGAAAAAATACTTGCATATATGCAGGTTTTATTGTATAATATCGGCAAATGAACATTGGCATCTTTTACAATCGAGATCAGGCGGAGCCATCCGTTGCGGACGGGCTTGCGCGATCCGTGCGGACGGCGGGACACGCCGCCGCCGTTTTTTCCCGTTTGGAAGAGATCGGCGGGGTAGACAGACTGATCGTTCTGGGCGGCGATGGGACCATCCTGCGCGTCGCCAAGCGCGCGTCTGCACTCGGGATCCCTATTTTCGGCGTCAATTTCGGAACGCTCGGATTTTTGACCGAATTTGAACGGGAGGAATGCGACGCGGCGGTATCGCTTGCACTGGACGAACGGTGTGCGCGCATCGAACGGTCGATGCTGGAAGCGGAACTCAACGGGGAGAAATTCGATTGTCTCAACGAACTTGCGCTTCTGCATCCCGTCGCGCCCGGAAAGGAAAATAAAGTCGTTACGATTTCCGTCACCATTGACGGAAGCCATGCGGGCGAGTTTGTGGCGGATGGTCTGATCGTTGCCACGCCGACGGGCTCTACGGCGTATTCGCTTTCGGCGGGGGGGAGTATCATGACGCCCGACTGCGCCACCTTTCAGCTGACGCCTGTCTGCGCGTTTTCCATGCGCAGCCGTCCCATTGCCTATTCCGACAGGAGCGAACTGTGTTTTTCACTGCCGCAGGGCGCGTTGGTTTTATACGGCGACGGCGTCTATCTGGGAGAAGCAGGTGCGGCGGACAGGCTGGTGGTGCGCAAGTCTGCGCGTTCCGTCACATTTTTAACGCGGGGATTGGGCGAGTATTTCCGCCGTCTCACGCAGAAGATCAATTGAGAGGTAGAACATGTCGAGAAATCTTCGTCATGAAGCGATTCTGGCTTTGATCGAGGAACAGGAGATCGAGACGCAGGAAGAGCTCTGTGAAGCGCTTGCCGCGCGCGGATTTGCGGTCACGCAGGCGACCGTCTCGCGCGATGTGAAAGATATGCGCTTGTTTAAGGTGCGCGGCAAAGAAAAGCGTTTCCGTTACGCATGTGCGCATGAAAATGAGGGCGGGTTGTCGGAGAAGCTGCGGGCGTTGTTCCGTACCTGTGCGGTGAGCATCCGTCCCGTCGGGAATCTTGTGGTCGTGAAAACGCTCCCCGGGAGCGGCGCCAATGCGGGCGTCGTGATCGATGAGCTTGCCTATCGCGAGGTTGCGGGTTCGATCGCGGGCGATGATACGGTGCTGCTCATCTGTGAGACGGCGGACGAGGGGAAAATCGTCGCGGACAGGCTTTCCGCGATCGTGAAGGGCTGATATGCTGCAAAGACTTGTGCTCAGGAACGTCGCGCTCATCGAGCAGGCAGAGCTTGAATTTTGCGATGGGCTCAATGTGCTCTCCGGGGAAACGGGCGCGGGTAAGTCCGTGATCCTGGATGCGATCGACTTTGTTCTCGGCGCGAAGGCAGACAGGAGCATGATCCGCTCCGGAGAGGATTTCTGCTCCGTCCTTGCCGAATTCGTGTGCGGTGACGAACGTGTGAATGCCGTGCTTTCCGAGTACGACATCGAAGCGGAAGAGACGCTTGTCGTGTCCAGAAAATTGACCGCAGACGGGAAAAGTTCCCTGAAGGTCAACGGTTGTTCCGTCACTGCCGCTATGCTGCGGCGCATTACCGCACTGCTTGTGGACGTGCACGGTCAGAGCGAGCATTTTTATCTGCTGAAAGAGAGCAATCAACTGCGCCTGTTGGACGAAGTCGCCGGACAAGCCGTTTCTGATTGCAAAAAAACGCTTGCGGGACAGCTTTCTGAGCGCCGCACGATCCTTTCCGATCGCGAAAAGCTCGGCGGCGACGAGGGGGCGCGCGAGCGGAGGCTGGACATTCTGAAGTTTCAAATCGACGAAATCGCGCGCGCGGAACTCAGGGAAGGCGAAGAAGAAGTTCTCGTTGCCTTTCGTGACCGGTTCCGCAATGCGGAAAAGATCCTTGATGCGCTCGGCGCGGTCAGACAGTATTTGCGGGAGGACGGCGGCAGTGCGGATATGCTGCGCGGTGCGGGAAGAAGTCTTTCTGTGATCACGCGGCTGGACGAGCGCTATGCCGCGCTTGCCGACAGGCTGGAAAATGCGGCTGCGGAGGCAGAGGATATCGCTGATACGGCGGAAAGTCTTGCCGATGAGTTGGAGGTGGACGAGCGGGAGGCAGAGCGCGTAGAAGCGCGGCTGGACGAACTTCGGTCGCTCAAAAAGAAATACGGCGGATCTGTTGCGGAGATCCTTGCTTTTCTCGACGGCGCGCAGCAGGAATTCGAGCTGCTTTCGGACAGCGAGGCGCGCTTCGAGCAGCTCGGGAAACGGCTCGAACAGCTGGACGATGAGATCTATCGGACCTGCCGCATGCTCACAGATGCACGCAGGAAGGCAGCAGGCGGATTTACGGAGCGCGTTGTTGCGGAACTCGCTTCCCTCAACATTGCGTCTCCCCGATTTGAGATCAGATTCGGCGATTATTCGCGCGAAGACGTACCGCATGTTACCTCTGAGGGGCTGGGAAGCGTTACCTTCCTCTTTTCCGCGAATGCGGGAGAACCGCTCAAGGAGCTGGGAAAGATCATCAGCGGCGGCGAAATGAGTCGCTTTATGCTTGCCGTCAAGACACAGCTTTCTGCCGTCAATGCCATCGGCACATATATTTTCGATGAGATCGATGCGGGGATTGGCGGCAAGACGGCGCGCGTCGTCGGTGAAAAATTCTGTAAGATCGCAAAGAACGTGCAGATCATTGCGGTATCCCACCTGGCGCAGATCGCGGCATTTGCGGAGAAAGAATTCTATATTGAAAAGCAGGAATCGGGCGGCAGAACGTTTACCGTGATCCGTCCTCTGGAGGGGGAGGCGCGCGTTGCGGAGATCGCCAGGCTGATCGGCGGCGACGCGGAGAGCGAGGCGGCAGTCCGGCATGCAGAAGAACTGTTGCAAAATGCCGCAGTATACAAAAAGTCCCTGTCATAACGTCGCATCGGTCTGAATAGAAGACAATCGGCTTACGCAAATTAACCTCTGTATAGAAAACGGAGGTTGGGATGCGTAAGCTGAATTTTTTTCTCTCCGGCGTGCTGCTCGCCGTCTGTATTGCGGCGGGAAGCGGGGCGCGGCTGCCGGCGGAAGCTGCCGGAACGCAATATTATCTGGGCGGAATGACGGCGGGTTTTTCGCTCTCCGCAAACGGCGTGGAGATCGTTGCGTTCAAGGAAGTCGCTTCGGAATCGGGCGGTGGATGCCCCGCCGCGCAGGCAGGCATGAAGACGGGGGATCTGATCGTGGCGGTGGACGGCATTCATACGCGCACGATCGCCGAACTCGGCGATGCGCTCGCCAGAAGCGGCGGCAGCGAAACACAGTTTATCGTCAAGCGGGACGGAGAGAGTCTGCAGATGTCGCTGACGCCTCTGAAGGATAAAAAGGACGGAAAGTATAAGATCGGCATTCTCATCCGCGACACATTTTCGGGCATCGGGACGGTAACCTACATTGAAAAAGGGAGCGGAAGATTCGGATCTTTGGGGCACGCCGTCTGCGATGAGAGTCATGTTTCCCTTGCTCTGGCGGACGCTGCGGTCTATCGCTGCAGCATTGTCGGTGTCAGTCGCGGCGAGCGCGGAAGAGCCGGGGAATTGAAAGGGCTTCTTCTGAACGATATGCCCATTGCGGATGCGGATAAGGTCTGCGAAACGGGACTTTACGGAAAATTCTCCGACGGGTATGATTTTTCTGAGGCAAAGACGGTGGAAGCTGCACCTATTTCGGAGGCGACGATCGGGAAGGCGGTCATTTATTCGACGGTAGACGGCGTGGAACCGCGTGAATTTGAGATCGCAATCGCCAAAGTGGATGCGGGAAATAAGAGCAATAAAAATTTCGTCATCAAAGTTACGGATGAAGATCTGCTGCGCGAAACGGGCGGCATCGTGCAGGGGATGAGCGGCAGTCCGATCGTGCAGAACGGAAAGCTCATCGGTGCGGTCACGCATGTGTTTCTCAACGATCCGACGCGCGGCTATGGGATCGGCATTGAAAAAATGCTCGGGAACTGACAGGATACGTCATGAATCACAGGAGAGGATGCATATCATACGGTATGCATCCTCTGTTTTATGTGCGGGAGGCTTTTTCGCGCGCGTGGGAGCGAAAACGGACGCTGATTATTTTTGCGCTGCTCTTTTTGGTCGGCATGATCGTCGGAATGTCGTTCGGGGCTTCCGCCTATCACGGAAAGCTCTGCGCCCGATACCTGCGCGACGTCTGTTACACGGACCGGAGTGTCTTTCTTGTCTTTCTGGAGCGCGCTGCGGGCTGTATCGTGCTGGCGGCGTTTCTTTTGTTTGCGGGCATTCATATTGTCGGACTGGTGTTTCCGCCGCTGTTGATCGCCTTCCGTGCCTATACGTTCGGCGGGTGTCTCGTCGTTTTCTTTTCCGTTTACCGCGTTGCGGGCGCGCTGATCGTATTTTGCCTGTATCTGCCGATCCATCTGCTGGCGGATGCCGTACTGTTGTGGGCGACTGCGCTTACATATGACCGCGCGCCGGGGTTTTGCTTTTGCCGCGCCGATTTTTTTGCGATCCTGCGCGACCTTGCCGTGCTTGCGGCGGTCTTGCTTGCGATCTGCTTTGCGGAGGCGGTTCTCCTGCTTGTCATCGCTGTCTCTTATACACATCTGACGCTGCCGACGAATAGCCTTGTGTAGAT
>URHP01000077.1 GCA_900547645.1 uncultured Eubacteriales bacterium
GGCAAACGAGAGCGCAGCCGAAAAGAAGGCGCGCCTCGCGCGCGAAAAACGGGAACGTCTGGCACAGAAGCGGCAGAAGGCCGCGGCGCGGGAACAGGCGCTCGCGCAAAAGCAGGAAGCCAGGCGGAAGGCACAGGAAAAGCGCGCCGCGTCGCGCTCCAAAAAGCGTTCGGAGGGCAGAAAGCGCGCGCCGGGCATCGGCGGGTGGATCGCCGCCGTCTCCGTGTTGGGCGCGGCGTGCCTCGCCCTTGCCACCGTCGTCACGGTGGGCTCCTTCCGCATGAGCGATATGGCAATGCAGTCGGCGAACGGCTACCGCGCCACGCTCTACGAGCTGGTCTCCGTCTCCGAGGACATGGACGACAACCTGGCAAAGCTGCGCGTCTCTTCGGGCGCGGGAGAACAGCGTGCGCTGCTCACGGAGATCCTTGTGGACGCCGCCCTCATGGAGAGCGCCATCGAAAAGATCCCCGTGGATGCGGCAACGGGCACGGACATGTCTTCCTTTGTCAACCGTACGGGAATGTGCGCGCGGCACATGCTCAGAAAGCTTGCGTCGGGCGAGCCGCTCTCCGAAAAGGAACAGCAGCTCATCGTCTACCTCTGTGAGACGAATGCAAAACTGTGTGCCGAGCTCAACGATCTTGCGCTGCATACGCCCGCCGAGGAACTTGCGGCATTTTTTGAAGGCAAGTCGGGCATGGTGGGGGACCGTCTCTATGAGATCGGACACGGCGCCGCGGAAAAGCCCGAAGAGATCGGCGACGCGCCGTTCGCGGGCGAGGGGAACGTCGGCGACAACGCCATCATCGGCATTGCCGAAGTGAGCGCGTCCGACGCGGAACAGAAGGTGCGCTCCTGTTTTGAAAGCTATCATATCGCCGACGTGCGCATGACGGGCGAGACGATGGCGCGCGACGTCAAGGCGTACAATTTTGTCCTGACGGACGAAAACGGAACGGAGTTCTTTGCGCAGGTGACGAAGAACGGCGGGAAACTTGTGTTTTTCGACAGCTACGAAGTCTGTACGCAGAAGAATTTCGATCTGGAAAACTGTGATTCGCTTGCGCGCGAATACCTTGCAAAGCTCGGCTATGAGGGGCTTACGCCCGTCTGGTTCTCCGATTCCGGAAACGTGGCAAGCATTACCTATGTCGCGGACATCGGCGGCGTGCGCGCCTATCCCGACATGATCCGCGTGCGGGTATGTGAAGAAAAGGGGCGCGTCGTCGGCATGGACGCCCACGCGTACCTCGTCAACCACCACGGAAAGCGCGAAACGGCGCCCGCGCTCACGCAGAGCGAAGCGCGCGCGCTGCTCTCGTCCCATCTGGAGCCGCAGTCGGCGCACCTTGCGCTCATTCCCTTCGGCAAGAGGGAGGTGCTCGCCTATGAATTTGTCTGCAAGTCCGGCGAAGAGCAGTTCATCCTCTATCTCGACGCGCACACGGGGGAGGAAGTCCGCATCTTCCGCGTTCACGAGAGCGCGCAGGGCAGCTATCTGAACTGACCGTCCGACCGGACGCTGCGGCCGTGCCGCGGCGTTTCGGGAGACGATAAAAAATATTAAAAAGCCGGGCGTTGCCGCTCGGCTTTTTAATGAGAAAAAATATGGATTCGGATAAGCAGATCTTCATGTCCCCCACGGACATCTGATTGATACTGTCATTATAGATCGTAATCTTCGGAATGTCAAGTCTTTTTTTGCAAATTTCCGACGATTTCCGCAAAAAATTTTCAAAATCGCACGATCATCCTTGCAAAATGTCGGAATTTGTCGTAAAATAGGGAAAACGAACGAAGTACGGAGAGAGCTATGTTTCACGTTGTCCTTGTCGAACCGGAGATCCCGCAGAATGCCGGCAATATTGCGCGCACCTGCGCCGCCACGGGGTGCGTCCTGCATCTGGTGCGTCCGCTCGGGTTTGAGATCTCGGACCGCTATCTGAAGCGCGCCGGACTGGATTACTGGCATCTTGTGGACGTGCGCGTTCACGACGATCTTGCGGCGTTTCTCGCCGAATACCCCATGGCGCGTATGCACCTCTTCACGACCAAAGCGCGCAAAACGTATACGCAGGCGGACTACCGCGCAGGGGATTTCCTCGTGTTCGGGAAGGAGACGCGCGGATTGGAGGAAGAATTTCTGCTTGCGCACGCGGAGGCGTGCGTGCGCATCCCCATGCGGGAGGAGGCGCGCTCGCTGAATCTCTCCAACAGCGTGGCGGTCGCCGTGTACGAGGGGCTGCGGCAGAACGATTTCGGAACGCTCGAGCGGGCGGGGGAGCTTCACCGCCTGCAGTGGGAATGAGGCGCGCGCTCTGCATATCGTGCGCCGCTTTGTTGTTTTTCGGCTGGGCGGCCGCGCTTCTGCTTCCGCCGCGCGGCGCAGTCGGCGCGGCGGCGGAACGGTATGTCTGCGAATGGGGCGGAACGCGCACGGAGGAGAGCTATGCCTCCGCGTATGCCTCCCTTGCGGGCGCGCGGGCAGAGGGCGTCCTTCTGGAACGCGGCACGGAGCAGGGCGTCATTGCGCCTTCGGCGGCGTATCGGACGCTGTATGCCGCGCTGGAGGGGGATGATTTTGCCGGGCTGCTTGCCGCATCCGCACAGGGGCTGACGCGCATCGAGCGCGCCGCCGTCTGGCGGACCTATTCCGCGCGGCTGTGGTATGCGGGGGAATGGTTCTCCTGGACGGGGGCGGGCGTGGAGCGCACGGAGCTTTCCGCACACGCCGACGGGCGTACGGTCGTCCTCTTCTCCGAGCCGCCCGCGTCCGACGTTCTGGCGGAGCTGGGCACCGTCTCGCTCGATTGCCGCGGCGGACATGCCCCGCGTGCGGAGGACCTGATCGGCACTCGTATCGGGGAACTGCGGGTGAGCGCGCCGTACGCCTGTACGGAGGGCGTGCTCACGCTGGAAACGGCGGGCGGCAGGCGCATCGTCTGCGGCGTTCCGGCGGCAACGGCGCTCGTTTTGCCCGATGCGGATTTTGCGGACGAGGGTGCGCTTCTGCCATGCAGGGTGCTCACGGAAGTGACCGTTCCGTTCGTCGGCAGCACCAAGAGCGGGAGGGGCGGATCCTTCCGCGGGGAATTTGCCCATCTGTTTTCCACGGGATCGCGCTATGACGTTCCCGCGACGCTGAAAAGGGTGACCGTGACGGGCGGAACGCTCGTATCGTATGCGTTTTACGCCTGTCCGTCGGTGGAGGAGATCGTCGCGTGCGGCGTCGCGGCGGAAAACGTCTCCGAAAGCGCCTTCCTCGGCTGCGGCGGGCTGCGCGTGCTGCATGCTCCGCGGCGCGACCTTCTTCTGACGGGCAGATTTTCCGCGCAGACGCTGCCCTGCGGCTGCACGCTGTTCGTGCGCACTGATTGAAGAATGATTTTTTCGGGTATAATGTCATTATAAACAAAAAACGGGAGTTTCCGGGGAGGACCGCGCATGCTTAAAAAACTGTTCAGCCGATTCACGTTTGTCGCGCTGGCGATCATCCTCGTATTCACGCTCGACGTGCTCGTCATCGTCGGGCTGATCTGGCTGCTGTCGCAGTGGTTGACGGCCACATTCCCTGCGGCGGGGCCGTGGATCGCACTCGGAATGTCCGTTCTGAGCTGGATCGTCGTCTTTCTCACCGCGCTGCATGCCGCCAACCGCGACATGGTGCCCGAGACCAAGATCCCGTGGATCCTGTGCATCGTCTTTTTCAACGTGTTCGGCGTCGCCATCTACGCCGTATTTTCCTCGCACCGTCCCAACCGGCGCATGCAGAAGAAGGCGCTCGTGCTGAGCGGGCGCGCGGCGGCATTCGAGCGGACAAGTCTGCCCGAACGGTTTTCCGAGGAGACGCGCCGCTTTTCGGACGTGGGCGAGGCGCTGATGACTGTCAATCCCTCCGCCTGCATTTACGGCGGAACGAAGACGGAGTATTTTCCCGTGGGGGAGGACTTCCGCGACCGCCTTCTTGAGGACCTTGAACGCGCGGAAAAGTACATCTTCATGGAGTATTTCATCATCGAGAAGGGCGAGTTCTGGAATGCCGTTCTCGACGTGCTCGCGCGCAAGGTGAAACAGGGCGTCGAGGTGCGCTTCATGTACGACGACATCGGCTGCATGGGCAGGGTGCATCTCGCCTATCACCGCAAAATCCAGAAGGCGGGCATTCAATGCGTCAAGTTCAATCCCTTCGTGCCCGTCGTCACCAACGTACACAACAACCGCGATCACCGCAAGATCACCGTCATCGACGGCAAGGTCGGCTATACGGGCGGCATCAATCTGGCGGACGAATATGTCAATATCGGCTCTCCCTTCGGGCATTGGAAGGATACCGCCGTCCGGCTTGAGGGGGAAGGCGTCAAGGGGCTTCTGCTCATGTTCCTGAAGCTCTACAATCTTGCCACGCGCGGCGAGGGCGAAGATTTCGCGCCCTATATCCCCGAGACGTATGAGCGGTTCGAGGGCGAGGGATTCGTCCAGCCGTACGGCAGCGGGCCGCGCCCCGTCTATCCGCGCAGCGTGGGCGAGGACGTGTATATCAATATCATCAATGCGGCGCGCGATTACGTCTGGATCATGACGCCCTACCTCATCATCGATTACCGCATGCGCGAATCGCTCATTCTCGCGGCGGAGCGGGGCGTGGACGTGCGTATCATCGTGCCGCACATTCCCGATAAAAAGCTCGCCTTTGCGCTCACCCGCTCCAACTATCTCGCGCTCATCCGCGGCGGCGTCAAACTCTATGAATATACGCCCGGATTCGTCCACGCCAAGGGGTTTCTGGCGGACGACAGGGTGGGCGTCGTCGGGACGATCAATCTCGATTACCGCTCCTTCATCCACCATTACGAGGACGCGGTGCTCATGTACAAGACGCGCGCGCTCGCCGGCATGAAAGCGGATATGGAGCAGACCTTTGCCGTTTCCAGGCTGCAGACGCCCGAGGACGCAAAAAAGAACGTCGTCTGGCGCTGGGTGTGCGAGATCGCAAAACTGTTTGCGCCGCTCTTTTAGTCCGCGCTGCGGCGGGAAGATCATGAAAAAGCGCGCCGCGGACGGCGCAGGGAGGTCGTTTTGATCCATTCATTATCGGGCGGCGTGATCGCCGACAACGGCATGCATTCCTTTGTCAAAGTGGACGTTTCCGGAACACCGTACTGGTATCTGGCGCCGCGCAGGCTTGCGCCGGGGCAGCGCGTCCTGGTCCCCTGCGGGAAGGCGGGTCGCCCTGCGGAGGGCACGGTGCTGCGCTGCGAGGACTGTACGCCGCAGACCGCGCCCGTCCCCATGAACCGCGTCCGCGAGGTCCTGCGCGTGATCGGATGCGCAGCGGATGCGGAATCTTTGGCGAAATCTCCCGAAAATCCTTGACAGACGCGGCGCGGGCGAGTACAATGAAATAGAAGACATAGGGGAGTAGTCGGCTCTTGGAGCGATACCGTCCACACATTGCGGGTTTTCCGCGGGCGCTATCTGAAATGACGAGACTTATGCGCATATCGGCGTTGCCGCTTTGCGCATAAGTTTTTTTTGTGCTTCCCGGAGAGGAGATTGGCTGTGTCCTTTTGGGAGATCGTTCTCATCGGGGCGGCGCTCGCAATGGACGCCGTCGCCGTGAGCATGGCAAGCGGCATGACGGAGCCGCGCATGGGATTGGGGCGGGCGTGCGCCATTGCGCTGACGTTTGCGCTCTTTCAGTTCGGCATGCCGCTGCTCGGCTATTATTGCGGCTACGCCTTTTTTGCGGCGGTCGAGCGCATCGCGCCGTGGCTCTCGTTTGCGCTTCTGGTCCTGATCGGCGGCAAAATGATCTTTGACTGCGTGAAAGAGCTGCGCGAAAAGAAGGAAGAAGCGCTGCTGCGGTCCATGCTCCCGCTCCTGTCTCTTATACACATCTCCGAGCCCACGAGACTAGCGCTCATCTCGT
>URHP01000078.1 GCA_900547645.1 uncultured Eubacteriales bacterium
CGAGATGAGCGCTAGTCTCGTGGGCTCGGAGATGTGTATAAGAGACAGGTAGTAGTCCGCGCCCGCCGACTCTTCCAGCTCCACGCCGAGCTTTCCGTCCTGCTCCGCTGCGTTCACGGAGAACGAACCGGGCGCCGCGACGATTTCCTCCGCGCCCGCGGCATCCGTCGCCATGAAATAGATGATCTCCGCCTGATAGGAACCGGGAAGCGTCAGATCGATCCCTTCCTTCAACTGCGCGCCCGTGTAGGTGTCGAAGGCGATGTTTCCGTTTTCCGACCAGACGTAGTAGCTCTTTTCATCGTCCAGTCCCTTGAACTGCACCTGATAGGTGTCCGCGACGTTTCCGCTCGTATTGGGCTTGAATGCAAGCACCGCGCCCTTGCCCGTATAGTCGTCGTAGTACTCGATGCCGTCCCAGTTGTCGCCGTCGCAGCGCGGCATGTTGTGATAGACGTTGCCGTACTTCACAAGGTCTTTCATCCACGTATCGTAGATGCGGATGGTGTTGACCAGCTCCGCGCGCATATCGGCGGGCATGTCGGCGGGCGCGCTCGTCATGAACACGGGCGAACCCATGAGCACGCTCCAGAAGCGGTACTGATCGTTCTTGACGGGCCCGTCGGGATTGTACATATAGTCGTTGAACCACAGCATGAGCTGCATGGACGGGAACGCGTACGAAGAATCGTAGAAGGACTGGCGCACCTGCACGGCGTCGTAGGCGTCCGTCGTCTGAATGCGCGTCGCGCGGCTCATGGAGGCAAAATCTTTGAGCGTGCCGCCGCAGTTGCAGTTCTCCCACTTGAAGTAGTTGACCTCGCTCCCCGCGTTCACGTCCATCGGGACGGGATACATTTCATAGAGCTTATCGAGGATCTCGTAGGTGTTTTTCGCCGTCCAATAGCCGACGTCGGTGCGGTTATAGGTGTGGTCGTGTCCCTCCTTGTCGCAGTAGCCGATGATCCAGCCGAAATCGGTGCGCATACCGTTGAGTCCGAGCTCCATGTACGAGCTGAGAATGCTCTCTTCCAGGAATGCCCTTGCGTCGGGATCGCCCGTGCACAGCTCCGACCAGAACACGTTGTCGCCGCGGGCGAACCAGTCGTTGTTGCCGTTGACGCCCACCGCGCTCATGGCGTCGCTATGCTTCGAGCTGCCGTTCCCCGCCTGCATATAGAGCGTAAATGCCATGTCAAGCGCGTTGACGTAATTGGAGGAATATTCGATGGAGCTCTGCCACTTTTCATGCACGCCGCGCCAATCGCCGATGTCCTTCCACCAATAGGTGTCAATGGTGATCTCGTCGATGCCCATGCCCGCAAGATCCATGACGGTGTCGTAGAACTTGGCGTCGCTCATTCTCCAGGAGCGGCGTTCGCTGTCGAGCACCTCCCACAGGTTGTAACCGAAGGAAGGCAGGCTCTCGTCCAAACGGTTTGCCTCCGGCATCATGAACGCGAACAGCCAATCCTTCATCGTGTTGGAGCCGTCGTCCACGTCGCCCTCATAGGCGCCCACGAACACGGCGGGGACCTCGTAGGTGTCCCCTGCGGGGATGACCGTACGGAAAGTCTCGCGCATGCCCGCTTCGACGTATACGTCCGTTCCGATCCCGCTTACGTCGATGCGCGCGTCCGGCCAGACGACGCCGAAGTACAGCCCGTGCGCCTGCCCGTCCTTGGGCTGCGCGTTGAGGGAAACCCAGGGGATATAGCCCGCGTCGATCTGCGTGCCGTTGTTGTATTCGGCGGTGCTGAACACTTCGAACTGATAGCCGTTGGAGATCTCATCCTCGCGATAGCCGTAGTTCGTCGTGTAGACGGCGCCCTTATAAGCGTAGCTGTTCGTCATGCGCGAACCGTCGGGACGCTGCAGGTTGAGCGCGTACGAATCCTGCGCGGTCACAAGGACGGGTTCTCCGCTCTCGTTGACGATGTCGATGCGGTGCTGGACAGGCGCGTCGAACCCGACGTGCGCGGACCAGACCGAACGCAGCGTGAACTTTCCGCCCGAATCCTTGAACGTCAGCGTATAGACCGCAAGTTTCCCGTTGTAGTCCTCATGCGCCGAATTGATGTTTTTGGATACAACGGGCGTTTCGGTATACTGTTCGCCCTCGAACACCCAGTCGATGGTATAATCTTCGCCGTCCTTTCCGCCCAATTTGACGTCGGTCAGGAAGGGAATGTAGGATTCGCCGCCGCCCAGCCAGTCATAGCCGCCCGCCGTCGAAAGATCGGTCACGGCAATGCCGTTCTTGATCGCCTTGAAGGAAACGCTCATGCTGTCCGTCGAAAGTTTGAATTCCTCCGACGAAGTGCTCATGTCGGCAATGCGGACGGTGACGGACTGCTCCATGTCCGCGCAGAGGGCGGTGATGACGTTGACGCCCGGCTCCGTGACGGAGATCTCGGCGGCATACGTTCCAAGTTCGGAAGCCTGCGCCGTGGCAACCTGCTGTCCGTTCAGCAGGATCCTGACTTCTCGGTCCGCGCCGAGCGCGACGCCGCTCACTTCGAATTTGCCCTCGCCCGAGAGAACGACCGCCTGCCCGTCCACGGGAGATTCGACGGACAGATACCCGTCGAGCAGCTCCGAACTTTTGGCGACGACGGGGCTTACCCATACGCCCCAGTCGCACTGATAACTGCCGTCGGCGTTGCCGATCATCAGCCGAAGCCGCGAAACGCCCGTGATGTCCACGACCACGTGGCGCAGATCGGTGCCGTATTTGACGAGGTTGGAATCGAACAGGATGCGCCCGTCCCCTTCCACCAGGAACTGCACCGTGCCCGCGGCGCTGCCGTTGGCGGTATCGTCGTTGAGCCCGAAGTACGATTCGAAGACGGTGTAACCGAAATCGGCGGGGAACTGATATTCCACATAGGCGTACTTGCTGTCATCGTCAAAGGCGTGAAGGGAGATGCCGTTTTCGTACACCTTGCCGTTGATGGTGATGTCCTCGCCCATGATGCTCTCGTTGATGCCGATATTGCCCCAGCCGGTCGCGCTGGAGACGATGTTAAGATCGGTCAGATACTCTTTTTCGGAGAGCTGCGTCTTGGTAAGGCGCGGGCTGCCCCAGATCGCCGTATCTTCCGCGGGATCGCCGTTGTCGAGCACGGAGAGCTTGAGCGTCTTTGCGTTTTCTCCGTAATAACAGGAGAAGAAATAGCCGCTGTTGTCAAACGTCACGGCGGGAGAGTTGAACGTCTTGCTGCTGCCGTCCTCATACGTCACTTCCGCACAGAAAATAACATCCCCGGGCGTCGCAAGCCCCACCGTCGCTTCAAACGTATCGTAGGGCTTCCCCGAAACGTCAAACGTATAGCTCGATACCGAATTGGACGAGAGCGAGGAAGGGAAATACCTGTCGCCGCCCTCCACATGCATGAGCGCCGTCTGTCCCGCAAAAGTCAGTCCCCTGCTCACGCGATAGGGCCACGTTGCGGAAACGCTCTCTTCCTCAATGTAAAAGGCGTCGAGCATACTGTCGCCCTTATAGAACGCCGCGTTGCAGAAGTCGATGCGTCCGTTTGCGTACGTCGTATCCGCAATGACGCGGATCTGGAACTTTTTCGTCCCCGCGGGGATCTTTGCCGCAAGGCGGTACGGATAGGGCGAAGGCGACGAGGTGAATCCGAGAATTTTGTCCGTTCCGGCGATCTTTACGCCGTCCGCCCACAGCTCGTAGTACGCGCCCGAGCTTGCGGGATCCGCCACGTATGCTTCAAAGAAGTCTGGCTCCATGCCCGTGATGTCCACTTCGAGATAGGAGAAGTTCAGGGGATTGGTCGGATCCTGCTGATAAGTGGTATAGGGAACATCCACAAGATGCAGCCCGATGCCCTTCTGATATGTGACCTGCGTCGCGTAGATCTGGTAGGTGAGCGGCTGCCCTTCCGTGGTCTGATCGCGCCCGACGGAAGTCCCCCACCCGATGTTGGAAGCACCGAACGCCAGATCGCTCATGTAGATGCGCCCTTCGCCCATGCTCTGCGTAAACACAGGGGACGCCATCAGAAGCATATCGTCCGAGATCCCGTCGCCGCCGTCATTTACCGTGAAATGGATCTTCGACGCGCCGCGCACATCTGCGATGAATTTGAGGGGCTGCATGTAGCCGTACACCGTTTCCGACTGCGTTGTGGTGAGCAGCGTCCCCTCCGCGTCATATGCCTCCGCAATGACGGAAACGGAGCCGGCGTTTGCGCCGCCCGCGACGTAGTCGGAGATGCCGAGCCACGTCTCGAAGAATCCGTACTCGCCGTCAATGATCAGGTCAAATTCCGCCGTTGCGTTCACGGAGAAGCCGTAATCGAAACGCTGTCCCGCAATGGTGAGCGCGTTTCCGTACAGATCATAGTTGCGCTGAACGGGCACGGGCCACGCACCGTACGTCGTGTTTTCGATGCGCTTCGTAACAGCGTTGGCGCTGCTCGTATAGAACACCGCGTCGCCGAAGGAGACGCACGTCCCCTCCGCGCCCTCCGCCTCCAGACGGATGACGTTCACGTCCTCCGCGGAGATGCAGAACTTCTTGTGGAATTCGTCGGAGGCGACCGTCTCCTGCGCGACCTGCTGCCCGTCCACGATGAGGCGCACGACAGCGGTCTTTCCGCTCGCCTGCACGGCATCGATGCCGAAATTCACGTCAAACAGCGTGAAATCATGTCCTTCGGGAAGCGTCACCTCGATATACGCCGCCCCGCTTGCAGGCGTGAGCAGCGAAAGCCCGCTGTTGTAGAGCGTGAACGCCGACTGCGGTCCCAGCGCGATGCGCCCGCCGTCCACCGCGTTGACGTCCACCGTCGCCTTGCCGCTCGCGTGGGCGCTCGAACTCGTGTAGGACTGATCGGCAAGATAGGCGCACAGATCGCGCTTGTCGAGCGTCGTTTCCGCGGACGGCGCAAGCCCCGTCACCGAACAGAGTACCGTGCCGATCCCGCACAATACGAGCAAGACCGTCAGCAGCACTATGATAAGTTTCTTTCTGATCGTCGTCATATTACGCCTCCTTCGTGCATGCAAGCGTTCTGTAAGTGCCGGGGGCAGATGCCGAAACGTCGGTGACCGCCTGTCCGTTATAGCGGAACTGCGTCACGTTCCCGCCGCCGATCACGGCGTCGAATGCAAAGCGGAGCGTGCTGTCCGACGTGATCTGCATATACCCCTTTTCCGTATAGTTCCCGGAAGTGTTGTAACGGCTGAAATAGTCGTAGGAAACGAACAGCTCGCCGTAAACCGTTTCACCCTCCTCGCGTACGATCAGACGGGGCGCGGAATAGGGAATGTACAGAGACGGATCGTAGAACCCGTGCGAATTTCCCCAGGAAAATTCCAGCGTGCCGTCGCGGTGCGCGATGATCTGATAGTCGTACACATAGGGCGCGCCCAGCTTGTGATCGACGGTGCTCAGGACGAGACGCGCGCTCTCCGCGCCTGCGGCAAACGTGTACATGACGTGAACGCCCTTCTCCGAACGCACGATCTTCGCCTGCACTTCGTCGCCCGCGCCCGCAGCGAGGGACGCGTAAGGCTGCTGCCAGAACGCCTCGTCGAACGCGCCGTCCACGCGGTAATCGCCGCTGTTGTCAAGCGCCGCATAGACGTTGCCCTGTCTCTTATACACATCTCCGAGCCCACGAGACTAGCGCTCATCTCGT
>URHP01000079.1 GCA_900547645.1 uncultured Eubacteriales bacterium
AAAAATCTGCGGCAGATCTGCCGCAGATTTTTTAAACGAGTCCCAACACGGTGATCACCAACACCAGAACAAGCAGGATGACAAACACGACCGCGCGATAGATGCCGTTGCCCGCAAGCCGTTTCCAGCGGGGACGGGAAAAGAATGCGAAGACGAGATAGGCGGCGACGAACGCTCCCGCGCCGATCAGGTACAGCGGCTGCTCCAGAAAATACGCGAGCAGCGCAAACAATACGGCGACGGCAAAACAGGCGACCGCACACACGTACATGCGCCTTGCCGCGCGCTCATCCAGCCGCTTCTGATTTTCCACGTCGTCATCCGAGACGAGTTCGTCCAGCGTGCAGCCCATCTGCGCCGCAATGAGCTTTAAGCTGTCGATGCCGGGATAGCCGAGATCGCGCTCCCATTTGGAGACGGCGGCGCGCGTGACAAACAGCCTGTCTGCAAGCTCTTCCTGCGTCAGCCCCGCATCCGTCCGGTATTGTTTCAGTTTTTCTCCTAACGTCATATCCTTGCCTCCATGCCCACCTATCATAGCACAGCGGCAGAAAAATGTCACGCGACCATTCGTTTCGGCGCATTTTTCCGCAAAAACAAACGACGCGGAGTGCAGGCTCCGCGCCGGATTGTGCTATTTTTTCAATGTGACCGCCACGACTTCGGGGCGGTTGAAAAGGCGGATGGGAACGGAGCTGTTCCCCAGCCCGCGGCTGACGATCATTTTGCCCCCTTCCTCCTCGTAGAGCCCCTGCGTATACTTGGGGAAGAGTCCCTGATTGGGCGCGATCAGCCCGCCGCCCCACGGAAAGCGGAACTGTCCGCCGTGCGCATGCCCCGCAAGCGCGAGATCGACGCCCGCTTCCCGATAGACGGAAAACAGCTCGGGACGGTGCGACAGAAGCACCGTGTATCCGTCTGCCCCCTTCAGCGTCTCTTCCAGCTCGCCGCGCATGATCTGCGCATTTTTTTCCGCTGCCGCCGTCGTGAACATGGGATCGTTCACGCCCGCAAGCGTGAGGGACGCGCCGTCCCGCCCGATGACGACGGCGCGGTCGTCCAGCACGGTCACGCCCATCGCCTCGATCTGTTCGCGGAGCGCCGCATATTCCTTGGACACCGCTTCGTGATTGCCCGTCACGTAATAGACGGGCGCAAGACGCACGGCGCGCGAAAAGAAGTCGAGCGCATGTTCCATGCCGGGACGGCGCTTGTCGATCACGTCCCCCGTGACGACGACCGCGTCCGCCTTCGATTCTTTCACCAGCTCGATCAGCCGCGCCTGATCCTCGCCGAACTGCGTATTGTGCAGATCGGAGATATGCGCGAACGTGTACCCGTCGAACGCCTGCGGAAGCTTCTCGTCCTTTACGGTGATATGATGAAGTTGTACGGCGGTGTTCTCCCACGCGCCCCACAGGCAGATCGCCGCGAAGACGACGAGGAGTGCCGCGATGACGATGAGTACGATCATGGTACGGCGATACTTCCTTGCTTCCATTTTTCCGTTCACATTCATTTTATGTTGTTTTCATGTCGATTTATTCATAAACAGGGCACGCGCATCCCCGGACACCTGCCGCACGCGCCGATCCACCCACGATTATACCAATTTATGACAAAAATTGCAAGGCGATCCACACAAAAAAGCGCGCCCGAACGGGCGCGCCTTTCGTTCTGTTTTCCTGTTTAAGCGTCCTCTTTTACGGCATACGAACGGATATAGTCCACCGTAAACGACGTACCCGCCTTTCCGGAGCCGATCGCCATTTCGAATACGTCGGGATCTCCCGCAGTCGCATTGCGGAAATCGTACGTTCCGAGGAACACGCGCTCGCCGAGCGGCGCGACCTCGGACTTTCCGCCGTTTCCGAACCGCTCGCCGGTCAGATACACGGCGCTCGTCTTTGCGTCGTAATCGTTGACGACCGTGAGCGTATACCACTCCCCGTCGAGAAGATAGACGTCTTTGCCGTTATATTGCACCGTCTTCCAACCGGAGACGTTGTAACGAAGGCGTCCGTCCTCCACCGCATACGTGACGATCTTTTCCCCGTTCGAGGAATTGTTCAGAAACATGATATTGGCAAACTCGTTGCTTGCCGAGGAATTGTTTTTAAAGCGGATCTCGTGCGCCGTCACGCCGCTGAACGCATCGATGAACGTCTTTTTCAGCGAAACCTCTCCCGAGGAGGGCGTGCTCAGCGTGACGCCGTCCGCAGAATACGCGATCTGTCCGCCGCCGCTTCTGCTCTCTTCAAAGCCGCCCGGTCTGCCAGACGCGTCGAAGCTCTGTTCAAAATCGGTTTCCGTAAAGATCTCCGACGACGTATAAGCACGATGTACATGTTCCTGCTGTCCGGGTTTTTCACGGTGGCGGCGCTCATCAGGGCGCACAGCATACAAACAGGGATCTTCGACAATTTTGCCATGATGTTTCCCTCTCTTTCATATTCGGCGCGGGGGCATTGTACGTGTTCCCGCTTTCCATATTTATTGTAAAGTATTCGGATATACAAATCAATTGCAATTTTGACATGTTCCGATTGCATGTCCGCGCGCCGTTCCGCCACATTGAAATTTCTGCCGCCAATCGTTTTTCCGGATATGAACCCGTTGTTTTTTATTTGTTCTACAGCAAAAGCCCCGCCGGACGGCGGGGCTTTTGCCATATCGCGATCGGTCATTCCCATTCGATGGTGCCCGTAGGCTTGGGCGTAAGGTCATAGAGCACACGGTTGACGCCCTTGACTTCGTGCGTGATGCGATCGGTGATGTGCTGCAGCAGCGCAAAGGGAACGTCTTCCACCGTCGCCGTCATGGCGTCCACCGTATTGACGGCGCGCAGGATGACGGGATACTCAAAGGACCGTTTCCCGTCCTTCACGCCGACCGATTTGAAATCGGGCACGACGGTAAAGTACTGCCAGACTTTGCCCTCCAGCCCGTTCTTTGCAAACTCCTCGCGCAGGATGGCGTCCGATTCGCGCACCGCTTCCAGGCGTTCGCGGGTGATCGCGCCGAGGCAGCGCACGCCCAGACCGGGACCGGGGAAGGGCTGACGGTAGACCATATTGTCGGGCAGTCCCAAAGCCTTGCCGACGACGCGCACTTCGTCCTTAAAGAGGAATTTGAGCGGCTCGACCAACTCGAATTTGAGGTCTTCGGGCAGACCGCCCACGTTGTGATGCGCCTTGACGGGACCGCTCTCCAGAATGTCGGGATAGATGGTCCCCTGTGCCAGGAACTCGATCCCCTCCTGCTTTCTCGCCTCTTCTTCAAACACACGGATGAATTCCGCGCCGATGATCTTGCGCTTTTTCTCCGGTTCGGCGACGCCCGCAAGTTTATCGAGGAAGCGATCCACCGCGTCCACATAGACAAGGTTGGCGTCCATCTGATGGCGGAACACCTCGACGACCTGCTCGGGCTCGCCCTTTCGCAAAAGTCCGTGATTGACGTGTACGCACACGAGATTTTTGCCGATCGCCTTGATGAGGAGCGCCGCGACGACGGAGGAATCCACCCCGCCCGAAAGCGCCAGAAGAACCTTCTTCTCCCCTACCTGTGCTCTGATCGCCTCGATCTGCTCGTCAATGAACGCCTTTGCAAGCGCGGGCGTCGTGATGCGCTCCATGGTTTCCGGTCTTACGTTGCTCATGATGTTTCTCCTTTGTCATATCCGTTGTGCGGCAAAGATCTTCGCCGCTTTTGTCCGTCTCCGTCACTCCCACTCGATGGTTGCCGGGGGCTTGGAAGTGATGTCGTATACGATCCTGTTCGCGTGCGGGACTTCGTTCGTGATGCGGTTGGAGATTTTTTCCAGCACGTCGTAGGGAATGCGCGCCCAATCGGCGGTCATGGCGTCCACGCTCGTCACGGCGCGCAGGGCAATGACGTTTTCATAGGTGCGGAAATCGCCCTGAACGCCCACCGTCTTGGAATTGGTAATGACGGCAAAATACTGCCAGATCTCACGGCTTAGTCCAGCTTTTGCGATCTCTTCGCGGAAGATAAAGTCGGCGTCGCGCAGCGTCTCCAATTTCTCGCGCGTGACCTCGCCCATGATGCGGATGGCAAGCCCGGGCCCCGGGAAGGGCTGACGCTGTACGACGGAATCGGGAAGTCCCAGCTCCGTACCCACGCGCCGCACCTCGTCCTTGAACAGATCGCGCAGCGGCTCCACGATCTCTTGGAAATCGACGACGGAAGGAAGCCCGCCCACGTTGTGATGCGACTTGATGACGGCGGATTTATCCTTGCCGCTCTCGATGACGTCGGGATAGATGGTGCCCTGCACAAGAAAATCCACCGCGCCGATCTTTTTTGCCTCGGCCTCGAATACCTTGATGAATTCTGCGCCGATGATCTTGCGCTTTTGCTCGGGATCGGCGACGCCTTCGAGCTTTTTCAGAAAGCGTTCGCCCGCGTCCGCACGGATCAGGTTCATGCCCAGCTTTCCCTTGAAAACCTCCATGACCTCTTCCGATTCGCCCTTTCTGAGCAGCCCGTGATCGACGAACACGCAGGTGAGCTGATTCCCGACGGCGCGGTGCACGAGCGTTGCCGCGACGGCGGAATCCACGCCGCCCGACATGGCGCACAGCACCTTTTTATCGCCGATCTTTTCCTTTAACAGCGCGACCTGTTCGGCGACGAAGCCGCCCATCGTCCAGTCGCCCTTCGCCCCGCAGACGCCGTAGAGGAAGTTTTTCAGAAGCTGATTGCCGTATTCCGAATGCACCACCTCGGGATGGAACTGCACGCCGTAGATCTTTTTTTCGGGGCTGCCGTAGACCGTAACGGGGCAGGTGGGCGTCGATGCAAGGATGCGGAACCCTTCGGGCACCCGGGTGACATGGTCGGTATGGCTCATCCAGCAGACGCTGGCGCGCGGGATCCCCTCCGAAAGCGGGCTCTGCTCCACAAAGGAAAATTCCCGCTTGCCGTACTCGCTCGAAGCGGCGTGTTCCACTTGTCCCCCGAGCGTGTACGCGATGAGCTGACAGCCGTAGCAGATGCCGAGCACGGGAATGCCCAGCGCAAGGACGGCGGGATCGATATGGGGCGACGCGGGATCGTACACGCTGTTGGGCCCGCCCGTAAAGATAATACCGATGGGATCGTACGCTCTGATCTCATCAGCCGTCATGTCGCAGGATTTCAGATCGCAGTAAACTTTGAGATCGCGCACGCGGCGCGCGATGAGCTGATTGTACTGTCCGCCGAAATCGAGGACGAGTACGCGTTCGTGTTGCATTCTTGTTTCTCCGATTGTTTTTTGATTGGAAAAACGCCCCTGCGGGCGTTTTCCGTCATACCGTCGTCAGTTTCTGACTGAATAATTGGGTGCTTCTTTGCTGATGGAAATATCGTGAGGGTGGCTCTCTCGCAGTCCCGCGTTCGTGATGCGGACAAATTCGGAATTCTTGCGCAGGTCCTCGATGGTCCGCATGCCGCAGTACCCCATGCCCGAACGGATGCCGCCCACCATCTGGAAGACGATCTCCGAAATGGTCCCGCGGTAAGGGACGCGCCCCTCCACGCCTTCGGGAACGAACTTGCTTGCGTTCTCCTGGAACTGTCTCTTATACACATCTCCGAGCCCACGAGACTAGCGCTCAT
>URHP01000080.1 GCA_900547645.1 uncultured Eubacteriales bacterium
TACGAGATGAGCGCTAGTCTCGTGGGCTCGGAGATGTGTATAAGAGACAGAAGGGGAAGATACGGACGTGAACGCCTTTCTTGCCCGCCTGAAAGCGACGGGTTACGTGCTCGGTTTTTCCGAAAACGGCGGCGAGGACGCGGTCAAAGTGATCACCATGCATGCGTCCAAGGGGCTGGAATATCCCGTCGTCATTCTTGCGGGGACGGACGTGAAATTCCGCGGCGGGACGGAGCAGGACGAGGTGCTGTGGACGGAGACCTACCTTGCCGCGCCCAAGGCGTACGACCGCGAAAAAAAGATCGCCTATACCACCGTCCTGCGGCGGGCGAGCGCGCTGCTTCAGCTCGCCGAAGAGCGCAAGCAGGAACGCAATCTGCTGTACGTCGGCATGACGCGCGCAAAGTACCGCCTGCACGTCGTCTTCCGGGAACGGGAGAGCGGCGCGCTCTTTCCCGCGCTTGCGACGCGCGGCGCGGAGTTTTTCGATTTTGCCGCCTGCGCGCATCTGTTCGCCCTCGAGCAGGAGACGGTGCGCGAAGCTCCGCCCAGGCGGGCGCTCGTCTACCGTCCCGACGCGGCAATGCGCGACGCGGTGCTCGCCGTGTACGCACAGCCCTATGCCCACGAAGCGAGCACGAAGCTGCGCGTCAAGAGCTCCGCGACCGATCTTCTGCGCGAGAACAAGGGGCGCTTTCTTCCCGACGGCGGCGCGTACGGCGGATTCCTCGACGAGGACGAGCCCTTCGAAGGCAAGACGGGCGTGCAGGCGGGCATTGCCTATCACGCCTTCTTGCAGCATGTGCGCTTCGGCGCGGACGCCGCCGAAGAACTTGCCCGCATGCGGCGGGAGGGACTGCTTTCCGAAGAACAGGCGGCGCTTCTGGATGAAGGGGAGCTCGCCGCCATTCTGGCAATTCCCTGCCTTGCGGCGCTTGCGGGAGAACGGGTGCTGCGCGAGCAGACCTTTCTTTTGCGGCTGCCGGCGTGCGAAATGACGGAGGGCGCGCCCGATGACGAGGTGATCTTTCAGGGCGCGATCGACCTGCTCGTGTGCCGCAGCGACGGGTATGAGGTCATCGACTACAAGTACTCCGTTCTCTCCGACGCGGAGCTTGCCCGCAAATATGCGGTGCAGATCAGGCTGTACCGCAAGGCGGTCGCGCACGTCACGGGGGTGGAGGAGAGCGCCGTCCGCGCGCGCATCGTCAACATTGCCCGCCGCCGCGAGATCGCAATGTGAGCAAATTTTTGTTTTCCCGACCGTTTGCGAGGTATTTTTTCCGCAGATTACGGCTATTCTTGAACGGAGGTGTTGAACATGGAACTTTTTTCGGAGTTGGTTGACGTGCTCGGGCAGACGCCCGATTGGGTGCCGCTGCTGCTCATTCCCGCACTTGCCGTGCCGGTAGCGGTACTCTTTACGCTGTTCGGCGGCAGAAGGATGTATGCCTTTCTTGCGGCGGCGCTCGGCGCGGCGGGTTCGGTGCTGGTGTGCTGTATCTCGCTGGAGCGCTATCCGGCTGAATATGCCGTTGCGTATATGGCCGTGTATGCGGCGTTGTTTACGGCGCTTGCGGCAGTTTTGCGGCTGCTCTTCTTCCTGCCCCGCGTCAGAAGAAGGGCAAGGCACACCTCCCGCGAGGAACGCATTTACGAAAAGTTCCGCGGCGAACCGCTGGAAGCGCCCGCGGCGGCACGCGCGGGCGCGCCTGCCAAGGTGTGCTGTTTCGAGGAGGAGGAACGCTTTGAGGAGCCGCCCGAACTTTCGCACGCTCTTTCGCTGCTTGAAAAACTGCAGCGGGAAAAACTTGCCGCGGCGGACAGGCTGGAGGCGGACGTGCTTGCGCGCAGCGTCGGCGCGCTTCGCGGGCGCGCCCTCACCGAAACGGAGCGTGGGACGCTCAACGACTGTCTGGCTTCCGTTCTCAAACTGACGGCAAAGTATAAACTGTAAGGCATTTTCCGGGGCGGCGCGTTTTCTGCGAAAAACGCGCCGCCCTTGCAAAAATTTTTTTCTTTCAGGACTTGCACATGCCCGAAAGGTATGGTACAATGATTACGATGCCGAAAACAGGGAGATTTGTGCGTGGAATTACGGGTACTTCGCTATTTTCTGACGCTTGCGCGCGAGGAGAGCATCTCCCGCGCCGCCGAGGCGCTGTATATCACGCAGCCGACGCTCTCGCGTCAGCTTGCGGAATTGGAGGAAGAACTCGGCGTCAGACTCTTTGAACGGGGCAAGCGCAAGATCGAACTCACCGAAGAGGGCGTGCTGCTGCGCCGCCGTGCCGAGGAGATGACCGAACTTGCGGACAAGACGGAGCGCGAGCTGCGCGAGCGGACGGAGCGGCTCGCGGGCGTGGTGAGCGTGGGGGCGGCGGAGACGGTCGCCGCGGAACTCCTCGTGCGTGCGGTGGACAGTTTCCGCAAGAAGTATCCGGAAGTCACCTTCGAGCTTGATGCCGGCATTGCCGACCGTATCAAAGAGCGCATCGATGCGGGGCTGCTCGATCTGGGACTGCTCATCGAGCCGGGCGATATCGCCAAATATGACTTTCTGCGGCTGGGCATCGACGGCCGCTGCGGCATCCTCATGAACGCCGCCGCGCCGCTTGCCCAAAGGGAATTCGTCACGGCGGAGGATCTCGTCGGGCTTCCCGTCGTCGGTCCCGCGCGCGAGGGCATCCGCCAGTTCTACCGCAACGGTCTGGGCGAGGCGTTTGACCGGCTCAATTTTATCGCTTCATTCGATCTTGTCAACAACGCCGCCTGGTTCGCGCGGCTCAACGTCGGATACGTGTTTACGATCGAGGGGACGCTCCGTCATTTCGGCTCGTCCGAACTGTGTTTCCGGCCCTTCTGCCCCGAACTCAGGCAGTCCACTTTCCTTGTATGGAAAAAATATCAGCCCGTTTCGCGTGCCGTACGGGCGTTCATCGACGAAGTGGCTATGCTTGCGCGGCATGACAATGCATGAAAAACAGGTATTTGACATATGCCGCGGCGTGTCGTATGATGAAGACGCAGAAGGAAGCTGCGTCTTTTTTCATATCTTCGGACGGGAGCGGATCACAATGACACTGCGGGAAGGATGCGAAACATACGGGCTGGACGTCGCGCTGATGGACGGGCTGGCAAAAAGGGGCGTGTTCCGCGCGGACAGCTTCGGCGACGAGGACGCCTGCCGCGGCGCGGTCGCCTGTTTTCTGCACGAATCGGGGCTGTCGGCAGAATGCGTCGCCGCCTATTTCCTTGCGCAGGACGGCGGGAAGACGCAGCGCGTATTGCTGCGCCGCCTGCGCGCCGACGCGCTCGCGCGCGCGCACGGCGAACAGCGGCGCGTGGATAAGCTCGACTGTCTTTTAAGAAAACTTGACGAAACGTACGGCAATCAGCCGTGCCGATAAAAGGAGGAACGATCATGGAATATGTTACGTTGAACAACGGAGTCAGAATGCCCAAGCTCGGCTACGGGGTATACCAGGTCTCGCCCGACGAATGCGAGCGCTGCGTGTCAGATGCGCTTGCGGCGGGATACCGCTCCGTCGATACGGCGCAGGCGTACTACAATGAGGAGGGCGTGGGCGCCGCCGTCAGAAAGAGCGGCATCGCAAGGAGCGAACTCTTCCTCACCACCAAGGTCTGGATCAGCAACGCAGGCGAAACAAAGGCCGCGGCGTCGATCGACGCGTCGCTCAAAAAGCTGGGGACCGATTATATCGATCTGCTGCTCATCCATCAGCCGTTCGGGGATTACTACGGCACCTACCGCGCCATGGAAAAGGCGTATCGCGACGGCAAAGTGCGCGCCATCGGCGTATCCAACTTTTATCCCGACCGCCTCATCGATTTGTGCAGCTTTGCCGAAGTCAAACCTGCCGTCAATCAGGTGGAGACGCACGTCTTCTGTCAGCAGAAGAAGGCGCGCGAAGTGATGAAGCGGCACGGCGTGCAGGCCGAATCGTGGGGACCGTTTGCAGAGGGGAAGAACGGGCTGTTCACCAACCCCGTCCTGCAGGAGATCGCCGCGGCGCACGGGAAATCCGTGGCGCAGGTCGCCCTGCGCTTCCTGTTGCAGAACGACGTGGTCGTCATTCCCAAATCGGTGAAAAAAGAGCGCATGGCGGAAAATCTCGACGTATTCGGGTTCTCGCTCGACGCCGCGGAGATGGAGCGCATTTCCGCACTGGATACGGGCAGCAGCCTGTTCTTTTCACACTATGATCCCGATACGGTCGAATGGTTCATGACATTTGCAAAGGAGTAAAAAAATGAAAACGGAGGGGATGTTCCCCATGGGCGAGGAAAACGTCGCCTACAGCAAGTATTTTACGGGAAAGAGCTGGCTGTATCCGCTCTCGAAGGAACAGGTGTTCATCGCCAACGTGACGTTCGAACCGGGCTGCCGCAATTTCTGGCATATCCATAACGCCGAACAGGGCGGCGGACAGATCCTGATCGTCGTCCGCGGGCGCGGTTGGTATCAGGAATGGGGCAAGCCCGCAAGGGCGCTGCGGGAGGGGGACGTGGTCAACATTCCCGCGGGCGTCAAGCACTGGCACGGCGCGGCGAGCGATTCGTGGTTTGCGCATCTCGCCGTAGAAGTGCCCGCCGTCGGCGGGAGCACGCAGTGGTGCGAGCCTGTTTCCGACGAGCAGTATGCGGAGGCGGAGCATGAAGATCGATGAACTTCTGCGCGCGTCGGACGGCGCGCTTGCCCGGATCTTTTCGCGCCTGACGGCGGACGTCGCCTCGCGCGCGGCGCTTCCCGAACGAGACCGCCGTCTTGCGGTGCTGTCCGCCTGTATGGGCTGCGGCGGCACGGACGCCTTCCGCGCGGAACTTGCGGACGCGCTCGACGCGGGCTTCCCGCCCGAAGCGGCGCGCGAGGCTGTCATGCAGGCGACGGCGTACCTCCTGTCTCTTATACACATCTGACGCTGCCGACGAATAGC
>URHP01000081.1 GCA_900547645.1 uncultured Eubacteriales bacterium
ACAAGGCTATTCGTCGGCAGCGTCAGATGTGTATAAGAGACAGGTGTACGAAGCTTCGCACGCCGTCAGGATCCCCGTCATCGGCATGGGCGGCATCACCTGCGCCGAAGACGCGGTGGAATTTCTGATGGCAGGGGCGACCGCTGTGCAGGTGGGCACGCAGAACTTTACCGATACGCGCGCCTGCCCCAAGATCATTGCGGGGCTCAACGAGTGGTGCGATTCCCACAAGGTCGCGCGCGTCGCCGATCTGACGGATACGTTGCAATTAAACGGATAAAAGGAGAAAGATCATGTTGACTTACAAACAGCGGTTCATTCGGTTCATGGTGGAAAACGAGGTGCTTTTGTTCGGTGATTTTACTTTAAAGAGCGGCAGAAAGGCGCCCTATTTCATCAATGCGGGCAAGTACCGTACGGGCACGCAGATCGCGGCGCTCGGCGAATACTACGCGGAATGTTTTCTGGAGCACAAGGTGGACGCAAAGACGCTCGTCGGTCCCGCCTACAAGGGGATCCCGCTCGCCGTCGCAACCGCCGTCGCGCTCGCCAAAAACCACGGCGTGGACGTCGGCTTCTGCTTTGACAGAAAGGAGGTCAAGGACCACGGCGAGGGGGGCATGTTCGTGGGCGCGCAGCTTTGCGCGGGCGATAAGGTGTGCATCATCGAGGACGTGATGACGTCCGGCAAGGCGCTCCGCGAAATTTTGCCCAAGATCAGGGGGGAGGCAGACGTTGACGTCTCCGCCATGATCATTTCCGTGGACCGTCAGGAAAAAGGTACGGGGGAAAAGTCCGCCGTTGCCGAAGCGTTCGACGAATTCGGGATCAACGTGTATTCCATCGTGACGATGGAGGACATCATCGCCGCCATCGAAGAGGGCGTCATTGCCGGGAAGGAACACCTTTCCGCCATGAAGGCGTACCGCGAGCAGTACGGCGCATAATTGATGATCGATTTGAAAGCGGCGCCGCCCGATCATTCGGGCGGCGCCGCTTTTGCGTTTGATTCAGACTCTGCCGAGAAGGAAATCTACGGAACAGCCGAAATATTTGGAAAGTCTTATCAGACTTTCTACAGTGGGCTGCGTTTTACCGTTATGCCAGCGGTTGACGGTTTTTTCGGAAAGGTGTGTATCCTTTTCCAAACGATATTTTGTCACATGGAAATGCTGCAAAAGAAAGGTGAGTTGTTCGGAAAACGGCGGTCTTTGTCGGAATGTTGTCTCCTGCGAAAGATCTGTAAGTCCCAACAGATAGTCGGTTGAACAATGAAAATAGTCTGCAAGTTTTACGAGCGTATCAATGTACGGAAGACCGTCGCCGCGAAGCAGCGTCAAAATTGTGGAAGCATCGATTCCCGTTGCGCGAGCCAGCGCAGGCGTTTTGATTTCTGCTTCCGTCATAAGGTCTTTCAGACTTTCAGATATGTTCGACATTACATGATTCATATATTTGATTCAGACTCTGCCGAGAAGGAAATCTACAGAACAGCCGAAGAATGCAGCTGTTTTTACAAGACTGTCCATGGACGGAGATGTCTGCCCGTTCAGCCAACCGTGCAGAACGCTCCAAGAAGTCTTTGTCTCTTTAATGAAGGAATATTGCGATTTGTCCGTCTCCCGGAATACAGCGCGCAGTCTGTCTTGAAAAGGGGGAACGGTCTTATATGCGGTTTCTTCACACGGATACTCTTTCAGCCCCAACAGAAAATCGGCGGAGCAATGGAAAAATTCAATGAGAGCAACAAAGGTGTGATAGCCGGGTGCATTTTTTGCATTCAGAATGTCAGATAATTTTGTGCGCCCGGTATCGAGCTTTTCCGCAAGCGTCGTCTGATTGAGTTCCCGCTCTTCCATCAACTCCTTGAGGTTTTCAGACAACTTCGACATATTTATCATACAACGAATCGGATGCAGCGGCATTAGACTCTGCCGAGCAGATAGTCTACGGAACAGTCAAAAAAAGCGGCGATCTTTACAAGATTGTTGACGGACGGGAAACTTTTTCCGACCAGCCAATGATAGAAGACGCCCCATGAAATATTTGACTGTTTGGCAAAGGCATATTGCGTCATGTTCGTTTCCCGAAGGATCGCGCGCATGCGTTCGCCGAACGGCTGAACGGGTTTGTAGCAGACATCCTCGCATGGATATTCCGTCAAACCCAGCAGAAAGTCAGCGGAGCAATGAAAAAATTCAAGAAGGGAAAGAAAGGTGTGATAGTTCGGCGCCCGTTTTCCGGTAAGATATGAAGAAAATTTTGAGCTGCACGTGTTCATCGCCTCTGCTAAGTCGCTCTGATTCATGCCGCGCTCATTCATCAGTTCATTCAGATTTTCAGACAGTTTCGACAAGTTCACCATAGATTCGTCCTTTTCTTACAAAAAATTATCCTCTGAATTGAAATAATTTTCTTGCATTTTTTCAGTTCAGAGGTTATACTATTGCTACACAGAGGCGAAGCGCGCCGCCGATGTGAAATCTGCAAAGGAACCCGTAATTACTATGGAACAGACGAACTGCGAAAAACATTATGAAATTGACGAAAAAAGTCTTTTAGAGGAAATACTCATTACGATCGGGGACTATTTTTCCTGTACGGTCGTGCAGGAGGGCAGGCATGCGCTGCTTTCCTTTGAAAACGGACAGAAGTTCCGCCTTTCAACGGAAAAAGTGCTGTAAAAAAACGGCGATACGGTCATGTGCCGTATCGCCGTTTGCAATGTGCGAAAAACAGGAAATGCGCCCGAATGCGGCGCATTTTTTGATTGTCTGTCTCATACCATACCTGTATGGAACAGTACGGTGCAAGCAAAGAAGAAGTGTTGCGGCTGGTCGGAAGCGGCGAGGGCGGGCTCTCGCAGGCGGAAGCGGAGCGTCGGCTCGCGCAGAACGGCAGGAACGTTCTGCAGGAAGGAAAAAAGAGGAGCAAGCTCCTCCTGTTCCTCGCGCAGTTTGCCGATCTCATGACCGTCATCCTCATCTGTGCCGCGGTCCTTTCCGCCGTGCTCGCCTTCGTGACGGGGGACAGAACGGAACTTGCCGATACGGGCATCCTTCTCTTTGTCATTCTGCTCAATGCCGTTGTCGGGTTTTTGCAGCAGTACCGCGCCGATTCGGCGATCGAAAAGCTGAAAAAATTGTCGGCGTGCGAGGCGAAAGCGGTGCGCGGCGGGAAGGTCGTGCGGATCGACGCGGAGACGCTCGTCGTGGGCGACGTGGTGGAGCTGGAGGAGGGCGACCGCATTCCCGCAGACTGCCGCGTGCTGTCGGGCGAAAATTTCCGCTGCGACGAATCGTCGCTCACGGGGGAAAGCCGCCCCGCAAAAAAATATGACTGCATCGTCACGCGCAGCGCGCTTGCCGCGCGCGCGAATACGGCGCATTACGGGACGTTCTGCGTGAGCGGGAGGGCGCGCTGCGTCGTCACCGCCTGCGGCATGGACACCGAGATGGGCAAGATCGCACGTCTGCTGCACAAGAGCAAGCCCGCGCCCGCGCCGCTCGATCGGACGGTGGCGAAGCTCGGCAAGGTCATCACGGTCACCGTTCTGTTCGTCGCGCTCGTGCTGTTCGTCGGCTCCCTGATCGCGGGGAGGGTGAGTTTTCTCGAGAGCGTGATGAGCGCCGTCGCCGTGGCAGTCGCGGCAATCCCCGAAGGGATGGGCGCCGTCGTCACCGTCATTCTCGCGCTCGGCGTGCAGCGCATGGCGTCTTCGCGCGCCGTCATGCGCAGGCTGGGTGCGGTGGAGAGCCTGGGCGGCTGCAGCGTGATCTGTTCGGACAAGACGGGCACGCTCACCGAGAACAGGATGACGGTGGAGGCGATCTGCACCGATTTTGCCGCACCCGTGTCCGAGGAAGAGACTTACCGCGGCACCATGCCCGAGCTTGAGCTTGTGCGGTGCATGCGTGTCTGCCATACGGTCAAGGGGAGCGCGGGCGCGTACGTGGGCGATCCGACGGAGATCGCCCTTGTGGAATATGCCGACCGCAAAAACGTTTCGCTGGCGTTCGAGCGTCTGGGCGGCGTGCCCTTTTCCTCCGAGCGCAAGATGATGAGCGTATTTGTCCGCACCGAAACGGGCAGGCGGCTGTATGTCAAGGGCGGTGCGGACGTACTGCTCGCAAAGTGTGCGCGGCTGGTCACGCCGTCGGGCGAACGCCCGATGACGGACGCGGACCGTGCAAGGATCCGTGCGCGCGTTTCGGCGTATGCGGGGCGCGCCATGCGCGTTCTGGGGTTTGCCTGCGGCGATTCCGAGCGCGAAGAAGATCTCGCCTTCCTCGGCGTCGCCGCCATGCTCGATCCGCCCAAGAAAGGGGTGAAGGAGGCGGTCGCGGCATGCCGCCGCGCAGGCGTGCGCACGGTGATGATCACGGGCGATTCCCCCGAGACGGCGCTTGCCATTGCCGCGCGGCTCGGGATCGCGAAGGGGCGGGGCGAGGTCGTCACGGGGGAAGAGCTCGACGAAATGGGGGAAGAGGAGCTCTCCCGCCGCGCGGGAAAGTACGCGGTGTACGCGCGCGTCTCGCCGGGGCACAAACAGCAGATCGTGCGCGCCCTGCAGAGGGCGGGGGAAGTGGTCGCCATGACGGGGGACGGCGTGAACGACGCGCCCGCGTTAAAATCTGCCGACGTGGGCGTGGCGATGGGCTCCGGCACGGACGTGACGAAAAACGCCGCCGACGTCG
>URHP01000082.1 GCA_900547645.1 uncultured Eubacteriales bacterium
TTTCTATTGGAAATCTGGAAATTATTTACTTTTTTTGGAAAATTTTTCCGACATATTTGAACGAAATTAAGCAGATCAAAGGAAATCCCCCTGCTTTATATATCTTGCAATTTTTAAAACAAATCGGACCAATGCCCAATCGTCCGGCACTGTCAGTTCCGAACAGAAAATATTCTGAGGCACAGCATACAACTACTTCATGACAAAACCCATGCAAAAAATCCTTATTTGAACAGCAACCCTAAAAGGAACCCGTCGGAAATTCCGCAGGGTTCCTCTATGCAACAGCATAACATAAATCGGTATAGTTCAAAAATATCGATTCGCTCTTTTTCCCATAAGTCACAGTATCTGTGGGACCGGTGGGACCTGTAGGTCCCGTGGCACCGGTTACGCCCGTGGCTCCCGTCGGACCTGTTGCACCTGCAATGCCCGTAGCACCGGTTACGCCCGTTACCCCCGTTGGTCCGATAGGACCCGCAGGACCGGTTGCCCCCGTCGAGCCCGTTGCCCCTGTCGGCCCTATGGGTCCCGTCGAGCCCGTTGCCCCTGTCGGTCCGGTCGGTCCGGTCGGTCCGGTCGGTCCGGTCGGCCCCGTCAAAACGCCGTCGCTGTACACAACAGTTTCTCCGCACTCCCAGCCGCAAGCACAGGGGCAGCAGCCGCAGGTGCAGTTTCTCTTATAAATCGTCATGTTTTTCCTCCGTTTCTGCGCAGATGCGCATGCGGACACTGCGCGCAAAGCAGCAATGCCCGTACTATATCATATCCCGAACACGAAACGAAGGTGACACGCTTGCCTGATCCCGAATGCACGCAAACGGAATTTTGACCGTATGATAAAAGGTACGGAGGTATGTGATGACGCTTTCGGTCTGTATGATCGTGCGGGATGAGGAAACAGTGCTGGAGCGCTGCCTGAACAGTCTCAAAGATGCGGCGGACGAGATCGTCATCGTCGATACGGGCAGCACGGATGCAACGCCCGCCATCGCACGGCAGTTCACCGACCGTATTTTTTCCTTTCCCTGGACGGACGACTTTTCCGCCGCGCGCAACGCCTCCTTCGGGCATGCCCGCGGCGAGCTCCTCATGTGGATGGATGCCGACGACGTGATCGAGCCAGACATGCTCCCCCGGCTTTTGGCGCTGAAAACGCGTTTTGGCGCGGAGAACGCGGACATGGCTGTGTGCAAATACGTCAACGGCGGATGCGTCTACTTCCGCGAACGCGTGGTGAGGCGCGCCGCCGCATTCCGTTGGGAAGGGCGCGTGCATGAGTGCATCTCCCCGCGCGGAAAGGTCATCCGCGACGAATTTACCGTGACGCACCTGGGAAGCCCGAAGCCGCGCGGCGCGCGCAATCTGCACATCTATCAGAAGTGGCGCGCCGAAGAGCCGCTCGGCGGGCGCGATCTGTTCTATTACGGGCGGGAGCTGTGCTATAACCGCCTGTACACAGAGGCCGCCGCCGTTTTAGAGGAGATGCTTGCGGGAGAGGGCTGGTACGTCAACAAGATCGAGGCGTGCAAGGTGCTTGCCGACTGCTACGCGGCAAAGGGCGAACGGGAGCACGCGCTCGACGCGCTGCTGCGCGCCTTTCGCTACGGATGCCCGCGGGGCGGCGTCTGCCATGCGATCGGCAGAAACCTGCAGGAATCGGGCAGATACCGCGAAGCGATCTGGTGGTACGAACGCGCGCTCGGCTGTCCCGACCGCTCCCCCGAGGGCGACTTTGATCTTCCCGAAGAACGCACCCTCTTTCCCCTTCTGGGGCTCACCTACTGCCATTATGCCCTCGGAGAGGAAGACGAAGCGCGCGCCTGTCACGAACGCGCCGCCGCCATTGCGCCCGATCACCCCTCCGTCGTCCACAATACCGCCTTCTTTGCAAAAAAATAGGGAAGCCGCAGCTTCCCCTTTAACCTTATACGCCGATCCCTCCTCTCTTTCAGGCGCCGCGCTGCACGATCTTCGCGCGGACGGGATACACGCTGTCGGGCGTGATGATGACTTCGCCGATGCGGTCGGCAATGATGCTTCCCCTATGCGGGTTTTTGACGGAGACGATCTCCCCGCGCACCTGCGCGCGGACGTCGCTGTATTCAAAGGAAAGATCGCAGTTCTCCATGGTGCAGTCGATGAGCCGCAGGCGCTTGCAGTAACACAGCGGCTGCGTCCCCTTGATATGGCAGCGGATGAATGTCAGCCCCTCCGAATACCAGCCGAGATATTCGCCGTCCACCTCACAGTCGGTCACGGTCACATTTTTCGCGTGCCAGAACGCATCCTTGGTGCAAAGCCGCGAATGTGCGATGGTCACATTCCGCGTATACTGAAAGGAATACTTCCCTTCGAACTGCAGCCCTTCGGCGTGAATGCCGCTGCTCTCCAGAAAGGCGTATTCGGAAACGAGCGAACAGTTGCTGAGCGTAAGATCCCGGCTCTTCCAGCCGAATTCGGGGGAAGATATGCGCGTACGGGAGAGATGCACCCCGCGGCACTCGCGCACCGCCTTGATCCCGTTCATGGTGCAATCGGAAATCGAAATATCCTCGTCATACCAGAGCGCGGCGCGGCAGTTCTGCGTCATTTCACAGTTCGAAAGATGCGCGCCGCGTACGTGCCATAAGGGGTAACGAAGGTCAAAAAAGCAGTCCCGCGCGCGGATATCGCGGCTTTCCTTGAGGGCGGATTCCCCGTCTTCTTCGCCTTCGAATCTGCAGCGCTTCAAATCCGGCCCGCGGGAGGCGTACAGGGCGCGCTCCGCGGAAAACTGTCTGTCTTCCAAAGTGTTCATATATCTCCAACGTAAATTTTTCCGTCATTATAACACAGCGGCGGCGCAATGTCCAATGCTTTTTTCTTATCGCCCCGCATGCGCGCCGGGCATGAAAAGGGAGTCTCCGTTCGGAGACTCCCTTGTTTGCCTGAAAAAGATACGCGATCAGAAATCGACTTCGGTATCGTAGTAGCAGCACTTGAGCAGCTTTTCCATCTCCGCGACGGAAGGCTGGCGGGGATTGGAGCCCGTGCAGGCATCGCCGATCGCATTGACCGCGATGTCATGCAGTCTTTCCAGGAAGACGTTCTCGGGAACGAAGCCCTGCTCGCAGGGATAGCTGTCCGCGCCGTAGTTCTTGATGCAGTGCGGGATATTCAGATCGTCGTTCATCTTTCTGAGGTAGTTGATGAGCGCGCGCACCTTTTCGGAATCGCTGGCGCTCTTGTTGCAGATGCCCATGTAATCCACGATGACGCCGTAACGCTTGCGCGCCGTAAGGTTCTTTGCGTTGAAGGCGATGACCTTAGGAAGATACATTGCGTTTGCCGCGCCGTGAATGATGTGCGCGCCGTAATCGGCGAACGCCGCGCCCGTCTTGTGCGCCATCGAGTGCACGATGCCGAGGAGCGCATTGGAGAACGCCATACCCGCAAGGCACTGCGCGTCGTGCATCGCGTCACGCGCCGCCATGTCGCCGTTATAGGAAGCGACGAGATTTTTCTGGATCATTTCGATCGCATGGATCGCAAGCGGATCGGTATAATTGCAGTTCGCCGTGGAGACATATGCTTCGATCGCGTGCGTCATCGCGTCCATACCGGTGTGCGCGACGAGCTTCTTGGGCATCGTCTCAGCGAGTTCGGGATCGACGATCGCAACGTCGGGCGTGATCTCGAAGTCGGCGATCGGATATTTGATTCCCTTCTGATAGTCGGTGATGATGGAGAACGCCGTGACCTCGGTCGCCGTGCCGCTCGTCGAAGAGATGGCGCAGAACTTCGCCTTCTTTCTCAGCTGAGGAATGCCGAATACCTTGCACATTTCCTCGAAGGTGATGTCGGGATACTCATATTTGATCCACATTGCCTTTGCCGCGTCGATGGGAGAACCGCCGCCCATCGCGATGATCCAGTCGGGTTCGAACTCGAGCATCGCCTGCGCGCCCTTCATGACCGTCTCCACGGAAGGATCGGGCTCGATGCCTTCAAAAAGCTTGACCTCCATGCCCGCTTCCTGCAGGTAAGCGACCGCCTTGTCCAGGAAGCCGAATTTCTTCATCGAGCCGCCGCCGACGCAGATCATCGCCTTTTTGCCCTGGAAAGTCTTGAGCGCTTCCATTGCGCCCTTTCCGTGATACAGATCTCTGGGTAATGTAAACCTTGCCATACAACTTACTCCTTTGATTTTTTGCGAACGTTATCGTTCACATTTTGTCCATGCAATATTATATCACACAAAACGCATTCGTCAATACCCAAATCGAAAATTTTTCCGATTTTTTACAGGAAACTTTTCCTGCTCTTTCTTCCGTTAAGTCAAAACCACCAGTTGAACTGGTGGTTTGCATATACCCTAAAAGGGTAAACTACCAGCCAACCCGTTAACGGGTATCGCTTTTACTATAGCGTCCTATCGCACGGCACACCTGTAAAACAGGTTCCTCGTGCTATAAAGGAGCAAAATCGCATTAGCTATATGGTAAACTTCTTTAATTATAAAATTTGCTAAAGCTATTTTTTATCTTCCCCCAGTAGAACTGGGGTTTTTTCATGCTAAAGCGCCAAACAAATTCCCCGCAGAGAAAAATCTCTGCGGGGAATTTGGTCGAGGCGACGG
>URHP01000083.1 GCA_900547645.1 uncultured Eubacteriales bacterium
TCAGATGTGTATAAGAGACAGACACCGCACCCTTGGCAAGTACGCCGTAGCGTGCCAGCGTTCCGACGCCCGAAAAATAGGTGAGCGGCACGGAAATAATGAGCGCGCACGGACAGGAGATGACCAGAAAATTGAGCGCGGGAACGATCCATTCGCCGAAATTATAGTTCTGAAAGAGCGGCGGCACGACTGCCACGATCACGGCGATGAGCACGACGATCGGCGTATACCAGCGCGAAAAACGCGTAATGAATTTTTCGGGTTTCGCCTTCTGCGAAGCGGAATTTTCCACCAGCTCCAAAATTTTCGCAACGGCGCTTTCGGAGACGGGGCGGAGCACTTCCGCGCGGACGGCGTTCCCCTCGTTCACGCAGCCGGAGAGCATTTCACCCCCCTTTCGCACCTCTTTCAGATAGCTTTCGCCCGTCATGGACTTGGTGTCGAGGGAAGCCGACTCATCGAGCAGGCGGCAATCGGCGGGGACCTTATCGCCGCGGCGCAGCAGGATCACATCCCCGGGACGAAGGTCTTCGGGATCAACTTCCTGCTGTTCGCCGTCCGTCAGCCGGATGGCGGAATCGCTCTTGAGCGACATCAGACGCGTGATCGCCCCGCGCGAAGAGCCGACGGCAAGTCCCTGCAGATACTCCCCGATCTGATAGAGCAGCATGACGATCGCGCCCTCCATATCCTGACGGATCGCGAACGCCCCCACCGCGGCAATGAGCATGAGCAAATTTTCATCGAGCAGAACGCCGGGATGAAACCCGTTTCTGAACGCGCGGACGAGGTTGCGCCCGACGCTTAAAACGACCGACCAGCCCGCCGCGGCAAAGGACGCAAGAAAGAGCCCGAATGCGATCCAATCGTATCCGCCGATCAGATGAAGTACCAGCGCAGGGATAAAAAACGCAGCGGAAACCGCAATGGACAGCAGTTCTTTGAGATGCCGCTCCTTCTTTTGCGGTGCGTTTCCGTCCACGATCTCCACTTCTTCAAAGGAAGAAATGTGCCTGATCGCCCGTTCCAGCGCCTGATCGCCCTCGTGCGAGAGCGTGACGCGCTGTCCGACAAAGTCGACGGACACTTCCGAAACGCCCTCCAGCCCCGCAAGTTCTTCCTGCAATTCCGCCGCGCAAGCCGCGCAGTCGAGATTGCGGATCTTGATGACCTTTTTCATGGAAACTCCTTAAAATTTACAGTCAAGATGTTCGCATGCAAGCGCAAGCACGGCAACGACGTGCGCATCCGCCAGAGAGTAGACAATGTTCTGCCCGTCGCGGCGCGCCTTGATGATGTGATTGTCGCGCAGAATGCGCAGCTGATGGGAGACCGCGCTCTGCGTGCCCCCCACCGCCTCGGTAATGTGGTAGACGCACATTTCCCCCTGGCGGAGCGCAAACAGGATCTTCAGGCGGCTCGGTTCGGAGATCGCCTTGAATGCCGTGGCAAGGGAAATGATTTTTTCCTCCGCGGGCATATTATCCTTCGCGCGCTGCGCGGCGCATGCGTGCTCTTCTTCATGATTGCAATCCTGCATTTGGCACCTCATTTATTTGTATATGAATAAGTGTTCATATATTGTGCCATTATCATAGCACGGAGCAAAAAGATTGTCAAGCATTCCGAAGCAACTTTTTTTAAAATTGTGTCCGTAAAATCACTTGTCAATTCATAAAATATTATTTCGAATTTTATCGAAATAAATGATTTTTTTGAAATTTCAGCAAAAAATACGGGCGTTTTTTCGCAAAAAAACGCCCGTATTCGTAATTTTCAGCCAATTTTCCGCCATTTCTGCCTGTATAAGGGAATCGTATTGCCTGTATTTTATTTCGAAAATAATCGAAATAAATTATATTCGCCCCGTTTCTTCCCGCTTCGCGCAATAGACGAGGTGCGGCATCTCAAACCCATAGTAATGCTTGACGAGCGAACCGACAACATGCATCCCGTTCCGTTCGGCGACGCGGCGGGAAGGAAGATTGTTTTCGCGGATGATGGAGTACACCTCGGGCAGACCGAGCGTGCGGAAGGCATATTCGCGGCAGCCGATCGCCCCCTCCGTTGCATATCCGCTGTGCCAGAAGCGGCGCGCAAGCAGATAGCCGATCTCCGGAACACGCTGCTCGCCCCAAGACTGCATGGTGATGCCGCACTGTCCCAGAAAGGCGCCGTCCGCCGAACGGATGAGCGCCCACAGCCCGAAGCCGTCTGTGCGGTAGCGCGCAAGCTGCCGGTCCAGCCATTCGTCCACTTCCGTCTCCGAAAATGCGTGCTCATAGGCGTACATTGCCTGTCCGTCCTGCAGCGTCTCACACAGCGACAGCCTGTCTTCCGGAGTCAGTTTGCGCAAATACAGGCGCGGCGTCCGAAAAATCACGTCCATGCTTCATTCTCCGCGGAATGTGCGGAACAAAACGTGCGTTCCGCAAGGTAAGAAAGCGCCCCGCCGCAGACAATGCGCAGCTGTTTTGCCACCAGCCGCTGCCGCTTTGCGTGATGCGCGCGGTTGAACGCGCCGTCGCCATACTTCTCGTCCCCGACGACCGGATGTCCGAGATAGGCAAGGTGGGCGCGGATCTGGTGCGTCTTGCCCGTATGCAGCGTGACCTTGAGCAGCGAAGTGTCTTCATGGCTTTCCATGACCTCATATTCGGTGACGATCTTCTCGCCCCGTGGCTGCCCCGATATGCGTACGCGTGCGGCGGACGCATCCTTGACGAGATACGCCCGACAAACGGCATGCGCAGGAACGGGCGTACCGACGACGAGGGCGTGATAGACCTTTTCGACGCGCCGATCGCGGAAGGCAGCGAGCAGCTCCCGCTCCGCTTCCTCCGTTTTGGCAAACACAAGAAGTCCTGCCGTGTTCCGGTCGAGCCGATGGATAAAGTACGCCCTCCGCCCCTCGCCGACGGCGGAAAACACCGCCTCGGAATTGACGCCGCTCACCTTGTCCGCAACCAGGATATTTTCATCCTCATATACGACGGAAAACGCAGACTTTTGCTCCTGGGCGGGCGTCATGTAATAGCGCACGACGTCCCCCTTTCTGAGCGCGACGTCGCTTCCGACGCGAACGCCGTTGACGCGGACATTGCGCTCTTTCAGCAGACGGCGCAGGCAAAAAGAAGCCTGCGCACAAGTGTTATCGGTGAACGCGGCGAGCGTTGTGTTTTCGGGGACGATGTATTCCTTCATGACGTTTTTTGACCAGACAGACGGCGAGCACGGGGACCGACACGAGCAGCGCATAGAGCGCTCCGCCCCGCCACAGAAAATATGCAAAATAACAAAACAGCAGCGCGCTGACCGTCTGCGCAGCCGCATACAGAAGGGCGCGCTTCCAGCCGAGTTCCCGCGCGGTTGCGGCGATCGCGGAGACACAGGGCGAGCAGGTCAGCACAAATACGGCAAGCGCAAACGCGGAAGCCGCGCCGTACGGAAACTCTCCGCACAGCATGGCAAGCGCGCCCGCCACGTTTTCCTTTGCGACCAATCCGGAAAGCGCGGCATAGGCGATGCGCCAGTCATGCATTCCCGCAGGCGCAAACAGCCAGCCGAGTCCCCTGCATATGGAAGCAAGCATGCTCGCTTCCGCGCCGCACAGATGCATCTGCCAATCAAAGGACGAAAGCAGCCAGCTCGCAAGAAAAAAGGCAAGGATGACGGTTGCCGTCTTTATTATAAACTGTTTCGCCTGAAAGAGCAAGGATTTTATGACGAAAAGCGGGCGCGGACATTGCAGCGGAGCAAGCTCCATGACAAAGGGCGAACGGGGCGCGCGGTCAGTGACGACGGCGGCAAGCAGCGCGATCGCCACGCCCAGCGCATACAGCAACAGGACCGCAAGAAACGGATCGGGAAAGAAGGAAGCGGAGAGCGTGAGATAGACGGGCAGTTTTGCGCTGCATGAAATATACGGAAGACACAGAATGGTGCGCCGCTGCACGCGCTTGTCGTCCAATCCGCGCGTGGTGAGGATCGCCGCTGCCGTACAGCCGAAGCCCATGACGAGAGAAAAGACCGCCCTGCCGCTCAAGCCGATCTTTGCAAAGGCGCCGTCCGTCAGCGCCGCAAGGCGGGACAGAAAGCCGCTCTCCTCCAACAGGATGAGAAAGAGAAACAGCATCAGGATCTGCGGCAAAAATCCGAGCACCGCGCCCAGCCCCGACAGCAGTCCGTCGGCAAGCAGACTGCGCAAAACGGGCGAAGCGATGCGCCGCGCATACCCTCCCAAAACATCGGCAAAGAGCGACTCAACACCCGACTTCATCAAATCGCCCGGACCATGGGGCGCGAACGTCAGCCAGAACGCCGCGGCGAGCATACAGAGAAAGAGCGGTACGGCAAAGAATCCGTTCAGCAACAGCGATTCCGCGCGGGTGCTGTCTCTTATACACATCTGACGCTGCCGACGAAT
>URHP01000084.1 GCA_900547645.1 uncultured Eubacteriales bacterium
CGAGATGAGCGCTAGTCTCGTGGGCTCGGAGATGTGTATAAGAGACAGTTTCAGCCCCGCTCGATACGTTGCTTCCGATTTTTTTCTCCATATTTTATGACCTCCTTATATCGCGAAGACGTGCTTACCGATCACCGTCACCGTCTGACGGGAAAAGATCCAGGAACTCGTTGCGACGGCGGGATTATAATAATAGAGACACCCGTACGTGGGATCCCAACCGTTCATCGCGTCCCGTGCGGCACGGTACGCCGTATCGTTGGGCTCGAGATTGATCTGCCCGTCGGCCACCGCCGTGAACGCGCCCTTCTGATAGATGACGCCGGCGACCGTATTGGGGAACTGCGGACTTTTGACGCGGTTCATGATGACCGCGCCGATCGCCACCTGTCCCGTGTAACTCTCGCCCCTGCCTTCGGCATAGATCGCCTTTGCCATGAGATAGACGTCGGACGACGTATAGCCGTTCACACCGCCGGAAGCAGACGATCCCGACGAACCTCCGTTCAACGCATTGTAGGAATCGTTCATTCCGAGCGCCTTATAGGTCGCCTTGCCAACGACGCCGTCCGCCGTCAGCCCGTTTTTCTGCTGGAACCAGACGACCGCTTTTTTGGTCCCCGCGCCGAAAATGCCGTCCACCGCGCCCGTATAATAGCCCCAATTCTTGAGACGGCGCTGGACTTCCTTGACCTCGCCGCCCGTACTGCCCTGCCGCAGGACCGCAGCTTCGACGGCGGTAAGTTCCGCAGCCAAAGGTTCCTGCTGCGCGGCAAGCGCGAGCGTTCCCGCCGCTGCGCTCCCCGCGAGCACGAGCGCCATCGCGCCGACAATCAAACCTTTCTTCATACTGTCCTCCTGCGAATACCGTGTGCGTTTCCGCGAAAATTATACGGCGTCATGAAAAAACCATACCTGCAGCCGTGTTTTTGGGCAGTAAAGGACTTTTCCGGAGATACCATTGACATCCCTTCCCCCATTTGATATAATATCGGCAAGCCAAAAGGAGGCAAATCATGAAAAGAAAGTCCATCATAACAACCATCGCCGCCTGTCTGTGCCTGTGCCTTTCGGCGGGCATTTTTGCCGCCTGCACGGACGACAACGGCGGGGACGGCGGAGAAGACAAAGGAACGCTGTATTCCATTCAGGCGCCGGCCGCATCCGACGTATTTACGGTGACCGGTCTGCCCGAAAACGCCTATGAAGGCGACATGGTGACGTTTCAGGTCACGTTGAGCGATCCGGAAAACAGCGCGGTCATCAGCGTGGAAGCCGGATACGACGAGCTCACCGCCGATGCGGACGGCAATTATACCTTTACCATGCCCGCAAACCCGGTTACGGTCAGCGTCGACGCCCATACATTCAGCGAAGTCCTGAACGACGGCATTGCGACCTTTTCCGCATTGAAAAACACCACGACCATTGCGCAGACGGCAGGAAACACAAGCGAATGGCTGGAAGACGAGAGCAAATTTTATTACGACCTTTGGGCCTTCAGCATCGATATTTCCGGCGCAGGACACGCCATGAGCGACAGAAGCAGCGCCATCTCCTCCGATCAATCGGTGATCCCGAACGATGCAATCACGCTCGAAGCGAAGATCGATTCGGGAATGAGCGGATCGGGGCTCTGGCTCGGCGCCACGGTCACCGTCGATACCGCAAAGATCAACCCGGGAAAGACCTGGCTGGAAATGTATTTCCGCAGCGATGCCAACGGCTCAGACGGCACCGTCTGCGTGCAGATCACGGTCGTCCCCTACGGTGAGATCGAAATTGCCACCGAGCAAAAAACCCTGGTGATCGACGTATCCGCCCTCGATGCAAAAGACGGCGATCCGTACACCATGCACTTCTCCGACAAAAACTATATCGACGGCGGAAATGCGCAGGAATATTTTGACGTGACTTCGACCGTAGCGGACGGAAAAGTTACCTTTACATTTACCTATTCCGTTCTGCACAAATACAGCATTGCGATGTCGCCCGGTTCCGAATACGACTATAAAAATATTGTCGCGATCAACCACAGTGCCGAAGGCGGCATCGTCACGGGAGAAGAGAGCCTGTACGACGGCTACACCGCCTCGGGACTGATGTACCTGACGGAAGATTCCGTTACGCTGACGGCTCGCCCGAACGACTGACAAAATACCCCAAAACAAACAGCTCCCGCAGCCCAAAAGCTGCGGGAGCTGTTTTATTCTCCGAAAAAAGATCGGATGATCTCTGCGATCTTGCTCTTGTATACGACGTTCGCGTTCCCGCCCGTGAAACACAGCGGCGGATAGACCACGCACCACCAGTTGTCGCCCTCGCCCGAACCGAGCTCCAGGATGAGCGCGTCGTACACGCCCGCGGGCAGCGTCGCGCCGTCATAGACGCGCGTCGGAAAGGATTCCTCGCACACCTTTGCCCGCGCGCCGTAAGAATAGCCGTTTTCGGAAAGAATGCGCTCGGCAACGCGCTCCACCTCGGGAAGCCGCGCCGTAACGGCGGCGATCGCCTCTTCCTTGGTCTCGCATGCCGCCACCGTCGGCGTGAGATATTCCACAACGCCGTCACGCACCCGGTATTTGACCGCCTGGTCGGCTTCTTTGTTGGAATTGGCGCGAATATGGATGCGGAGATAGGAAGCGGGAGAACCTGCGTCTGCGGTCTTTTGCCCCTCTCCGCCGAACGCAAACGCGATGCCCGCGATCGCGGCGATCAGAAATATCAGGATCAATGCTTTTTTCATGGACAGTCTCTCCGTCAAGAACACGGAGGTTATTGCCCTGTGAATGCATTTTTATACAGGCATGTAAAAAATCCTGCAACGATGACAAAATTGCGTCATTCCGGAAGCACGAAAGCGACCGTCCGTGTCTCACATGCGGAACGCACCCGTGATCACGCCGCCGCCCATGCACTGCGTTTCATCGTATAAAACGGCGTACTGCCCTTCCGTCACCGCGCGCTGCGGTTCGTCGAAATACAGCGTAAGCGTCTCCGCGCCCGTGCGGACGGCGCGCGCGCCCTGCTCCGCCTGCCGGTAACGCAGTTTGACGCGGCAGGAAAATTCCCGCTGTTCGGGCGGGAACGGAATATAGTTCATCCCCGTCACCGTACAGCCGTCCGTGTAGAGCGGACCTTCGTCGCCGTGTGAAACGACAAGAACATTGCGCGAAAGGTCCTTCCTGACGACGAACCAACGCCCCTCTTCCCCCTTCCTGCCGCCGAGATCCAGCCCTCTGCGCTGCCCGAGCGTATAATACATGAGCCCGATATGTTCGCCTACCCGTTCGCCCGCGAGCGTCTCGATGGGCCCGGGCTGCGCGGGAAGATAATTCTGCAAAAATTTGCGGAAATTGCGTTCTCCGATAAAACAGATGCCCGTCGAATCCTTCTTTTTTGCCGTCGCCAGCCCGTTTTCCGCCGCAATGGCGCGTACCTCTTCCTTGGTAAGGCCGGCAAGCGGAAACACAACGTCCGCAAGCTGCTCCTGCGTGAGCTGATTGAGAAAGTACGTCTGATCTTTTCCCGCGTCCTTCGCCTTCAGAAGCCTGTGTACGCCGCCCTCGTGCGAAATGCCGCAGTAGTGCCCCGTGGCGATCAGGTCGGCGCCCAGCGACTTTGCATACGCCTTGAACGGTCCGAATTTGATCTCGCGGTTGCACAAAACGTCCGGATTGGGCGTTCTGCCCGCCCGGTACTCCTCCAGAAAGTGCGAAAAGACGCGGTCCATGTATTCCCGCGAAAAGTCCGCCGTATAATAGGGGATGCCGAGTTTTCCGCAGACACGCTCCACGTCTGCAAAGTCCTCTTCCGCCGTACACGCGCCGCTCTCGTCCGATTCTTCCCAATTGCGCATGAACAGCCCGATCACCCGATACCCCTGCCGCAGCAGGAGGAGCGCGGCAACGGAACTGTCCACGCCGCCGCTCATTCCGACGACGACCGTCTGATTTTTCATACCACACGCCTCCCCGGGGAAATTTTTTCTGAAATTATAGCATATTCGCGCAAAAATATAAAGCATTTTCCCTTGGAATGTGCTATAATGATAGCGTTTCTTCCCCGCGGCGCAAATCGCCTGCGATCTGACGCCCGATCCGGAACAGCAATCATCCGCAAGGCACGCGTAGCGCAATCCGATCGCGTGTCAGCCCCGTGCGCAGCCCAACCGAGGGACCCCTTGGGGTATCGGTTGACGCTGAAGGTTGTGCCCGCTTCCGAAGCGGAATGCGCACCGAACAAAAAA
>URHP01000085.1 GCA_900547645.1 uncultured Eubacteriales bacterium
CCTCGACGCCGCCGTAGGTCAGATTGTTCCAGACGACGCTGCCGCGGGAATTGAGCCCCGCCAGCCGCACGCTCACGCCGAGCGTATCTTCCGCCGTGACCGTATTCGGTTCGGTAGCGTCCTCGTCCGTCATGCTCTCGTCCACCTTCAGGAAATCGTAGGGTATAAAGACCTCGATGGTGTACGTCTTTTCCTCTTCGGGCGTCTTTTTGATCTGCAGGGAGAGCGGGCTCAGATCGTCGATCTGTTCGCCCCAATCCTTGTATGCGCCGCGGAATACCTGCACGGAACGGTTGAGATAGATCTCAAAGTAGAAGTCGTACTTGTTGGCATACTGCCCGCGCACCTCGTACGCGTCATCGAGATCGCCGCCGATCCGATAGGAGGAATCCTTGGTGTTCAGATAGAACAGCACGGCGTCGCGGTTGGAAATGCTGCGGTTGTCGCCGACAAACGCCACGCGCAGCCCCGCCGTATCGCGGTAGAGATAGGTCTCCAGCCCCGCCTTTTCGCCGTCCGGCGCAATGGTGAGCCGCGCCGTCGTCTCATCCGTCCAATACGCTTCATCCAGCACGCCGTCCACGGAGGGATCGGTGGGCGGATCGATCTCGTCGATGACGTCGTCCTGCGTCGTCACCGTTCCGTCCGGCATGAGCACGGCGTACGTCTTCGGATATATGGGATCGCAGTAGCCGCCGAAATCGAAGCCGTCCCAGTCCATCTCCTCCGCGTCGCTCCAATCTTCGAAGGGACCGACGCCGCTTGCGCGCCACAGTCCGAAGGTGATGCCGAAGCGCGTATTCTCGTCACAGGTTCCGACGTCCGAATAATAGGTGAAAAATTCGTAGGGAATGAACAGTTCGGCGGTCCAGCCGTTGTCCGTATCGGTATTGTCGTTGGGCGTCGTGCCGGAATTGTACGCCGCCGCAGCGTTGGGAACGCCGCGCTCGGGCAGGAAGGTGACATACTCCGTCCCGCTGCCGTAGGTCACATACATTTCCCCGTCCGAATGCAGACGGAACTGGAAGTTGTTTTCGGGGCGGAGCGTCTCGTGATAGTCGCCCACATTGAAGAACAGCTCCACGCGGTCGAAATCGTTCACCTTCTGGTCGGCCGAGACGTCGAACGCGAAATACAGTCCCTCTTCGTCGCGCGCCACCTTTACGATGCAGTTTTCCAGATCGCGCAGCCCCGCATAGCGGATGCTTGCCACGCCGTATCCTTCATAGCGGTCGTCGTCGATCCTGCCGTCCACTTTGGAATCTGCGGGCGCGTACAGGCGGTTGCCCGCCCGGAACTCCCCGTCCGTGCCCAGGCAGGCGTATCCTGCGGGGATCTGCGGATCGATAAATACGGGGAATTCGTTCCAGCCGTCCCAATTTGTTTCGTCGCCCTCGCGCACCATGCCGAACGCCGCGTATACTTCGTCCTCCGCGCCGACGCCGAGCCAGGCGTACGGCACAAACACTTCCGCATACCAGCCGTTGTCGTCGGTGTTCCCCGCAGCGAGCGTCGTTCCCTCTCCGAGCCTGACCGCGCTCACGGGGCGCTGGCTGTATGCGATCTCGCCCATCGTCTTTTGCGTCCATTGGAGCGCGCGGTCGCCGCCGACATAGGCGGTCATCGTCCCGTCGGGGGAAAGATAGATCTTGCGGGAAGTCTTCTCCGAAGGGACGCGCGCTTCGCCGACGCCGTCAAAATAAAGTTCGATGCGTTCGGCGGAAGAGACGCGCTTGTCCCCGCTCACGTCGACGGAGAGATAGTAACCGCCTTCGCCGCGCACCATCCGCACCGCCGCGCTCTCCAGAGCGCGGTATCCGCCGACGGTCGCAGCTTTCACGCCGCCGTATATCTCGTCCGACAGGTCGCCGTCCACTCCGGCGACCGTCTTTTCCGCATCCTGTACGTTGATTTCGATGGTCTCGGTCGCCGTCAGATTGGCTGTGTTGCGCGCCGAAAAGTGTACCCGCCAGACGCCCGCGTATTCCAGCACAAACGTATCGGTCTGGCACACGCGCGAAAAGCCCGTCGGATCTTCGACGGTCACGGTCGCGGTCAGTCCGCTGTCCACGCTGTCGGTCACCTCCGTCTCGGGCAGCGCAAACTGTTCGCCGATCGTCATTTCCGCATCGTATTCGCCCACGGAAATGATGGGCGGGGTGCGGTCAACGGGGCGTTCGCGCACGGAGACGCCGCGTTCTGCGCGCGCGGCGTTGCCCGCGCTGTCTTCCGCCGTATAAATCACGGTATAGGTCCCGATCTCTTCGGCGAGAAACGCTCCGCTTTGCGCATCCACCGCTCCGCCGTCCGGATCGGACACGGAAACGGACACCTCCACGGCGCCGTCCCTGTCGTCCGCAGCGGTCGCATCGAGCAACGTCACCCGGTCGCCGCGATAGACGGACGAATACTCGCCCACCGTGATCACGGGCGGCGTGGTGTCCTGCGCGGTGCAGGCGGTCGCCAGCCCCATGCACAGACACATCGCAAGGGCAAGCGTGAAAAGCGCCTTTTTCTGCCTCATGATAGTTCCTCCCTTATGCTTTTGCATTCTGCTGATACCAGTATACCCCTTCAAAGGGGATTTTTCTTGTATGATTGTTTGGATGGATTGTATAATCTTCTGATTTTTCCTTCGGAAAGATCGCGGCGGAATGTTCGAAAAATACTGCCATAAAAGAAGTTTTTGTGAAAATTATTGCTTTTTTTCATTTTTATGATACAATATGCGTGTACGAAATTCAACGGAGGCAAGCATGTATCCGAGCAAATTGAACGTTGCGGAAAAACCCGTGTGGTACTATTCCGACTGCTTTCCGCCCGACCGCCCCTATCGGCTGACGAGCACGTTCTGCCATCAAAATTACCAAATCGATATGCACCGCCACGATTTTTACGAGGTCAACTTTATCGTGCGCGGGCGGGGCGTGCATTACACCGAACGCAGTCACCGCGAGATCGGCGTCGGAGACATCATCGTGGTGCCGCCTTCCGCCTTTCACGGCTACTACGAGATCGACGGGCTCGACGTCTTCCACATGCTCATCCACAAGAATTTTTTCCACCGCTATTACAGCGATCTGAACATGCTGACCGCCTTCCAGATCCTGTTCAACGCCGACCACATGGTCCGCGAAAACAACCGCGATCTGCCCCTGTTCCACGTGAACGGAGACGCATATGCGCAGCTGTACGAGCTGTTCGTGAAGCTTGCCGGCCTGGAACAGACGACTTCGACGGAAGACCATCTGACTGCCTATGCGCTCTCCCTCATGATCGTCATCCGGCTGTGCGCGGAATACCGCAGACAGTTTTTGGGAAATTCGGACGAGGCGAACAAAAACGACGGGCAGGACCTCTCCATCCTCAAGGCGGTGGACTATATCCACACGCACTATGCGGAAAAGATCTCCCTCGACGAACTGACAAAACTCACTTACATGTCCAAAGCGACGCTCTGCGAGCGGTTCCGCCGTCTGATGGGTTTCACGCCCGCGAACTATATCAACTACTACCGCATCCTCGTCGCCAAAAAAATGCTCATCGAAACGACGCGTTCCGTCACGGAGATCGCACAGGACGCGGGCTTTTTTGACACCTCTCACTTTATCCGCACCTATAAAAAGTACGAAGGCATCTCCCCTTCGCTCCTGCGCGCGAGCCTGCCCGGCAACCGCATCGACGAATCGCATCGGGAGAGCGGCGCCTGAATGACGGTTCCCGCAATCAAACACGCGTCGAACGCCCTCCGCCGTCATTCCGGGAAGCGCGCAAGCGTGACGTGAGAACCCCCTTGAAAAAGGGCGGCGGCACAGACTGTGCCGCCGCCCTTTTGAGTTTCGGTGAATTATACTATTAAGTGCAACAGTGTGGAGAAAAAAAGGAGTTCATACAAATCTGTGGTAAAATAGAGTTGCGAAACCATTTTGCCAAAGGAGATCTGTATGAACTACCACCATTTTACCATAGAAGAACGCTGTTGTCTACGAGAATACTATGTAAAAGGAAAAAGTTATCGTGAAATCGCAAGGCTTTTGGGCAGGAACGTCAGTTCGGTATCTCGAGAACTGAGACGGAATTGTACGTTTTTCAGGGATATCCCGAGATACTACCCGCATACGGCGCAAAAGAAAAGCAATCTGCGCAACAGTTACCGCCACCGGGGAATGTTTTGGAAACAAGAAGTATTGGAGTACATAGACGAAAAGCTGTCGCAAACATGGTCTCCCGAACAAATATCCA
>URHP01000086.1 GCA_900547645.1 uncultured Eubacteriales bacterium
TCGGCAGCGTCAGATGTGTATAAGAGACAGATCTTGTTCTTCTCGTGGGCGAAACGCTCGTTCTGGACGTGCGGAACGGCTATTTGGAAGCGGGCGGCGATCCTGCGAAGCTGCGCGTCGTTCCCACGCTGGAAGCGGCGCAGAGCGTGCTTTCCGACGAACTTGCCGCAGGCGACTGCGTGCTGTTTCTGAACGATCTGCCCGACTGTTACTGAGCGGGCGCTTCGTGCGTCGGTCCGCACGAAACCGCAGCTGCCGTTACATAGGAAACACCTTCGGAAGAAAAAACTTCGGAGGTGTTTTTTGATGCAACGATCGCACCGTATATCTGCTCAGAAACAGGTTGCCGTCTTTTTCGGCGGACGCTCCAGCGAGGCGGAGATCTCCGTCATCACGGGCATGTATGCCGCCAATCTGCTGCGCGGGACGCGCTACCGCGTCCTGCCCGTATACCTTCCGCCCCAAGGCGGCTTTCTGTTGGGGAACTGGCGGGGCGTGGAGGACTTTGCGCGCCCCGTCCGCGGCACACCCGTCACGCTCATGTACGGCGCGCTTGCGCGCATCGGCAGGAAAACGCCGCTCGAACGGGTGGACGTCGCTCTCAATTGCTGTCACGGCGGCATGGGGGAGGACGGCACGCTTGCCGCGCTCCTGCGCTGGAACGGCATCGTTTCCGCTTCGCCCGCCTGTCCCGAGAGCGCCGTATTCATGGACAAATCGCTGACCAAGATCGCTGCGCGGGGGCTGGGGATCTCCGTCGCGCCCGCCTGTTCCGTCTCCGAAGGGGAGTACGCCGCCGCGCCGCAGACGGTCGCGGAGCGCGTCGCCGCGCTCGGTTATCCCGTCGTCGTCAAGCCGTCGCGGCTCGGTTCAAGCATCGGACTGACCGTCGTCAGGGAGGAAGAGGGGCTTCCGGATGCGCTCTCCCTTGCCTTCGAGCTGGATGAAAGCGCGCTGGTGGAGCGCTATTTCGCGGGGAAACGGGACGTCAACTGCGCCGCGTGCCGTCTCGGGGGAGAGGTGCGCGTCTCTCCCTGCGAAGAGGTGTTTTCGGGAGGGGAATTGCTCTCCTACGCGGAAAAGTATGAAGCGGGAAAGGGTTCGGCGTTCCCTGCGGAACTGCCCGCACAACTCTCGGAGCGCATCGCGGACGCCACCCGCCTTCTGTACCGTTCGTTCGGCATGCGCGGCGTCGTGCGCGCCGACTTCCTCGTCGTGGGGGAGGAGGTCTATTTCAACGAACTCAACACCGTTCCCGGCTCGCTGGCGGGCTACCTGTTCGGAAATTCTCTGGCGGATATCCGCAGATTTTTCCTCTCTCTGCTCGACGAAGCGCTGCGCGCCGCGCCCCGCGAAAAACGGGTGCTTTCGACGGGAATTTTGTCGAGCGGCATTTTTTCGGGCGCAAAAGGTTGCAAACGGCGGGGAAATTTCGTATAATGAAAGAAAATTTTGCGCCGAGGTAGCTATGGCAAAGATTCAGATGACAACGCCCCTCGTGGAGATGGACGGCGACGAAATGACCCGCATCCTGTGGAAGATGATCAAGGACGTGCTCATTCTTCCCTATGTGGATCTGAAAACGGAATATTTCGATCTCGGGCTTCCCAACCGCGACGCAACGGGTGACACCGTCACGGTAGAGAGCGCGCTTGCGACCAAAAAGTACGGCGTTGCCGTCAAGTGCGCGACCATCACGCCCAACGTGCAGCGCATGAGCGAATACAACCTGCGCGAAATGTGGAAGAGCCCCAACGGCACCATCCGCCGCATTCTCGACGGCACGGTGTTCCGCGCGCCCATCGTGGTGCGCGGCATCCGTTCCTATGTGCCCACATGGACAAAGCCCATCGTGCTCGCCCGTCATGCCTACGGCGACGTCTATTCCGCCGTGGACGGGCTTGCCGCCGAGGGAAATAAGGTATATCTCGTCACCGAGGACAAGGAGGGGCGCGAGATCGCAAGAAAGCTCGTGCACGACTTCAACGGCACGTCCGGCGTGGTGCAGGGCATGCACAACTGCGACGACTCGGTGCGTTCTTTTGCGCATTCCTGTTTCCGCTATGCGCTCGAACAGGGCATTCCCATGATTTTTGCCACCAAGGACACCATTTCCAAGGTATATGACGGACAGTTCAAAAAGATCTTTGCGGAGGTGTTCGAGGAGTACAAAGCGGCATTCGAACAAAAGGGGATCTGGTATCTGTATACCCTCATCGACGACGCCGTGGCGCGCATCGTGCGTTCGGAAGGCGGGCTGCTGTGGGCATGCAAGAACTACGACGGCGACGTCATGAGCGATATGGTCGCAACGGCATACGGATCGCTGGGCATGATGACTTCCGTGCTGGTCTCTCCCGACGGCAAGTACGAGTACGAGGCAGCGCACGGCACCGTGACGCGCCACTACTATCGGCATCTGAAGGGGGAGGAGACGTCCACCAATTCGGTGGCGACCATCTTCGCGTGGACGGGCGCGCTCAGAAAGCGCGGCGAGCTGGACGGCAACGCGGAACTGTCGGCGTTTGCGGACCGCCTGGAGCAAGCGACCATCCGCACCATTGAAGAAGGAGAGATGACGGGCGATCTCGTTTCGCTCTTTCACAGGGAGGGCGTTGCGCCGAAAAAACTTTCTTCCGAAGCATTTTTGCACGCGATCGCAAGTCGCATGAGCTGAATATGAACTGATTTTGCGCGATCGGTCCTTTTCATATGAAAAATTGGAGCAAATTGCAAAAAGAGTTATATAAAATTATTGATACGCGCATCGGTTTCCAAATCCATTGCACGGCTTACCGAATGCAAAGCCGATATGGAAGCGTCAGTTTGCCGCGCTATTTTATAACGCTGGGAAAAGAAATTTTGTTTGACTATCCAAAACAGTTTGTTCGGGCAGCGACGGAATTTGGAAATTATCCGTATGAAAATTCTGCGTCAAAGATATCAGATTTGATCAGAGAATATATTGATACTCCGGTCGCGGAGTTGTTCGAAAAGACATTTCAGAATGACGATTGGAATTTGACAGAGATTTTCAAAGCGGCGGACAGGCGTTTCGGCCGGAAGAGATTGCAAGAATTGTCACAACGGACAAATAGTGAAGCGGCAAAAGAAATTATTGAAAAACGGAGTAGCTTTGTGTTATAGAAAAAACGCGCCCAATGGCGCGTTTTTTGTTTTTTGATCAGTCTTTTCTGACGAGCGATGCAAAGACGAGGGCAAACCGCAGAAAGTACAGAAGGGACACCAGCAGCGACGCAACATAGGTGAGCGCCGCGGCGGAGAGCACCTTGCTTGCGGCGGGCACCTCTTCCTCCGTCAAAATGCCCTCTTCGACAAGCATCTTTTTGGCGCGGCGCGAGGCGTTGAATTCCACGGGCAGCGTCACGAGCATGAACAGCGTCGAAAGCCCGTACAGGGCGATCCCGACGTATACCGCCCACTCTCCGTAGGGAACGGCATTCCAAAAAATACCCAGCAAAAGTCCGACGATGACGACGGGCAGAGCCAAACGGGATCCGATGTTGGCTACGGGTACAAGCACGTTGCGGATCTTATAGGGGACATAGCCCGAATGCTTCTGCATGACGTGTCCCACCTCGTGCGCGGCAACCGCCACCGCCGCCACCGAGGCGCTCCCGTAGGTGCTCATGGAAAGATTCACCTGTTTTTTGGAGGGATGGTAGTGGTCGGTAAGTTTTCCCTCCACGCGGTTGACGGAAATATCCGTGATGCCGTGGCTGCGCATCAGGCGCGTCGCCGTATCGTAGCCCGTCATGCACGAGCGCGTCTGCACGCGGTCGTACCTGGAGTACGTCGAGCTGACGCGCGCCGACGCCCACACCGAAAACGCAAGGCACGGGAGCAGCAGCAGTAAAAACAACAGATAGTCGAACATGGCGGACTCCTTTTTCTTTATTATACCGCAGAAAATACGTTTTCTAACAGAAAAAGCGATATTTTCACAGAAGGAGCGCAGAAAAATTTTTTCCGCCGTGCGCGTCGTACGGAAAACGCCTTGCGTTTTGCGGAAAAAGTTGGTATACTTGCGGTATGGATAACAAGATCTTTACCGACAAAGTGCGCGTCACCGTCAAGGCGGGCGACGGCGGCGACGGCATGAACTCCTTCAAGGCATACAAGGGGAAGCCCGCGTGCGGTCCGGACG
>URHP01000087.1 GCA_900547645.1 uncultured Eubacteriales bacterium
CGAGATGAGCGCTAGTCTCGTGGGCTCGGAGATGTGTATAAGAGACAGAATCAATTCCTATGACCATATTTTCCTCTTTTGTCAGGCATTCTTATACACGCGCAGCCACTCCGGAAGTCGTTCGATGAATTCCGCATTATCCGAAGTTCTGCGCATCATCTCGAGGATCCCCGCAGTATTTTCCGTCAGTCCGCGTTCGCGCAGTTTATAGACCGCTGCAAGCTCTTTGTCCGTCAGCAAAAGTTCTTCCTTACGCGTTCCGGAGCGGCGAATGTCGATCGCAGGGAACACCCTGCGCTCGGCAAGATCGCGCGAAAGGAAAATATCCGAATTTCCCGTTCCCTTGAATTCCTCGTAAATCACGTCGTCCATGCGGCTGCCCGTTTCAACAAGCACCGTTGCCAGAATGGTGACGCTCCCCGCTTCCTTCGTATTGCGCGCCGTACCGAAAAACCGCTTGGGTTTGGCAAGCGCACCCGCTTCCAGACCGCCGGACAGCGTTTTTCCGCTGTTTTCGGAAAGATAATTATAAGCGCGCGTCAGCTTGGTGAGCGAATCCAGCAAGAGAAAGACATCCTTCCCCTGTTCTGCATACCGCTTCGCATGCTCCAAGGCAAGGTGTGCAGCACGCACATGATGCTCCGCCCCCTCATCGAACGTAGAATAGACGATCTCCGCATCCGGCACGCTTTCACGGATGTCCGTTACCTCCTCGGGGCGCTCGTCGATCAGCAACACGATGAGCGCGATCTCACGGTGATGTTCGGAAAGCGCACGGGCTACGCTCTTCAAGAGCGTCGTCTTCCCCGCCTTGGGCGGCGCAATGATGAGCGCACGCTGTCCCTTCCCGATGGGCGCAAATAAATCGAGGATCCGCAGAGACAAATCGCCGCAGCCCTCGGAAAGGGCGATTTTCTCCCGTGCATACTGCGCGGTGAGTGCGTCGAAATGCGGGCGGTTTTCATATCCGCCGACGGGCAACCCGTTGACGCCGAGCAATTCTTCGATCGCAGCGGCATCGTTTTTTTGACGGGGTTTTGCAGTACATGCAATAAAATCCCCTTCGCGCAGACTTCTGGAATGGATGAGCGGCGCAGGGACAAAGACGTCTTCTCCCGTTGCGGACGGCTGACAGTTCCGCGCGCGGACAAAGCCGTACCCGCCCTGTGTAATTTCCAGAATTCCCGTATAAACGGGACTGTCAAACGGAGATACGGTATCCATATCCCCGGAAGCAACTTCAAAAATCGAATCGCGCTCGCGCGCGTCCGCTTCGCCGATTTGCTTGATTTCGGCAAGTTTTTGCATAATAGCGGGATCGAGATAAGTCTGTTTGGCGGGAGCGCCGCGGTTGCTGCGCGGCGCAGGCGGCTGCTTTCCCGTCAGAATTTTGATGAGCTCATCGATCAGAACGCTCTTATTGTTGGAAGACGCGTGACCTACGCCCGAATGCCTGCCGAGAATCCGCAGCGTCGATAAAGGAAGGGTATCGAGAAATTCCCGATACCGCTGTTCCGCCGTTTTTAATTCCATGTATCTTATTTCTCCCGTTCCATGATGATCACCTTCGTACTTTCTTCCGATATGTCGTCACGGAACAGCTCCAATTCGCTCCCTTCGAGCTCCTCCACTTCCTCTGTGTCGAATTTGTCCGCAAAATCGTCCACTTTATCAACGTCGATGTTCAGTCCCTTTGTCTTGTAGTGCATGGGGATGACGATCGCCGGCATGATACGGTCAACGTATTCCTTTGCCTGTTCCGCATCGATGGTATAATTCCCGCCCACCGGAATGAGCAGCACATGCACGGGAAGCAGCGTTTCAATGAGCGCGGAGGAGCATTCCTCCCCGAGATCCCCCAGATGGCAGATCTCCAGACCGTCCATCCGGAATTTGAAGATAAGATTTTCTCCCCGCTTCGCTCCGTTATCGTCGTCGTGAAAGCTTTTGATCGCCGTAATATCGACGCCGCCGATTTCATAGGTGCCCTCTTCGTCGAACACGACGGGATTTCCCTCCACCGCGCCGACGTTGTTATGGTCGTAATGCCCGTGACTCACGGTCACTGCATCCGCCTTGACGGACGGCATGCGATAGCCGATCTCGCCGTAAGGGTCGGTCACGATCGTTGTGCCCGTACTCTCTGTCAGGACAAAACAAGAGTGCCCCAAATATCGTATTTTCATTGTTCCTCCGTTATGATGTTTACCGCGATATTCAAGCGGAATATCTGAATTTCATCCGCGAACAGCATGCGGTAACGCAATGCGATCCGCCAACCGTCCCGCGTCCTGCGCGGTGCGCAGACCTCCGTGTGTACGGGGACGCTTCCCGAACCGTTCTCCAGCCCGATCAGAAATTCCCCCGTCTCTCCCTCAGAAAAACGTACATGCAGTCCGCATGCACCCCGCCGTTCCATCGAAAGCGACCGACCGCGCAATTCCAACCGCGCCTCGTCGCCGTCTTCCGGATAGACTGCTGTAAAACCGTCCGCTTCCCCGCAGAACGTGCCGCGCGACGCAAAGCGCGAACGCTTTCCGCGTGTGAAAGTGGCGATTTCGACTGTGCACGCTTTCATTTGCTATCTATTATAGTACAAAAAAGAGAATTTGTAAATGGATTGGAAGCATATTTGAACGAATATCCTCTATTTCCCCTGAAAAAATTCCTGATAACGCGCCTTTCCTTCCCGCATCAGCGCGCAGATTTCCTCCTCATCCGTCCGGGCAACGGCGTCACGGAACAGCGCAAGGCGATCGGTCAGCCGATCGAGCTCCGCCGTCAGGAATTCCGAATTCAGGCAAAACAATTCTGCCCACATCTTCTCATCCACGGGCGCAACGCGCGACATGTCCTGAAAACTCCCGCCCGTAAACCCCTTACAGTCCGAAGCAAGCGGACTGGTCACATACGCGTTTGCCGTAACATGAGCGAGCTGCGAAGTCAGCGCGATCATTTTGTCATGCTCTTCGGCGCTGCACTCGACGATGCGCGAAAATCCCATTTCCCGCGCCAGGGCGCGCACGGTTTTCGCGGCGTCCGCATCCGTCTGCGCGTTGCGCGTCAAAACAAAATTCGCCCCGCGGAACAGATCGGCGCTCGCCGAACGGATACCCGAAGTTTCCTTTCCCGCCATCGGATGCACGCCGACGTACTTCCACGCACGCGGTTTGGAAAGCACAACGCGCTCCGGCGGCACCTTGACGCCGCAGATATCCGTTACGATACAGCCGTCAGAAAATCTGCCCTCGTCCAATTCCCGCATGGTAACGCGCGGCGGAAGCGCCAGAAACACCACATCCGCATCCAGACAGTCCCGAACCTCCGCATCGATCATGCCGTGTTCCAATGCATAGACGATGCTCTCGCGGCTCCTGTTTTTTCCGTACACTGTATGTCCCGCCCGTTTCAACGAGGCGGCGACCGACGCGCCGATGATCCCGAGTCCATAGACAACGATCTTCATTCAGAACTCCTTAAACATGCTATTATGTCAGACATAATACTATTTAAATCAAATTAAATTACAAGTATTGCATGATCATGCTCTTTTTCCGAAGCCCCTTTCGGATCAAAACATAGTCCGGCAAGATCGCGCGGACCTCCGTCCAGAATGCGGCGCTGTGATCCATATGGCGCGTATGGCAGAGCTCATGCACGGCAATGTAACGCGCTTCCTCCTCCGAAAGCAGGGCGATTCTGAAAGAAAAGGAAAGATGCCCGGCCGCACTGCACGATCCCCAACGTCCCCTTGCGGAAGAAATGCGAAGCGCCGTATAGGAAAAACCGTAACGCACGGCATACGCTTCGACGAGTTTTGCCATATGATCGCGCGCCAGACGTTTCAAAAACGAAATAAACGCTTTCTCACGCTCACAGGCAGGACTGTCTCTTATACACATCTCCGAGCCCACGAGACTAGCGCTCATCTCGT
>URHP01000088.1 GCA_900547645.1 uncultured Eubacteriales bacterium
CGGCGCGCCTGTTCGTCCGCGGCGACTTCCTTCTCACGCCCAACGTATGCAGGATCCTTGCGCGAGAGCGCAAAGGAGGCGAGCTTCATGGGATTGGAACGGTAGGAAGACGTTTCCCCCGAAGGGATGAGTTCGTCCGTCGTCGTCACGGGATCGGTAAGCACGGAGACCACCTTCATGAGCAGATGCTTCCCGAGCGCGATCTGTTCGGGCCAATCCGCAATATTGGGACCGTAGACGAGTTCGGCGTTCTTATCCGGTCTGCCCGCGCCGTGATAGACGCGGTTTTCATAGATCTTTTTGTCGTATTTGTATTTTTTGATGCGCTTATTGTATTCGAAGTCGAGCGCGGAAGTCAGCACGCCGCCGTTCGCCGCGGTCGCCGCGATCGAACGCGCGTCCATCAGCGCGACCGCGGCAAGCTGCCCCTGCGCGGGCTTGCTGCCCTCGCGGTTTTCAAAGTTGCGCGTCGTATGGCGTATGGACAGCCCGTTGTTGGCGGGCACGTCCCCCGCACCGAAGCAGGGACCGCAGAACGCCGTCTTGACGATGGCTCCGGATTCCATGAGCATCCCCGCATAGCCCGCGTCCGTCAGCGCCTTATAGACGGGCTGGGAGGCGGGATAGACGCTGAGCGAAAATTCTCCCGTCCCCACGGTCTTTCCGCGCAGGATCTCCGCCGCTTCGGCGACGTTCTCATAGCCGCCGCCCGCGCAGCCCGCGATGACGCCCTGATCGACGTACACTTTTCCGTCGCGTACCTTGTCGGTCAGCGTGAAGCTGTCGTCCCCCTTGATCTTTCTGCCCTGTTCTTCCGCCTTCTGCAGGATAGGGAGCGGATCGGCGAGAAATTCGCGGATCGTATAGGCGTTGGAGGGATGGAAGGGAAGCGCGATCATCGGCTCCACGCGGGAAAGGTCGATGGTCACGGCGCCGTCGTAATAGGCGGGCTGCGTCACCTTCAGCTCCCGGTAATCCTCCTCCCGTCCGTGCTCTTTGAGATATTCGCGCGTCTTTTCGTCCGTTTCCCAGATGCTGGAAAGGCAGGTCGTCTCCGTCGTCATCACATCGATGCCGATCCGGTAGTCCATGGAAAGATTGGCAATTCCGGGGCCGACGAACTCCAGGATCTTATTCTTCACAAAACCGCACGCGAACGTCGCCTTGACGAGCGCGAGCGCGACGTCCTGCGGACCGACGCCCTTTCTGAGCTTTCCTTTGAGGTAGACGGCAATGATCTCGGGCCGTTTGACGTCATAGGTCTGCTTCAGAAGCTGCTTGACGAGCTCGGGACCGCCTTCGCCCACGGCAAGCGTACCCAGCGCGCCGTAGCGGGTGTGCGAATCGGAGCCGAGGATCATCGCCCCGCACTTAGCCGCACACTCGCGCATGTACTGGTGAATGACGGCAAGGTGCGCGGGAACATAATCCCCGCCGTACTTTTTCGCCGCCGACAGCCCGAAGACGTGATCGTCCTCGTTGATGGTGCCCCCGACCGCGCAAAGAGAGTTGTGACAGTTGGTAAGCGTATAGGGGACGGGAAACGCTTTGAGCCCGCTCGCCTTCGCCGTCTGAATGATGCCGACGTAAGTAATATCGTGCGAGGCGATCGCGTCAAACGTCAGGCGCAGGTTCTCCTCGTCGCCCCTGTTGTGCGCCTTCAGGATCGCATACGCAAGGGTATTGCGGACTGCCTTCTCCTTCTTGTCCGACGTAAAAAATGCCTGCGCTTCCTTGACGATGCGTCCGTCCATATAGTAGACGCCCTTTTTGATGAGCTTGACCATACCGCTCCCTCCCGTGAGTATACTGACTCCATTATAAAGGATTTCCCCCGATTTTTCAAGTGTTCGGCGAAAAGAAGCGCGGATTTTGCGGAAAAAGTTTTCCCAAGGCATCCCGCCGCATGAAAATTTGACGGGCGCGGGCTCTGCCCCTTGCTTTTTTGCGCCGTATTTGCTATACTGAATGCATGAAAGACGAGAACGAAAAAATTTACACGTCCGATTCGCCCGAAGTCATCGCGCCGGAGCTTCCGGATACCCCCGAGCTTCCCGCCCGCGCCATGCAGAAGGAACGCCCGGGCCGCCCCGGGACGCGGTACCGCTTCCGCTTTTCCCCGCTCACGCTGGCGGTTTTGCTGGCGGGGCTTGCGCTCTGCCTTGCCGCGATCGGGCTGACGACCTGGCAGTTTGCAGACTTCCTGCGGGCGGGAAACCTGAGCAGTCTGCTCGAATGGCTGAAATTTATCCTGCTGTACTGTGTGAGCGGCGCCCTCGCCGTGATCATCGCCGCCATGTTCGTGCGGTCGGAATACATTCTCACCAACCGGGAACTCACGCTTGCATTCGGCTTTCTGCGCAGCCGCTACCCCATCTCCTCCATTGCGTCGGTTCACTTGTTCAAGGGCGCAAACAAACTTGCCGTCTATTTTGAAAACGAAAAAAGCAAGTATATGGTGATCGTCATCAAAGATACCCTCTACGAAACGTTTGCGAAGGACCTCATCTCACGCGGAGACCGGATCGCATTTTCCTTTTCTACCGCCGAAGAGGAAGAAGAGATCAAAAAGAAGAAAAAATGAACGATACAGTTCGGCAGAGACATGTTATGAAAAAAAGAACATACCATATCACAATGGCGATCTTGGGCTGCATGCTTGCCGGACTCGTCTCTCTTTTTATCGGGTGGCTCTGTCTGTTCATACAGATATCCGTTCCATATCGCTACGTATGACCGAAGCGATATTCTGAAAACAATTGCAAACCGCTATATTGACGGTATTTTTCCGGACAACACCGAAACATCCCCTTTCCGCTACGCCGTTTTCTGCACACAGGACGGATACGGGCGCGAATTGTGGTATGTTCATGCCGTTGACGGAGATATCTACGGCGAAGGACTCAGTCCATCATCCACGACCCGCCGTTTTGACCTTGCACTCATCCTTGCCCCCGACGGAAACCGCAATTCGCAGAACTGTGTCATTGAAATCGAAAATATGATAGAATCTCCGCAGCAGATCGCCGCATTCAAGTGCGATAACGGTTGGAACACGCACCTTACGCAGTAAAAACGAAATTAACAAATCCGCCCCGTGCTTGTCTGCACGGGGCGGATTTTTCGGTATTTTCCGCATCCGTCAAAATGCGTCTTTTTCCGTTTTGCTCCAGATCCTTGCGATCACGCGCAATTTTACCGAAAGCGGCACCACGCACATGAGCGCATGAAGCAGTTTGTTCCAGAAGCCGATCACAACGCGTCGGCGGTTTTTTTGCACGGCGCGCAGCGATCTTTCCGCCACCGTGCGCGCAGGGAGCGCGGATACCCGCCCGAACCAGCCGTGCGCGGCAATGTTTTCCTGAATGTCTTTCCGCGTGGGGATGCCGCCGGGAAGCACGACAGTGACCTTCGCACGCCCCTTCCATTCCTCGCGCAGGGCGACAAAGTACTGTTCCAGCCCCTTTTTCGTCGCGCTGTACAGTGCAAAATAGGGCATGGGCGAACTTGCAGACATGCTGCCGACCGCAAGGATCTCACACACGCATTCCTCTGCGCGGCGGGCAAATACTCCCTGCGCCAGAGAGACCGCGCCCTCTAAATTGACGCGCGCCTGCATGACGAGTTTTTCTTCGGAATATGTTTCCGCCGCCTTCTGGGTATCCATCCCCGCCGCATAGACCAGCCGCGAAAAGCGCGCGCCGCGCGCATCCGCAAAGGCGAAGAGCGCCTGACGCTGACTGCTGTCCGCCAGATCGCAGGCGGTGTACAGAATGTCCGCCGAAGGATATTCCGATTTCAGCCGCGCGGCGAGCGCGGCAAGCCGCGCCTCGCTCCG
>URHP01000089.1 GCA_900547645.1 uncultured Eubacteriales bacterium
GACAGTGCTTGCGTTCTCCTGGAAGTATCTGTCCTTGGAGCCCGCAGCCATCGCACCGAGCGAGCCCATGCCGCGGTAGACCTTGAAACTTCTGCCCTGATAGAGCTCGATCTCGCCGGGGCTCTCCGCCGTGCCTGCGAGCATGGAGCCGATCATGACCGCGCTGCCGCCCGCCGCAAGCGCCTTGACGATATCGCCCGAATACTTGATGCCGCCGTCCGCGATAATGCGCTTGCCGAGCTTGTCCGCCGCTTCCGCGCAGTCCATGACCGCGGTGAGCTGAGGAACGCCGATGCCCGCAACGACGCGCGTCGTGCAGATGGAACCGGGACCAATGCCGACTTTCACGACGTCCGCGCCCGATTTGATGAGCGCCTCGGTCGCGGCAGCCGTAGCGACGTTGCCCGCAATGAGCGGAACGTTCGGGAATTTCGACTTGATCTCTTCGACCTTTTTGAGCACCATGTGCGAATGACCGTGCGCCGTATCGATGGCGATGATATCCGCCTTTGCCTCGACAAGCGCGGCAACGCGCTCCATCGTATTTGCCGCCGTGCCGACCGCGGCGCCCGCAAGCAGTCTGCCGTTCTTATCGCGCGCGGAGTTGGGATACTGGATACTTTTTTCAATATCCTTAATGGTAATCAGTCCCTTTAAGTAACCCTTCTCATCCACGATGGGAAGTTTTTCGATGCGGTGTTTGCCGAGGATCTTCTGAGCATCCGCAAGCGAGGTGCCGACGGGCGCGGTGATGAGATTCTCCTTGGTCATCACATTTTCGATGGGCTGTTCGAAATTGGTCTCAAACCGCAGATCGCGGTTGGTGAGGATGCCCACGAGTTTGCCGTTTCTGGTGATGGGCACGCCGCTGATGCGGTAGCGCTCCATGAGCGCGACGGCGTCCTTGACGAGGTTCTGCGGTTCCAGGAAGAACGGATCGGTGATGACGCCGTGCTCCGAACGCTTGACTCTGTCCACCTCTTTCGCCTGATCTTCAATGGACATATTCTTGTGAAGGATTCCCATGCCGCCCTCGCGCGCCATCGCGATCGCCAGGCGGCTCTCCGTCACGGTGTCCATGGCGGCGGAAATAATGGGTACATTCAGATTGATCCCCGGGGCGAGCGTCGTCCTGAGGTCCACCTCGCTCGGCAGAACGTCGGACGCCTGCGGAATGAGGAGCACGTCGTCGAACGTCAGCCCTTCTTTAATGATTCTGCTCATCTGCGATTACCTCCAGTATATTTACAAGATTGGTATAAAGCTCGTTGTGTTCAAAATCCGCCCCGCCAAACGCGGTCAGAAGCTGCGCGCAGAACGCGCTGTCCGCGCTGCCCGCCGCCTCCGTCGCCAGAAGATAGGCGGGATTGCCCATGGGAAAATCGGAAGCGGTCTCGCGCAGCGCAAGATCGATCGCCGCCTGCTCCTCCTCCGCGCTGTCCGCAATGCGGTACTTGACGCAGGCGCCCAGCCCGCACACATAGCCGCGGTAACTGTACGTCACCTCTTCCCCGTCCACTTCGACGGGAGGCGTCTGCTCGTCGCGCTGTTCGCAAAGCTCGCCGAACCCGTCGGACGCATAGAGCTTATCGAACCGCTCAGCCGCCTTTTCATCGCTTCCCGCATTTGCGGCAAGCTCGAACGAACGTGAAAGATAGGCGAGGCTGCCCGAACGCTCATACTCCTGAAAGGCGTAATCCGAGCTGATGGCTTCCATCCCGAGCGAGTACGTGAGATCGGACATTGCGGCGGGCACACACAGCGAAGCAATGCCGAATGCCGCTACCGCGAGCACGATGACGACCCCCAACGTGATGAGTGCCGTTTTCAGAATAATTTTTCTCATAAATCGAAAGACCGAACGGTTCTTAATCTCCGTACGAAGAATTTTACCTATTCTAACATACGCGCACGAAAAATGCAACCGAATCCGCAAAAAAAGTGAGAAAAGTCATTTTAAAAGAAGAATGCGCATATGGTTATGACATGAAAAAACGCAATTTCTGCGCGCTTGCGCTTGCGGCGCTGCTGCCGCTCCTGTCGGCATGTTCCCCCTACGACTATTCCGACCGCGTTTCGGAGATCCGTTCCGATCTGTTCCTTGCCGAAACGGAACAGTTCACGCTGACGCTCGCCTGCGTCTCCCGCGAATATCCCTATGCGGACGACGGCATCCCCTGTCCCATGACGGACGTCGTGGAAGTGACCGTCGATCCCGCCGATCCCGCACAGAACGCGGGTACGGTGGAAGTGTACGCCGAGGACGGCTGGGGCGGCGAAGCGTCCTTTTCCGCGGTGTTCGGCGATTACCGCTTTTCGCAGGGCGTGGACGAATTTCCGGGCGGAAGCGTGGCGTTGCGCGTCGTGTGGGGCGGCGAGAGCTATGAACTTGCCGCAACGAGCGTCAGGACGGAGAATACCATCACCCCGCAGGACGCGCTTGCCGTGATCGTAAAAAACGAAGAAGAGACGCTTGGCAGGATGGAGCGCGACGGCGTTTTCTGCGGAGAATTCTGCATCCGACTGCTGCGCAGAGACCGCAACTATTACTATGCCGCCGTGACGGACGGATCGGAACGGACCGCCCTTTTGCTGGACGCCGAGACGGGCGAAGTCCTTGCGCGGCGCACGGATACGCTGTAACGGACTGCTCTGTAAACACCGTCCGTCGGCAAATCAACATCGTATCAGATCTCCGCCGCCCTCCGAGGGCGGCGGTTTTTCACGCAATTTTCCCCTCGTTCAGTTGACAGCCCGCGAAAAAAAGAATATACTTCAAAAGTGATTCTGCAAAGGAGGGACCGCGCATGAAAGTGATCAGACGCATCGCGTTCATTCTGCTTGCCGTTCTCTTCGGCATCGTCGTCTTTCTGGCGCTGCTTGCCGCCGCCCTGCTCATCGCGGATACGGCGGTCGACGCGAGCGCGCGCGTTCTTCCTTCCTATGCGCGCGAAGACATCTCCGCCCTGCTCGAAAAAGAGAGCTGGACGGAAGAAGACTACCGGACGCTCTACCTGCAGACGGGATTGGGACGTTCCGCTCTGGACGAAATGCAGGGCGACGCCGAACGCATTCTGGAATTTCAGGACGCCCTCTATTACGAGGGCGAACTTGCGCACGAAGAAGTGGCGGTCACCACCAAGCGCGACATTTTCGCCGACGCGAGCTACCGCGCGCCCATCGTGGACCTGCAGAACGGCGACGTGCTTGTCACCTCCACCTGCCATTCCTTCGGCTGGCGGAACGGGCACGCGGCGCTTGTGGTCAACGCAAGAAACCGCTCGACGCTGGAATCGGTCTCGCTGGGAGTTCCGAGCGTCGTCAACACCTACGGCGACGACTGGTTCCGCTACGGCACCAACTTCATGGTGCTGCGCCTGAAGGACGCCGACGAATCGGCGCGCGACGCGATCGCGCAGACGGCGCTCGAACGGCTGAGAAATATCCCCTATTCGCTGACCGTCGGCGTACTCTCCCCCAAAGATCAGGGCGAAACCCCGCAGGAGACGCACTGTTCGCATCTCGTCTGGCAGGCGTATCATTACTACGGCTACGACATCGACTCGGACGGCGGGCTCATCTGCACCGCGCAGGACATTGCGCGCAGCGACCTGTTCGAAGTTGTGCAGGTATTCGGGTTCGATCCCGTGGAACTCTGGTAGCACTTGCAAAAACAATATGTGAGCAAAATAGCGGGCGCTGTCTCTTATACACATCTGACGCTGCCGACGAATAGCCTTGTGTA
>URHP01000090.1 GCA_900547645.1 uncultured Eubacteriales bacterium
CAGATGTGTATAAGAGACAGGACGAGGAGCCTCCGCGCGACATTTACGAGGAATGCCGCATGCGCGTGCTGGACCGCGAGGGGGATATTTTCGGCACGATGACGCCGCTGAAGGGGCTGACGTTCGTGTACGAGGAGATCTATCTCAACCGTTCCGGCAATCCCGAAGTATGGTACGAATTCATGGAATGGGCGGACAATCCCTTTCTTTCCAAAAAGGAGATCGCGCTGCTCACTTCCTCGATGGACGAAGCGACGCTCGAATCCCGCCGCTACGGCAGATTTGCGGCGCGCGAGGGACTGGTCTATCCCGAATTCGACGAGCGGGAACATGTGATCGAGCCTTTTCCGGTCCCTCCCGAATGGCAGGCGGGGATCGCCATCGATCCCGGGCTGAAAAATCCGCTTTCGGCGCACTTTTATGCCGTGGACTGGGACGGGAACGTCTATGTCGTCGCGGAACACTATGCGGCAGGGAAAGATCTCGACTACCATGCCGACGCCATTTTAAGGCTGTGCGACCGTCTGGGATGGAAACGGGACGCGCGCGGACGGGTGGAGGCGCTCATCGATTCCGCCGCGTCGCAGCGCACGCTTGCGGCGCAGAAGTCGGTCGCCGAGCTCTTCTGCGAGCGGGGCATCCTTGCCGATACGCATGTGGAAAAGGACGTGTTCTCGGGCGTCGAGCGCGTCAAGAGCTATCTGCGGCGCGGGAACGGATTGCCCGATCTCTACGTCTTTTCGGGATGCGTCAACATGATCCGCGAATTCAAGAGCTACTTTTGGGGAAGCGGGGATTCGCCCGTCAAGCGGGACGATCACGCGATGGACGAGCTGCGGTATTTTCTGATGAGCAGACCTGCGCCCGCGCAGGCGGACGCCGAGCCGGGGCCCATCGCGCGGGACAAGGAGCGGCGCATCCGCTCGCTCATGCGTGCGCGGCGGTCTGGAGGAAAATGAGGGCGGCATGTCCGCGGAAGAAGAGCATTTTTTGAAAAAAGGAGGGACATGTCCGCGGCGGACATGGGGCGTATGCAGGACGATAAGGTGAGGGACGCGGTGCTGAAGGTGGCGCTCGGGTTCCGTGTGGAAGAGGTGACGGAAGAGTACGACGCGCGGGACGGAGAGCTGAAGCTCGTCCGCCGCAGGGAGACGCACAAGGATATTCCGCCCGATCTGAAGGCTGCGAAACTGCTGCTGGAGGGGACGGATTATTCCGCGTTTTCGGATGAGGAACTGGAGGCGGAACGCGTGCGGCTCGTCAGCGCGCTCGCCGAAGAAAATAAGGAGAAGACGACATGACGGAACAGGAAAAACAGGAACAGCGGGCAAACAGGCGCCGCATCGAAGCGCTTGTCGCGGAGGTGAACGCCGATTTCGAAGCGCGGCGCAGCGCGCGCAGGATGCTGGAGCGCGGCTGGGAGCTCAACATGAATTTTGTGAGCGGCAATCAGTTCTGCGACATCGGGCCGGCGGGGGAGCTGGAGGAAGAGGCGGCGGCATTTTACTGGCAGTCGCGGCGGTGTTTCAATCACATCGCGCCCACGCTGGACACACGCATCGCGCGCCTTGCCAAGGTGCGTCCTTCGCTGGAAGTGCGCGCGTTTTCCGACTCGGACGAGGACGTGAAGACGGCGCGCCTGTGTTCGAACATTCTGCGCTCGGTGAAGAACCGCATCGATCTCGACGCGGTCGTCTCCCGCGTGACGCTCTGGTCGGAGACGTGCGGGACGGCGTTCTATAAGATCGTGTGGAACCATGAGGACGGGAAGGTCATCGGAACGGACGAAGCAGGGCATTCCGTGCGCGAAGGGGACGTAAACGTGATCGCGCTCTCGCCCTTCGAGGTCTATCCGGATTCGCTCGCGGCGGAGAGCATGGAGGATGTGAACAGTCTGATCCATGCGAAGGCGGTGCCCGTTTCCTATCTGCGCGAGAAATTCGGCGTGGAGGCGACGGGACGGCGGATCTCCGATTTTCCGCTCGCGCCCTATTCTTCGGCGGGCGGCTGGAAACGTCCCGCGGACGGCGGCGAGCAGTTTGCCCTCGAGGACGCCGTCATTCTCATTGAACGGTATACCCGCCCCGACGGAGCGCATCCGAACGGGCGGTTGGAGATCGTAGCGGCTGACCGGTTGTTGTACGAAGGGGAGCTTCCCTATCGCAACGGCGACCGCGGCGAACGCACGCTGCCCTTTGTGCGGCAGACGTGCATTCCGCTTGCGGGGGCGTTCTTCGGAACGAGCGTCGTCGATCGGATGATCCCGCTCCAGCGGGCGTACAACGCGGTCAGGAACCGCAAGCACGAATTCCTGAATCGGCTTTCGACGGGCGTGATCGCCGTCGAGGACGGCTCGGTGGACGCCGAAGAACTTGCGGAGGACGGGCTGTATCCCGGGAAGGTGCTCGTCTACCGCAGGGGTTCGGAAAAGCCCGGCTTTCTTGACTGCGGGAGCATTCCGTCGGAGTTCGAAAAGGAGGAGCAGAGGCTTTCGGACGAGTTCATCCTCGTCTCGGGCATGAGCGAAATTTCGCGGAATTCCGCAAATCCGACGCATGTGACGTCGGCGACGGGTTTGCAGCTGCTTCTCGATCAGGATACCGCACGGCTGCAGATGAGCGCCGAGAGCGTCGAGCGGGCGGTCAGGGAGACGGGAAAACAAATCCTGCATCTCTACAAACAGTTCGCGGGTGCGCGGCGCGTCATGCGCATGACGGGCACGGGCGGGGATACCGAACTCTTTGCGTTTTCGCAGAGCGACATTTCGGCGGACGACGTGCAGTTCGAGGCGGGCTTCGAACGCACGGCGGAACAGAAGAAGGAGGACATCCTCTCCCTTCTTTCGCTGGGACTTCTGCAGGACGAAAAGGGGAACTTTTCGGACGATACGCGCAACCGCGTGCTGGAGGCGCTGGGGTACGGATCGTTTGAGAATGCGCGGGATATTTCCCACCTTCACCTGAAAAAGGCGGAGCGGGAAAATCTTGAGCTGGCGCAGCGGGACATGGAGGCGGACGATTACGACGACCACGCCCTGCACCGCGCCGAGCACGTGCGCGCCCTGCTTTCGGGCGGGGAACGGGATGAGGCGGTGCGCGGGCGGATCCTGCGGCACCTTGCCTCGCATCGCGAAAAAGGAGGAAGTGTATGACGGAAGAGGAGAACGGAAAACAGAAACCCGCGGCGGGCGAAGTGCCCGACCTCGGAAAATTTCAGAGCGTGGACGCCCTCATGCGCGCCTATCAGGAGCTCGAGGCGGAATTCACCCGTCGCAGTCAACGCCTGCGCGCTCTCGAAAGCGCCGCGCAGCAGGGCGGCGGAGAGGGGCGCGATGCGGAGGGCGCGGACAACGAGGCGCTGCTCCGCGCCGTCAGAGGGAACGAAGAGGTGCGCACGCGCATCGTGGGGGAATACATCGCGTCGCTGGGCGGCGTGCCACTTCTGGCGGGTACAGGCGCGGGCGTCACGGCGCCCGCGCAGAGGGTAACCACCCTCAAACAGGCGGGCGCGCTTGCGCTCGGCTATCTCAGGAATCAAAAACAGGGAGGATAAACTATGGTCACGACAACTTCTGCGGACGGCGCGCTCAGATCGTATTATCTGGAGGCGGTGGCGGAACAGCTCAACAAGGCGGCGAATCCCTTTCTCGCCGCCGTCGAACAGACAACTTCGGACGTCTGGGGGAAGGACTGTCTCTTATACACATCTGACGCTGCCGACGAATAGCCTTGTG
>URHP01000091.1 GCA_900547645.1 uncultured Eubacteriales bacterium
CTATAAGACCGACGGACAGATGGTGGCCGTGGACAACCCCCACAACTACCCGGACCCCGCCACCATCGAGCACGCGGAGGAGCCCTATGTGAAGGTCAGCATCATCGCCCCCAACGAGTATGTGGGCAACATCATGCCCATGTGCCAGGACCGCCGGGGGGAGTTCAAGGACATGCAGTACCTGGACACCAATCTGGTGGAGCTCCACTACCAGATGCCGCTGAACGAGATCATGTACGACTTCTTCGATGCGCTGAAGGCCAACACCAAGGGCTACGCCTCTCTGGATTATGAGCTCTCCGGCTACCGGTCCAGCGAGCTGGTGAAGGTGGACATGAAACTCAACGGCGATACGGTGGATGCCCTGAGCTTCATCGCCCACAGAGACAAGGCGTATCCCCGGGCCCGCCGGCTGTGCGAGAAGCTGAAGGAGAACATCCCCCGGCAGCTGTTCGAGGTGCCGGTCCAGGCGGCCATTGGCGGCCGGGTCATCGCCCGGGAGACCGTCAAGGCCATGCGCAAGGACGTGCTGGCCAAGTGCTACGGCGGCGACATCACCCGCAAGAAAAAACTGCTCGAAAAGCAGAAAGAGGGCAAAAAGCGCATGCGGCAGGTCGGCTCGGTGGAAGTCCCTTCCGAAGTGTTCATGGAGATCCTGAAGACCAACAAAGACAGAAAGTAGGCGCACCATGTACGAGAATCCTGATCGGAACAACCATTCCGCGGCACCCATGTCCGGGGGAAAGGGGTTATTTGAGCGAGTGTATGATTATGTAAAATGTGTGCCGTGCGGGAAGGTCGTCACCTACGGACAGGTGGCGGCGGCGATCGGCGCGCCGCGGTGTGCGCGGCAGGTCGGCTGGGCGCTGCACGTCAATCCCGAGCCGGGCGTTATTCCCTGTCACCGCGTCGTCAACCGCGAAGGCAGGCTTGCTCCCGCGTTTGCGTTCGGCGGCGAAGAAGTGCAGGCGCGCCTTTTGGAAAGCGAGGGCGTCGAAGTCGTCGGCGGGTACGTCGATCTGGCAACCTATCTCTGGAGGGAATAAATGGCGGGCATCTATCTGCATATCCCGTTCTGCAAACAAAAGTGCCGTTACTGCGATTTTGTGTCCTTCTGCAACCGTATGGACGTTGCCAAAGCGTACATGGCGTGCCTGTTGAAGGAGATCGAACTGCGCGGCAAGGAACTTTCGGGCAGGACGTTCGATACCGTATATTTCGGCGGGGGTACGCCCTCCGTCGTCGATCCCAAGTACATTTACGCCGCCATGCGGCAGATCAAAAAGTGTTTCCGTCTCTCCGCCCGTCCCGAAGTGACCATCGAGGTGAATCCCGGCACGGTGAGCGAACAGAAGATCGCGCTCTATAAGCGCGCGGGCATCAACCGCTTTTCCGTCGGGCTGCAGACGGCGATCGATTCGCAGCTCGAAGAGCTCGGGCGCATCCATACCGTACGCGACTATCTGTACTGCACGTCCCTTCTGCGCGGCGAAAACTTTTCCGCCGACGTCATGCTCGGCATCAAGGGACAGACGCAGGACGACGTGAAAAAGACGATCGAGATCGCCGCGGGCAGCGGTGCAAAGCATATCTCCATGTATGCGCTGCAGCCCGAAGACGGAACGCCCGTTTATACCGACTATCTGAACGGCGAATTGCCCGACGGAGACGAGGTGGCTGCGCTCTACGATTTCGGGCGGGAGCTGCTCGCGCAGAAGGGCTACCGCCGCTATGAGGTGAGCAACTTCTGCCGGAAAGGGTTTGAAAGCCGCCACAATCTCAACTATTGGAAGCGCGGCGAGTACGTCGGGCTGGGCGTCTCGGCAAGTTCGTTCGTCGCGGGCAGGCGGCTTCTGAATACCACCGATCTCGATGAATACATGAAGTGCATTCTTTCGGGTTTCTTTCCCGTGATCGACAGCGAGGAGGTCTCCGCGCAGGATGCGCGCTTCGAGTTCGTCATGCTGGGACTGCGCACCGTCTACGGGGTTTCGGCACAGGAGTATCGGGCGCAGTTCGGCACCGATTGGAAAGAGGATTTTGCGGCGGCGTACCGCCGTACACGGGAGTATCTGCAGGAAGAAGGGGACGTCACCCGCATCAAAGACGAGTACCTTTTCGTGCAGAATCAGATCTTGTCCGAATATGCGAATTGATATGTAGATACGATAAAACGCTTGACAGGATGCGTCAAGCGTTTTATAATGTAAGATAAGTAAGAAAATTCATACTTTTCCAACAACAGGAGGCGGATATGGAAAGCAAGTTTCCCGAAGGAAAATATCTTGCATCGGTAAAGATCGGTCCGAAAGGTCAAATCGTCATTCCCAAGGAGGTGCGCGATATGTTCGGGCTTTCTGCCGGCGATCAGCTTGTTCTGATGGCGGATAAGGGGCAGGGGATCGCGCTGCAGCCCTATACGTATCTGGATGCGTTTTTCCGTGCAGTGAACGAGACAAAAAGTGATAAAAAATGACGGCGCTCTCCGTGTGTGGTCTTCGAAAAAAATATCCCTCGTTTGTGCTGGACGGCATTGAATTTTCGGTGGAGGCAGGCAGGGTATGCGGGCTGATAGGAGCGAACGGAGCAGGTAAGACGACGCTTCTGAAATCAATCGTCGGGCTTGTTTCCTCAGAAGGCGAATGCGAGGTGTTCGGACATTCCTTTTGCCGGGAAGAACGCACGGTAAAGTCATTGGTCGGTTATGTGGGCGGCGGATTCCGCTTTTATTTGCAGAAGACGGCGCGTACGATCGCAAGTGCCGTCGCTCCCTTTTATGCTGCTTGGGACGAGCAGGGTTTTCGCGCACGCCTTAAGGGGTACGGAATCGATCCGGAGAAGAAGATCACTGCGCTTTCGGACGGTATGAAGGTGAAATTCTATCTTGCACTCGCGCTTTCGCACGGGGCGCGGCTGCTGATTTTGGACGAACCGACGAGCGGGCTCGATCCTTTGTCGCGCGAGGAGTTTTGTGCAGAGATCGTGCGGCTTGCGCGGGAAGAAGGGGCGGGCGTTCTCTTTTCTACGCATATTCCCTCCGATCTGATGCGTGCGGCGGACGATATTGTGTTTTTATCGGGAGGACGGATGCTTGCTGCGGGCACGCTTTCGGAGCTTCTCGATGCATATGTGTTTGCGGAATTTACCGACGAAGCGCAGGCGCGCGACGCGGGAGCGATCGGAATACATGGCGGGAGAGAGGGCTGCGCAGGACTGCTTTCCCGCGGAAAAAGCGCGGGCGTACGGACGCGTTCCGCGACGCTTGAAGAGGTCATGGTCTGTTTGGAATCGGAGCAGCGGAGGGAAGTGAAGTGAAAGCCCTGTTGAAAAAAGAGTTTCGTCTTTGTCTGCATCCGACGGCGCTGATTTTTCTTGCGTTTGCCGGATTTGTATTCATTCCTTCTTACCCGTATGAAGTGATGTTTTTCTTTTCGGGGCTTTCTGTCTTTTTTATCTGTCTGACAGCGCGGGAAAACGGTGATGCGGCGTTTACCTGTGTCCTTCCCGTAAAGAAAGGAGACGTCGCCCGTGCGCGTATTTTTATGTGTGTGATCCTGCAGGTCGCGTTGCTTGCGCTCGCAGCCTGCGCAACGGCGGTCAAACAGCTGTATTTTCCTTTGCATATGC
>URHP01000092.1 GCA_900547645.1 uncultured Eubacteriales bacterium
AATTTTAGACGTTGATGCCAATTATATCCTCTGTCAGGATCTGAAAAATAACTGATATGAATGATTTTAACATGCAAGCAGTGGGACATCGGATCAGGGAACTGCGGTTATCGCTCGGTTATACTCAGAAGGGTTTGGCAGAGCTAATCGGCGTCGCACAAAACACAATTGCACAATATGAAACCGGAAAAGCAAAAACCAGCGTAGACGTGATCGTCAGTTTGGCAGAAATTTTACAGACAACAACCGACTATCTGTTACTTGGAAAAGAATAGGCAAATCCTTTCATCGGCAGGTTATTTCGAATTTTGTCGAAATAATGCGAATCGGAATATTCATCAACGAAATTACGGTTACAATTTCATCCGTTCAAACGCAAAAAGGCGGCTGTTTTTATCAAACAGCCGCCTTTTACACAAAGTTCCGCCCTTTTATTTATTTCGACATTTTTCTAAATAATGCGACGCGGAGGACAGATACGCAGAGCAAAGCCCTCCACCGTCCGAAATCCCCCGCTTCCCTCTATACAAAAAATCTCACGCACACGCGTGAGATTTTTGAAGTCTCAAAAGGACCATCCGTTCAGCCACAGCCACAGGAGCAAGACCGTTACGCCGAAGCCGCACAAAATGGCAAGGATGCGCGGAAGATACGCAAGGTATCCCGCACGGATCAGGGCGCGCTTTTCCTTGCGCGTCGGCTTATCTTCTTCCTTGACTTCTTTCCCGCTGTCGGGGTGATACCAGGGCATCCCCTCGACGTTCATGTCCGCAACGGTCCTGCCGTCGTCCCATTCGGGAAGTTTTTTGTTACGCTTCATGCGGGGGCTCCTGCGGATAGAGGTGGCAGGCGCACAGATGACCGTTCCCGTAATCGATGAACTTGGGCGCGACTTCCTTGCAGATATCCATGCAATGCGCGCAGCGCGTATGGAACTTGCAACCCTTGGGCGGGTTGGCGGGGCTGGGAATATCCCCCTGCAGGATGATGCGCTTGACCTGATAGTGCGGATCGGGCACGGGAACTGCAGAAAAGAGCGCCTGTGTATAGGGATGCATGGGATTGGAGAAAATGTCCTTTTTGTCTCCCATCTCCACAAAATTGCCGAGATACATGACGCCCACCCTGTCCGAAATGTGCTGGACGACGGAGAGGTCGTGCGAGATGAACAGATAGGTCAGGTTGCGGCTCGTCTGCAGTTCCTTCAGAAGGTTGACGATCTGCGCCTGAATGGACACGTCGAGTGCCGAAACGGGTTCGTCGCAGACGACGAACTTCGGGTTGAGCGCAAGCGCGCGGGCAATGCAGATACGCTGGCGCTGTCCGCCCGAAAATTCATGCGGATAGCGGTCGAAATAGAAATCCTGCAGTCCGCAGTTGCGCATGACGGAGATGACGTAATCGCGGTACTCCGAACGGGGGACCAGATTATGCACCTTTACCGCTTCGCCGATGATCTCGCCGACGGGCATCCTGGGCGGAAGACTGCTGTACGGATCCTGGAAGACGATCTGCATCTGCGGACGCAGCGCACGCATCTCCTTTCCCTTGATCGACGTGATGTCCTTCCCTTCAAAGTATACCTTGCCCGCCGTGATCTCATGCAGGCGCAGGATGCTTCTGCCCATGGTGCTCTTGCCGCAGCCCGATTCGCCGACGATCCCCAGCGTCTTTCCGTAGGGGACGTCGAAGGAAACGCCGTCCACCGCCTTGGTGTACGTCTTCTGATATTCGAGCTTGTGCTTGGTCTTCATGAGGGGCGCGCCGTTTTCATCGACGGCGGGTTCTTCGCCCTCCGCCGTCTGCACGGGCACGCTCTCCTTGACGAACTTCCACTCCTTGCGGATGAGGAAGTGCTTTTTCAGATCTCTGACTTCAAGAATGTTCGCAGGATCGTGCCGGAATTCCGTCTCTTCCTGCGCATGCTCTTTCTTGCCGGTCATGCCTTCCCCTCCTCTTTCATGTTATGTGCGCGGTAGCACGAAACAAAGTGCGTAGGCGAAACCTGCACAAGGGGCGGATACTCGCCGTTGCATTCCTTGATGCAGTCGTCGCAGCGGTCTTTGAAATAGCAGTAATCGGGCATATCGATGGGATTGGGGACCTGTCCGTGAATGCTGTACAGCGTCTCCACATCGCGGTTGATGACGGGCTTGCTCTTTTGCAGGCCGACCGTATAGGGATGCATGGGACGGTCAAAGATGTCCTCCACCGTGCCCTTTTCGATGACGCGCCCCGCATACATGACGACGACATAGTCCGCCATGCCCGCGATCACGCCCAGATCGTGCGTGATGAGCATGATCGAGCCGTTGATCTTTTCCTTGATCTCCTTGAGGAGATCGAGCACCTGCGCCTGAATGGTGACGTCCAGCGCCGTGGTCGGCTCGTCCGCGATGATGAGCTTGGGGTTGCAGGCAAGCGCCATAGCGATCATGACGCGCTGGCGCATCCCGCCCGAAAGCTCGTGCGGATAGCAGCTGTACACATTCTCCGGCATGGCGATACCGACGAGCGTGAGCATCTCGATCGAGCGCTTTTTTGCGAGCTCCTTGTCCGCGCCGGGCGTGTGCAGAAGCACGACTTCATCCAGCTGGTTGCCGATGGTGAACAGCGGATTGAGGCTGGTCATCGGCTCCTGGAAGATCATGGAGATCTCCTTGCCGCGGATGCGCTGCATGGCGCTCGTGGGCATCTTGGCAATGTCGTAGACCTTGTCCACCGTCTCGAACGCGGGGAACCCGTTGCCGTCCTTCGCCTGCATCAGGCGGTAGAGCGGCTTGCCCTCCTTGTCGAGCACGGGCCTGCCCTTTTTATCGAGCGCAGGCTCCGTTTTGACGACCTGCTGACCCTCTTCCACGACGAAGGTCTCCTCCGAAAGCCGCACGAGGGGAAGCCCGCTCTTGTCGAACACGGGCTTGCCGTTTTTATCGAGCAGAGGCTCATACTTTGCCGCCGTTGCGCCCGCTTCCTCATACACCCAGACGGGAATGGGCTTGTCGTCCTCGCCGCGTCTGTAGTCCTGAGAGGCAAAGCGGATGGAACCGCCCACGATCTGCCCCTGCGGCGCCTGCACCAGCTGCATGACGGAAAGCGACGTGACCGACTTGCCGCAGCCCGATTCGCCGACGACGCCGACGACGGACTTTTTTGGAACTTCGAACGATACCCCTGTCTCTT
>URHP01000093.1 GCA_900547645.1 uncultured Eubacteriales bacterium
ACTGCGTGCGCCGCACGTCCCGCGCATTGGGACAGCGCAGCGATTCCTCCGCCCGCTTCGAAAAGGGCGTGGACGCCTATACCTGCGCCTTTGCCATGGACAGGGCGCTGCACCTTGTGGAGCAGCTCGGCTGCGGCGTGCCGACCGCCTGCCGCGCCGACGTGAACGCCGAGGACATGACGCCCGGGATCATTCGGGCGTCCTATGCGCAGATCGACGCCGTGCTCGGGATCGAGGTCCCGCATGCGGACATGGCTGCCATTCTCACCCGCCTCGGCTTCGGCGTGACGCAAACGGAGGGGGGCATGTCCGTGACCGTCCCGCTCTGGCGCGAGGACGTGGACGGCTATCCCGATCTTGCCGAAGAGATCATCCGCTCTTACGGCTACGAGCATATCGCGCCCACCTTCCTTGCGAGGGCGGCCGTGACGCGCGGCGGGCTTTCGCCCGCACAGAAGACGGAGGAAAAGTGCAAGCGCGTGCTGCAGCGCGAGGGCTATATGGAGACGTGCAGCTATTCCTTCTATTCGCCCAAGGACTTCGATCTTCTGCGCCTTCCCGCGGACGCTCCCGAGCGCAGGGCGATCAGGATCCTCAATCCCATCGGGGAGGATCTCTCCGTCATGCGCACCGTGCTTGCGCCCAGCATGATCGCAAATATCGTGCGCAACGTGCGCCGCGGCAACGACGAAGGCAGGCTCTTCGAGCTCGCCAACGTCTACCTTGCCAAGGAGCTGCCCTTGACCGAGCTTCCCGAGGAGCGCAGGCACATTTCCCTCGGACTGTGGGGAAGCGGCGACTTCTTTGACCTGAAGGGCGCCGTCGAGGCGATCGGGGAAGCGTTCGACGTGCGCCTGGGTTTTGCGCGCACGCAAAAACCCTTCCTGCATCCCGGCGTGGCGGCCGAGGTCATGCTCGGCGAAAAACAGGTGGGCTGGCTGGGGGAACTGCATCCCGCCGTCGCCGAAGAACTTGCGCTGGAAAAGCGCGTCTTCCTCGGCGAACTCGACTACGCCGCGCTCTCCAAAAAGTTTGCGGCGGACATCACCTACCGCGCCGTTCCCAAATTTCCCGACGCCGTGCGCGATCTTGCCGTCGTGGTGGCGGAGGAGACGACCTGTGCGCAGCTGGAGGAGTGCATCGTGAAATCGTGCAAGGCGGCGAAGAAGGCGGAATTGTTCGACGTGTTCCGCGGTCCCGCTCTCGGCGCGGGGAAGAAGAGCATGGCGTTCCACGTCACGTTTGCGGCGGAGGGCGACAAGCCCGTCACGCCCGAACTTGCCGACGGTTATTTCAGGCGGATCGTCGAATCGCTGCATAAGCATCTGGGCGCGGAACTCAGATAACGGTTTTCATAGGGAGAATTGATATGAGAGCTATGATTTACGGCGCGGGCGCGCTCGGAACGGTGCTCGGCGCGTATATTGCCAGGGCGGGGCGGGAGATCGATCTCGTCAACCGCAACAGGGCGCACGTTGCGGCGCTGCGGGAAAAGGGCGCGCACGTCGTCGGTACGGCGGACTTTACGCAGCAGGTGAACGCGCTGCTTCCCGAAGAGCTTTCGGGACAGTACGATGTGATCATTCTGATGACGAAGCAGCAGCACAATGCGGAGGTCGTCCGCTTTCTGAAGCCCTTTCTGAAGGAGGACGGTGCGCTCTGCACCTGTCAGAACGGGCTCCCCGAACCCGCCATTGCCGAGGAGATCGGCGCCGACAGGACGCTCGGCTGCGCCATCGCATGGGGCGCGACGTTCCGGGGGGAGGGCGTTTCCGAACTCACTTCCGATCCGTCCGCGCTCACCTTTTCGCTGGGCGCATACGGCAAGGGCAATCATCTGGCGGACGTCAAAGCGCTGTTCGAATGCATGGGAACGGTCGTCGTCGAAAAGAATTTCATCGGCGCGCGCTGGTCCAAACTGCTCATCAACAGCGCCTTTTCGGGGCTTTCCACGGTGACGGGCGCGACATTCGGCGAAGTGGCGAAGAACAAGGCTTCCCGCAAGGTCGCCCAGCGCATCATCAAGGAATGCATCGACGTCGCCAAAGCGGCGGGCATTGCGATCGAACCCGTGCAGGGACACAAGATCGACAAACTCTTTGACTACCGCGGCGCGCTGAAAAAGGCGATCTCGTTCGCGCTCATTCCCGTCGCCATGAAAAAGCACGCGGGGCTGATTGCAAGCATGCTGCAGGACATCCGCAACGGCAAACCGTGCGAGATCGATTCGATCAACGGCGCGGTCTGCGCGTTCGGCAAAAAGGTCGGCGTGCCCACCCCCTTCAACGAGCGCACCGTCGCCATCGTGCACGAATTGGAAAACGGCGCGCCCATCGCATTTTCCAATATCGCCCGTTACGACGATCTTATGAAATAACAGGGCAAACGAAACAGGCAAGCGCGCCCCGCCGGATTACCGGCGGGGCGCGCTTTGTCGTCGGGCGGTATTTTTTGTAAAAGTATTGACAGGGGGGTGTCAACCCCAGCAGAATATTATAATGGGAGGCGGATTTCTAATGTAAAATGACGGATCCGTAAATCTTTGGGATCAAACAGCGGGAATAAAGAGTACTCAGTATTCTTATCATAGATTACATCGTCTAATATATAGAAACAATTGAACCCGGAGAAATTTGTAAGGACATTTTGCGTAGAAAGAAACGATTGTCGTCCTCGAAGAGATCGCAAGGAAACAGAAGCGTTTGCTTATCGGCGATGGAAGATAATTTTTGGATTGACAAAATTTTCATATGGTGTTAGAATTTTACGGAAAAGCAATTATTAAACAGTGGAGAACGGTTGAAGCAGGAAGCGAATTGTAAGTGAATTCAAAAAGGGAAGGGGGAATTTCCATGAGCATTTGATTCGGCGCAACAGAGCGGATAAGTTTTGTTGTGCCTTTTTGTTTTTAAGTTGATTGCCATGAAGTTATGGCAGAGAAAACCAGGAGGAGTAAAATGAAGAAAAGATGGTTCGTGATAGCATTGAGCATGATTGTATGTTCCATG
>URHP01000094.1 GCA_900547645.1 uncultured Eubacteriales bacterium
CGAGATGAGCGCTAGTCTCGTGGGCTCGGAGATGTGTATAAGAGACAGCCACAGGACGGCAAGCACGATATGCACGATCGCATAGCCTGCATTGACGGCAAAGGAAAAGACGGAAAACGCAACCGTACGATAGCCGTAATCGGAGATCAGATTGCCGGTAAATGCATGTCTGTTTGCCCGTGCGACGATTCCCGCCTTCAAGCGCGGCGAAAGCCGGACCGCAAGAAAGATCCCGTAGGCGAGAATGACGGCCGCAAGCACATAGACCGCATATGCCCACACCTGCGTGATCTCAAACGCCACGATCGCAATGCTGCCCGCCACCGCCCCCGGCGCGCACAGCCAGACGAGCGCGGCAAAGGCGAGCGGCGGATCCTTCAAAAACCGAAACAGACGCCTCATATGCGTTCGGGGAGCGTCACGCGGAATGTGCTGCCCCTGCCCTCCTCGCTCTCTACCGAGATCTCGCCGCCCAGCACGTCTATGACCTTTTTGACGAGCGCAAGCCCCAGGCCGTTCCCCTCCTTCGCGTGGGAAGTGTCGCCCTGATAAAATTGTTCGAAAATGTGCCGTCCCGTCTCCGCAGACATGCCGCAGCCCGTATCCGAGACGGTGACAACGGCGCGTCCGTGCTCCCGCCCGAGCGCGACGGAGATCCGTCCGCTGTCCGTAAATTTGACGGCGTTGGAGAGCAGGTTGTTCCAGACGAGTTCCAGGCACCCCGCGTCCGAGCGGATGATCGCTTCCTCCAGATCGCACGAAAGCTCCAGCCCCTTTGCCTCGATCGTCTCCTCAAACTGCAGAATGCACTGCGCAAGCTGCTCGTCAAGACGCACGTCGGAAATTTCCGCGCCGAGCTTGCGGTGCTCGAGGCGGTTGAGCCGCAGCACGTTGTGTACAAGCGCGGCAAGGCGCTGCGCCGCCTGGCGCAAAATTTCCAGATATTCCCCGCGCGTCTTTTCATCCAGACCGTCCTTGGAGAGCGCCTGCGCATAGCTCTGAATGACCGCAAGCGGCGTTTTGATCTCATGCGAGACATTGGAAATAAAGGAAAGACGCGCCTTTTCCGCTTCGGCAAGTTCTTCCGCCGCACGGTTCAGATCGAGCAGAATCCGGTCGTAAACGTCATAATTTCCGTACACATGCGCAGCGTCTGCGCGCGCCGAAAAATCCCCCTCGGCAATGCGGCGCGCCATATCGGCAATGCGTCCGACGGGACGGTCCACGGTGACCTTGCGCAACAGCAGTTCAAACACGGTGAGCGCGAGCGAAAGAAACACGACTGCGACCAGCATGACCGCCGCAACCGCGCCCGTATCGTCTGCAAACGCCTCGGAAGCCGCCTTCTGTACGAACACCGCCACCGTGATGATCGCCGCGACCGCAAGAAAGCGCACGGCATAGGCGACGATCAGCAGCAGCGCGCGCCTTCCGCCCGGGCGCATGCCCCGTTTCCCGGAGGACGCCGCCCTCATTTTAAAACCGCCTTATAGCCGAGCCCGTGTACGGTGACGATCTCGAATCCCGTACAGCAGGAAGTCTTTTCGCGCAACTTGGACATATATACGTCCACCGTGCGGGACGTCGCCGAGGAGTCGTAATCCCAGAATTCGTCCATGAGCTGCGTGCGCGTGAAGGTCCGCCGCGGGAAGGAAAGGAGTTTGAACAGCAAATCGAATTCGCGCACGGTGAGCGAAAGCTCTTCCCCGTCCGCATACGCCGTGTGCTCGTCCTTGTTCATGTTCAAATTCCCGACGGTCAGCGTACGGCTGCGCTCGATGTTCGCGCGCCGCAGCAGCGCGCCCACCCGCAGCAGAAGAATATCCGTATCGAAAGGTTTGACCACATAGTCGTCCGCGCCGAGCGCAAATCCGCGCTGTTCGGCGGTCTTATCGTCGAGCGCCGTCATAAAGAGAATGGGGATGCGTCCGTCTGTCCGGCGCACCTGTTCGGCAAGTCCGAATCCGTCGAGCGCGGGCATCATGACGTCGGTGACGATCATGTCGATCCCGCCCTGCTCAAACGCAGCGAGCGCCTGCGCACCGTCCGCACAGGCAACCGTCCCGTACCCGCCGTTCTGAAGCGCCGTACAGACGAGCTTTAAAAGCGCCGCGTCGTCCTCCGCCACAAGAATTCTGACCATACCCGTCCCCTCCCGCAAACGATCTTACCATACGCCTGTTGCCGAATTGCTAAAAAGTTGTTAAAAATTTGTAAAAGCGCGCGGCGCATGTTCAGTATACCATGCGCCGCGCCCGAATGCAACCGATTTTTCCGTTTCGCATTTCCTATGCGGAGGATCGCGCCCGACGCGCTCATTCTACGCAAACACCGCCGCCCGGTCGGGCGGCGGTGTTTGCGCGCGGTTCAGTTCTGCGCTTCGGGCGGCAGATAGATCTTAAACGCCGCTTTTGCGGCGGCTTCCTGCCCCGTCAGCACGGAAGAATCCGTCTTGGCAAGGTTAAACGCACGGTAGATATACCCGTCCCACCATTCTTCGGTGACGACCAGATAACGGCAGGTGCTGTTGCCGGGGCGGCTGTCCTGCACGGCGTCGTCCTTCCACGCGTCGGGGCGGTACTGCCACTGTCTCTTATACACATCTCCGAGCCCACGAGACTAGCGCTCATCTCGT
>URHP01000095.1 GCA_900547645.1 uncultured Eubacteriales bacterium
TTCGTCGGCAGCGTCAGATGTGTATAAGAGACAGGCCTAAAATAGGTCGCCGCGAAACGCCATATACCCCATTATTTGGAAATTTGGACAATCATTTGGACAATATGGATAAATACGATCGGACTTGTCCATGCAAACAAATTTCAACTCAATTCTGTGTAACCGACAAAAAGGACGGCTGCCGTAAGACAGCCGTCCTTTTTGCATGAAACGCGGTTTTACTTGAAAAGATATTCCGCAAACACTTCGCCCATCCGGCGATATTTCATCTCGACACAGCGAACTCGATCTCAAGCCCGTCATAGGCGACGACGATGCCGTATTTTGCCATTTCCGGAACCATCTCGTCATAGGTCTGTCCGCCGTTGTGGGAAAAGTGATTGGCGACGAAGATCGTTTTTTCGTCTGCGATCCCTTCCCTGCGCAGCCGTTCCATCACCTCGAGATTGGTTTTCAGGCTCATATGTCCGTCCCGCCAGCTCCCGCCGAGTCCCAGACAGCCCGTGCAGTCGAGGGAAACAAGATCGAACCTGCCGAATGCCTTTAACAGCGCATAGTCCTCCTCGGGAAATACCCCCGTATCGTGCGCGTATAAGAGACGTTTTCCGCCGCGCGCGATGGCATAGAATACAGGAGTCGTCTCAGCGGCATGATTTGCCCGCAGCGCAAGGACTTGATACTTTTGATCTGAGGTGAAGAAGATGTCGCCCGGCTGTATGAGATGCGCCTCCACCCTGTTTTGCATATGAAGGCGCTCGATCTCACATACGATCTTATCATATCCGTCCTGCGCGGAATAGAAATGGACCGTACGGTGTTCATGGCTGATCGGATCGGACAAGATCTCCAGATCGGCGGGACAGAGATGGTCGCTGTGACTGTGGGTGATCAGACAGTCGCCGATCTTTTCCCATTCGATGCGGTATTGCAACGAATGGCAGACGGTGTCTGCATTATAATCAAGCAGCAACTCTCCGTCCACGAGCGCCTGCGAGCGCGAACGCAGCGCCCTTCCGCCCGTGCGGAAGGATTCCCTGCATACGCGGCACTTGCAATAGGGCGCCGGAACGCCCTCATACGCGGCAGTGCCTAAATATCGGATCTTCATCAGTTCTCCTTATTCAGTCCCTTTCCTTTGCACAACGGAGCAAAAACGTGTCGGGTCGGTGCGACGCTGCGTTATTCTTTTTTTCCGCGTTCTTTGACCTTCTCTTTTGCGAGCAGATAGATCTCCTCCGTCGCAAAAGAAACTTTGGTGAGCTGATCGCGCAGCCCGACGGGATGCAGCCAGTAGCTGTCGTCGTGCGTGGAAATATCGATACAGTCACCGAAGAGATTCTTTTTGTACTTGTCCTTGCGGTAGGGATAGTCGTATTCGATATGCACGCTCTCGAGTTCCGTTCCCGCCCAGAAAAGTTCCCGCTTTTCGCCGTATGCGGTACAGGAAAGCCGCGTTCCCTCGCACGTCTGCACGAGTTTCCCCATGCCCTGATCGTAGAACCGCTTCGCGTTCGGAAGCGTATGCACGGTGACGTCCGCCTCAAACCGATACCGTCCTTCGCGCACTTCGCGGCGGACGTTTTCGCGCTCCCATGCCGTCCATTCGGGAATATAACGGAATTCCGTCTCCCCTTCCTCCGCCTGCAGTTCGGAGAGCGTGCTCACCTGCCACGCCTTTCCGCAGGAAGCGCACCAAAGGCGCGTCCCCTCCGAATACATCATGAATTCTTTTCCGCAATGCGGGCACTGGTAGAGAATGTTGTGCAGCCCGTTCGCCCGCCTGGGATTTTTGAGCTCGATGCCCTCTGCACGCTGATAGGCGTAGTCGTCGCGCTGCATCGCCGCATGCACGCGGCGGTTGAGCTCGTCTGCGGGGAGCGTTTTCACTTCTTCCTTGGAGGCAACACACTCCAATTCGCACCTGAGGGGCAGATACTGCTCGTCCTTGTTCCACTGCGGGGCGGAAATGAACGTACCGTACAGCCGCAGCACCACGGCGGGGACGTTCATCAGCTTGCACATTTTTCCGAGGGAGTCGGGCAGGAAGCCCGTCGTCCCGTCCAGCGTATAGCGCGCCTCCGGATAGATGCACACGATCGTCCCGTACTTTTCCGCGCAGTAGCGCATATTGCGGATGAGACTGAGGTCCTTGACGAACTTGCGCTTGGTGATGCATCCAAGACGGCGCATCAAGAAGTCCCCCACGTCGCGCACGGCGTCGATCGCGACGACGTTGTTCGCATTGTAGGGCGCGACCGCGGTATACATGGCGGGAAAATCCAGCATGCTCGCATGCGTGACGAACAGCAGATAGGGCGGCTCGATGCCGTCCATGTTCTTTTTGACCACCGTCACCTTGCGCCCCTTGAGCCGCGGACGGATGGCAAAATTACGCGCCAGCCACATCCAGAACGCGCTCGGCTTCCCGGGTCTTTTCGTGAAATCGTAATGCTTGATCTTTTTCGCCATAACTCCCCTCCCACGGCGGACGGGGCGGCAGCAACCGCCCGTCGATGACATTATATCATCCCGCGGAGGAAATGTCAATATTGTAATGATTTTTTACATCAGCCCTTCCGCAAGCAGTTTGACGCCGATGGCGATGAGTACGGCGCCGCCG
>URHP01000096.1 GCA_900547645.1 uncultured Eubacteriales bacterium
AGGAATATTCCCGCAGTTTTTTGCGAATCTCCGGCAAAGATTTTTCCAAAACGGGATAAAATTCACGGAATGCCTTGCAATACAGATACTCTCCGTTCCGTTTATACCGCCGACAGCCGCTGCGGCACAGGCGGAAACAAGGACAGGTGCGGCAATCGGGATCAAACCCCGCCGATTCCCCAAGAAATCTGCGGGCAGCGTCGGAATGCAACAATGCCCGAAAGTCCTGTTCGCGGATATTTCCGAGGCGGTATTCGTCAAGGCAATAAAAGTCGCAGGGATATACGTCCCCGTCCCCTTCCACCACAAACTGAATATTGCAATGTCCCTGCATTCCGCATTGTTCCGCCCCCTGCCCTTCGTAAAGAAAGTAAAGATTGTCAAAATAGCGGATGCTGTAATACTCCCCCGCCATAAAATCTTTATACCAGAGGGAGAAGAGCGTTTTCAGAAAATACAGATAATCGTCATTGGAGAGCGTATACTCCGACGAACCGTCGCAGCCGAGCGGATCCAGACAGGGAATAAACTGCAGATAGCGAAAACCGCGCCGCTTCATCTCATGATATATTTGCCCGATATTGCGCGCGACGACCGGCGTTACCACCGTAAGGATATTGAAATCCACGCCGTATTTTTCCATGATCCGCGCAGCACGGATCACGCGTGAACGGGTGTCTTTTCCCGATGCATCAGGACGAAGCAGATCGTGCGCCCGACTGCCGTCAAACGAAAGCCCGACCAAAAAATGATGGTCATGCAGAAACTTTGCCCAACGCTCGTCCATGGAAAGCCCGTTCGTCTGCAGAGAATAAGAGACGCAAACCCCGTTCCGGTTGGCATCGCGGACCTTTCGGACAAACGACTCGAAAAATGCAAGTCCCGCAAGCGTCGGTTCTCCGCCCTGAAACGCAAACAGAACGGATCTATTTTCCTGCGCAAATGCCTTTTCGATCAACGCATCCGCCGTCTCCTGCTGCATGATCCCGCGGAACGCCACGTCCCGATGCAAAGATTCATCGTGATAAAAACAATACCTGCATCGCATGTTACACAGGCTTGACGCAGGTTTGATCAGCAGGTTCAGCATATGTTCAAAGTTCCCGGTCGCGATACTCTTTACGCCAACAGTCAAGTTTCTCCTGCAGGCGCTTTTTTATGTCCGCATAAGCAGGATCGTTGCACAGATTGTGCAATTCGTACGGATCCGTCTCAAGATCATACAGCTCTTCCGTCATATTTTTGTTGTAGATATAGCGATACCTGCCCGCGCAGACGGCACGGGCGATATGCCGCTGAAAATGCCCGTGGCTGACCGACACGAAATACTCGCGTCCCGCGCTGCCGGCATCTTCCAGATACGGACGCAGCGACTGCGCGTCGATTTCGGTACGGAAGCGTTCCCCGCAGTAATCCGCGATCGTCGCGGGAATGTCCAAGTTGGAAACGTTCGCCGCGGAGACCGCGCCGCATCCCGCGCCCGGCGCGCGTACCAACAGAGGAATGCGGATCATCTCTTCCGACAGATAGCAGTTTTTATCGAGATGTCCGCCGTGAGAACCGAGCGCGTCTCCGTGATCCGCCATCCAGATCACGACCGTGTTTTCAAGCAGCCCGTGCCGCTTCAACGCATCGATGATCCGGCCCGCCGCGGCGTCGCACATGGAATTTTGCGCATAGGCATAGCGAAGCATCTTTTTCCAACGCGCCTCAGGAAGAGGATTCGGAATGATCATCTCGTGATCGCGGGCAAGCGAGTACCCCTCTTCGTAGCGATAGACGGGCGGTTTATCGTGCAGGTCGTCCGTAAAGCTCCCGTACATGCCGATCTCCGACTCGTCATACAGATCGAGATACTCCTGTGTCGGGAAATAAGGATGATGCGGTCCCCAGAAATCAACGCGGAGCGCGAACGGTCTGCCGTCCTCCTGTTTCGCAAGGCGTTCGATCTGCTCACAGGCACGGTTGGCAAGATAGAAGCATTCGTGCGTATCCGAAGGCGTCTGCAGCGTTCCGAACGTATAGGTATACAGATACGGATACCCGGCAAGGTCGGCGACCTCTCCTTCCTTGAAATATTCACGTGCCGATTCGCTGAATTCCACGAGCGCCTTCGGGCTATCAAACCCGCGCTCGCGGCAATACGCACGATAATCGTCGAGCGTGTACGGATTGCCGTATCCTTCGGGAGAAAAGCCCTTGCAGCCCAGCGACTGCGCGGTCCCCTGCCCCGCGTGCCATTTCCCGATATAATAGGCATCGTATCCGGCGCGCCGAAGGCAATCGTAATACGTCTCCTCGCCCATCGGCATCATTTCGTTGCGTACCTGCCCGTGTTTATGCGGATACAGACCGTCGAGCATGGAACGGCGCGCGGGCCCGCAGAGCGGGCAGACCGAAAAGGCGTTTTCAAACAGCGTCGCCTCCTGCTTGAAAGCATCAAAGCAGGGACGGCGGATCTGCGCGCCGCCGTCCGCCCCGTGCCTGTAATACAACTGATGATCGAATACGATCATGACGATATTGGGTTGATTTGCCAT
>URHP01000097.1 GCA_900547645.1 uncultured Eubacteriales bacterium
ACACGGTAGCAAACACTTTTTGCTATTTTTTTGACTTTCATCCTGACTTGCTGCAAGAATTTGAAAAGCCATTTTTCGGGCTGCCCCAAACGCTCAAAAACTGCCTTTTTCGGGTTCGGTAGCAAACAATAGCCAACACCTCTTTCAATATGACGAAAGCCGCCGCCCGAAAAGGCGATGGCTTTTTAGCTGTCCGTTACATTTCAAAGTCTTTTCCGCGCCGCGGCTTTGGGCGGTCGTCGTCCATGGCCGCTGTTGTATGCCCGGACGGAAAAGAATATCCGCTTGCCGCCATGCTGCCCGTCTCCAGCCAATATGTGTAATATACGGACGTCGGATCGGAAAAGGGGCGTTCGCGCGCCACGGCGTTTTTTAAGATCAGGTTGGTCAGAATAACGCCGGTCAACAGCGCGATCAGCGCGGCGGTTCCCGTCTTTCTCGTCTGTCGAAAGAGCAACAGAACGGCTGCCGCGGCAAGAAAGACCGCGCCTCCGTTTCCCAGGATGCTGACAATGCGCAGAAATGGCGTCATAAAGTTGCCTGCAGCTATCTGTACGCCGTGTGCGAACGCGGCGGTTTGGCTGTCGATCGTCTCGATCCAATGCAAAGTGATACCTCGTACGAAAAACATTTTGCGCATTTACGGCAAAATCAGACACGGTTCCGCCGCGACGTTTTTTCTCGGAGACAGGATAGGGGGGATCCTGACAAAAATGAGACGGCTGTCCGCCTTTCCGTAAGTCCATTATGCAGTTTTTTTGCCTGCGAATCAACGATTCTGCGTAAAAAACGCGTCCGCGCACTCTGTTTGCGGCGCATCATTGTTTAACCGATTTTTATTCGCGGTATAATAAAGACGAACAAACAAAACGAAGGGCGGGGACGCCGCCCGTAAGGAGGAAGATATGGACGCCAATAAGTTTACGCAAAAATCGCTGCAGGCGGTGCAGAGCGCGCAAAATCTTGCCGTCGAGTACGGGAACCCCGAGCTGACGGCGCTGCATCTTGCGCTTGCGCTCATGGACCGCGACGGGCTCAATTACAGGATCGTCGGGCGTGCGGGCGCGGATGCGGACGGGCTGGCATCCGCCCTCAAGGACGCCGTGGAGCGTCTCCCCAGGACGTCGGGCGGTTCTCAGCCGTATGCAACGCCTGCCGTGAGCCGCATTCTGAACGAGGCGGAAAAGCTCGCCGAAGGGATGAAGGACGAATATATTTCCGTCGAACATCTCTTTTTGTGCCTGTTTGACAACGACGAGCGGGGGCTGAAGGATATTTTTTCGCGCTTCGGTCTGACGAAAAACAAATTTCTGGAAGGCATGAAGCAGGTGCGCGGCAATCAGAACGTGACGAGCGACAATCCCGAGGAGACGTACGAGGCGCTTGAAAAATACGGTACCGATCTCACCAAGCGCGCGCGGGAGCACAAGCTCGAACCCGTGATCGGCAGGGATGAGGAGATCCGCAACGTCGTGCGCATCCTTTCGCGCAAGACCAAGAACAACCCCGTGCTGATCGGCGAACCCGGCGTCGGCAAGACGGCGATCGCCGAAGGGCTGGCGCAGCGGATCGTCAAGGGCGACGTGCCGGAAACATTGAAGAACAAGACGCTCTTTTCGCTCGATATGGGCGCGCTCATTGCGGGCGCCAAGTACCGCGGCGAGTTTGAGGAACGTCTGAAGGCGGTGCTTGCCGAAGTCACCAAGTCGAACGGCAATATCCTGCTGTTCATCGACGAGCTGCATACCGTCGTGGGCGCGGGGAAGTCGGAGGGCGCGATGGATGCGGGGAATCTTCTGAAGCCGCTCCTTGCGCGCGGCGAACTGCACTGCATCGGCGCGACGACGCTCGACGAATACCGCAAATACATCGAAAAAGACGCCGCGCTCGAGCGCCGCTTCCAGCCCGTCATGGTGAATGAACCCACGGTGGAGGACACCATCTCCATTCTGCGCGGGCTGAAAGAGCGTTTCGAGATCTTCCACGGCGTGCGCATCCACGACGACGCGCTCGTCGCGGCGGCAGTCCTGTCCAACCGCTATATCACCGACCGTTTTCTGCCCGATAAGGCGATCGACCTTGTGGACGAGGCGGCGGCGATGATCCGCACGGAGATCGACTCCATGCCCTGTCTCTTATACACATCTGACGCTGCCGACGAATAGCCTTGTG
>URHP01000098.1 GCA_900547645.1 uncultured Eubacteriales bacterium
CCTCCATGCCGACGGCGCCGAGCGCAAAGCCGATGCGCCTGCCGATCTCTTCGCGGGGGAGCCCCACGTTCTCCGCGCCGAACGCCACGTCGTCCTCGACGATGGTCGCCACCGTCTGGTTGTCCGGATTCTGAAACACGACGCCCACGTTCCTGCGCACTTCATAGAGGTTTTTTTCGCCCAAAAGCGTGCCGAACACGCTGACGGTCCCTTCGTCGGGCGTCAGAAGCCCGTTCGCGAGCCGCGCCAGCGTGCTTTTGCCGCTGCCGTTATGCCCGAGCACGGCAACAAATTCGCCCTCTTCGACGGAAAAATTCAAATGTCTGACGGCGAACGGTCCTTCCTCTTCGTAGCGAAAGGAGACGTCCGCAAATTCAATCGCCTTCATATTGCTCCCAATGGCGCCCTTCCCGGCGCGATTTGACCATATTATAGCAAATTGTCCGTCATTTTACAATGAAAACGCCGTGATAATTTTGTAAAAGCGCCGATATGGGGCAAAAATATCCGTCCGTGCGCGGCGCTTTGCGCACGCAGCGCCCGGCGCCCGAAAATTCTTGCGGAAAAAAGTAAATTTTTTCACGACGGGGGTTGACTTGTCCAAGGAAAACATTTATAATAACCATGTGCGTGCAGAACGCCTGTTTTTGCGTGCGCAGAAAACCCGCCGCCAAGGCGCAGCCGCACGGACGGATGTCTTGAAACTCACGGCAAAAATTTTTGCCTTTGCAAAAAGATTTGCGTGAACATAATTAATAGTTTTTATGGAGGTTTTTCGATGACCAAGATGACGATTGACGGCAATACCGCCGCGTCGCACGTCGCTTATGCTTTCTCGGAAGTTGCGGCGATCTACCCCATCACCCCCTCTTCGCCCATGGCGGAGTCCGCGGATGAATGGGCGACTCAGGGAAGGCTGAACATGTGGGGACAGAAGCTCCGCATTGCAGAGATGCAGTCGGAGGGCGGCGCTGCGGGCGCGGTGCACGGCTCTCTTTCGGCAGGCGCGCTGACGACGACGTACACCGCGTCGCAGGGACTTCTGCTGATGATCCCCAACATGTACAAAATTTCGGGCGAATTGCTGCCCATGGTCATGCACGTCTCCGCGCGCGCGATCGCCGCGCACTCGCTGAACATCTTCGGCGACCATCAGGACGTCATGGCGTGCCGTCAAACGGGCTTCGCGATGATCGCAGGCTGCTCGGTGCAGGAGGTCATGGACCTCGCGCTCGTGGCGCATCTGTCCACGCTCCGCGCACGCGTGCCTTTCATCAATTTCTTTGACGGCTTCCGTACCTCGCACGAAGTCTCCAAGATCGACGTCATTTCCTATGAGGAGATGAAGGCGATCTTCGACAAGAAGGGCCTTGCCAAGGACGTGGCGGAATTCCGCGCACGCGCCCTCAACCCCGAGCATCCCGTTCAGCGCGGCACCGCGCAGAACGGCGACACCTACTTCCAGAACCGCGAGACGGCGAACAGCTACTACCTTGCGACGCCCGCCATCGTGCAGGAGATGATGGACGAGGTGAACGCGCTCACGGGCAGAAGCTACCACCTGTTCGACTATGTGGGCGCTCCCGACGCCGAAGAGGTCATCGTCATCATGGGCTCGGGCGCCGAGACGGTGGAAGAATCCATCAACAAGCTCAACGCACAGGGCAAGAAGTACGGCCTTATCAAAGTCCGCCTGTACCGCCCCTTCGTGACGGACGCGTTTGTTGCCGCCATTCCCAAGAGCTGCAAGAAGATCGCCGTTCTCGACAGAACGAAGGAACCCGGATCGCTGGGCGAGCCTCTCTACCTCGACGTATGCACCGCGCTCCTGGAAAAGGGCATGAAGGACATCAAGGTCGTCGGCGGCAGATACGGACTCGGTTCCAAGGAATTCAACCCCTCCATGGTGCTTTCCGTCTACAAGAACCTTGAAAAGGACGAGCCCAAGAACCACTTCACCGTGGGCATCGTGGACGATGTGACCCACCGCTCTCTGGACGTGGGGGAACACATCAGCACCGCCGGCGGCTCCACCATCGCTGTCTCTTA